>NZ_JBIAIK010000007.1:151175-439163 GCF_042871385.1 Streptomyces sp. NPDC005808 | reverse complement strand
CACCCCACCCACCCTGGGCGCCCCCCGCGGGGCCCCCCCCGTCTTTGGTTGGGGGGGGGTTGTGGCCCCCCGCGGGGGGGGGTGGGGGGGGGGCCCCCCCCCCCGGGGGGGCCCCCCCCCCACCCGCGTACCTCTCTGAGAACCCCAGGAGCGACCATGAGCGCTGTGACCCCCGCTGGAGGCGACACCACGGCGGACCGCTCCTGGCCCAGGTTGCTGAACGGCCTGCTCGAAGGCCGTGACCTGAGTGCGGACGACACCGCCTGGGCGATGAACCTGATGATGCGCGGTGAGGCCACCGACGCGCAGATCGCCGGCTTCGCGGTGGCGCTGCGGGCCAAGGGAGAGACCGTCGAGGAGATCACCGGACTCGTACGGATGATGTACGAACACGCCAACGTGATCGAGGTGCCGGGGAAGACCGTCGACATCGTCGGTACGGGCGGTGACGGGGCCAAGACCGTCAACATCTCCACCATGTCGGCGATCGTCATCGCAGGGACCGGCGCGAAGGTCGTCAAGCACGGCAACCGGGCGGCATCCTCCGCCTCCGGGGCGTCCGACGTCCTGGAAAAGCTCGGGGTCAATCTGCAGCTGACGACGGAGCGGGTGGCCGAGGTGGCCGAGGAGGCCGGGATCACCTTCTGCTTTGCGGTGAAGTTCCACCCGGCGCTGCGTCATGTGGGCGCCGCACGTGGGCAGTTGGGCATTCGTACGGTCTTCAACGCCCTCGGTCCGCTGACGAACCCGGCACGGGTGAAGGCGCAGGCGGTCGGCGTCGCGGACCCCCGCATGGCGCCCATCGTGGCGGGCGTCTTCGCCGAGCGCGGCAACTCCTCACTGGTCTTCCGCGGCGACGACGGCCTCGACGAGCTGACCATCACCTCCACGTCCCGGGTGTGGGTCGTACGGGACGGAAAGGTCACCGAGGAGACCTTCGACCCGAGGGACGTCGGAATCGACCTGGTCCCGATCGAGGCGCTGCGGGGCGCGGACTCCACGTACAACGCCGACGTGGCGCGGCGGCTCCTCGACGGCGAGACGGGGCCGGTGCGGGACGCCGTACTGCTCAACTCGGCGGCGGCGCTGGTGGCCCTGTCGCCGGGTGACGGGCCGCTCGCGGAGCAGATCCGAGCGGGGATGGCGCAGGCGGCGGAGGCCGTCGATTCGGGGGCGGCCAAGCGGACGCTCGAGCGTTGGGTGGCCGCGACCAACGCGTAGCTCGCCTTGCGAGGCGGTTCGAAAGGGGCTGGGGCGAAGAGGTCCGGCCCCTTTCGGGTTCCGGGATCCGGACACGGGTTGCGCCGTCGCGATCAGTTCGGTTAGTTTTTTCGGCAGGTCATGAGTGACAGTCATCAGGCCCCGGCCGACTGTCCGGCAACCCTCCGTCCGTGGCGGGGTGCCCCGGGTGAAGACCAGGCCGTAGGCAGCGAGGTCTGCGGCAAGCGCGGACCCCTCGCCCTCTTCTGAGTGGTTAAGGCCCAGGGGTCCTGGTCATTCGAGGGAGCCTTCTGTGAGCAAGCGAATGCGATAGGGCGTAGAGCCCCTTTTCCGCCTATCACTTTCACCCGTTCCCGCGCTGAGCGCCACCTCCATGGACCGGCTCGCGCGGTGATGTTCCCCGCGTCTCACAGGAGTTCGCCATGTCTGCTTCCATCGTTGCCGCCGACCAGACGGTTTGTCGTGACATTTCCGGAGCTCTGCCTGTTCTGGGCCGAGATGTCACCGTCCCGCTCGTCACCGGTGGCGAGGTCACGTACGCCGCCCTCGACTACGCCGCCAGCGCCCCGGCCCTCCAGCGGGTGTGGGACGACGTGGCCGCGTACGCCCCGTACTACGGCAGCGTGCACCGTGGCGCCGGGTACCTGTCCCAGCTCTCCACCGACCTCTTCGAGAACTCCCGCGCCACCGTCGCCGAGTTCCTGGACTGCCGTGCGGACGACCAGGTCGTCTTCACCCGGTCGACCACCGACTCGCTCAACCTGCTCGCCGCCGCCCTGCCGGCCGACTGCCAGGTCTTCGTCTTCGAGACCGAGCACCACGCCGCGTTGCTGCCCTGGCGGGACGCGCGGGTGACGTACCTGAACGCCCCGCGTACGCCGGGGGAGGCCGTCGCGACCCTGGAGCGCGCGCTCAGCCACCGCGACCCCCACGGCCCGGCCCTCGTCTGCGTCACGGGCGCCTCGAACGTCACCGGTGAGCTGTGGCCGGTGCGTGAGCTGGCCGCCGCCTCGCACGCGCACGGCGCGCGCATCGTGCTCGACGCCGCGCAGCTCGCCCCGCACCACCCGGTGTCGGTGCGCGACCTCGACGTCGACTGGGTCGCCTTCTCCGGGCACAAGCTGTACGCCCCCTTCGGCTCCGGAGTCCTCGCGGGCCGCTCCGACTGGCTGCGCGAGGCCGAGCCGTACCTGGCGGGCGGCGGCGCCAGCCGCAAGGTGTCGCGGCGTACGGACGGCGGCGTGGACGTGGAGTGGCACGAGAGCGCCGCCCGGCACGAGGCCGGCTCACCGAACGTGATCGGCGTCTACTCGATCGCCTCCGCCTGCAAGGCGCTCAGCGAGGCGGGCTTCGACACCCTCGTCGCCCGTGAGCAGCACCTGATCGAGACGGTCCGCGCGGGTCTCGCCGAGGTGCCCGAGGTCAGGGTCCTCTCGCTCTTCGGCGACGACGCCCCGCGCGTCGGCGTCATCTCCTTCGTCGTGGAGGGCTGGAACAGCTCGCACTTCGCGGCCGCGCTGTCCGCCGAGTACGGCATCGGGGTGCGCGACGGCCTCTTCTGCGCCCACCCGCTGGTGCGTACCCTCCTCGGCAGCGACCCGGAGACCCAGGGCGAGTGCGGCGCTCCCGAGGCCGCGCCCGGCGAGAAGTCCCTCAACGCCATCCGCGTCAGCTTCGGCGCGGGCACCCCGGACGAGCACGTCGAGCGTTTCGTGCGCGCGGTCAAGGAGCTCGTGCGGGACGGTGCGAAGTGGAACTACCGCACGCAGGACGGGCGTTGCGTCCCGGCCGTGTGATCGCCTGACGGGAGCACGGCGTATACGCTCCCTTCGGCGGCGGTACGGCGAACAGGGGAGTCACGGGGAGTGCAGGCGCTGCGGGAGACGGATCCACGGCGGATCGGTCCGTACGAGGTGCTCGGTCGGCTCGGTGCGGGTGGTATGGGCGAGGTCTATCTCGCCGAGTCGCGGGCCGGGCTCCGGCTGGCCGTGAAAGTGGTGCGGGCCGAGCACGCGCAGGACCGCACCTTCCGCGCCCGGTTCCGCCAGGAGGTGCGGGCCGCGCAGACCGTCGGCGGCAGCGGCACCTACACCGCGCGGGTGGTCGACGCCGATCCCGAGGGCGAACGGCCTTGGATGGCAACGGAGTTCGTCGACGGGCCGAACCTGCGCGACGCGGTGCTCGACGGCGGGCCGCTGTCCGAGGACGCGGTGCTCACCTTCGCCGCCGCACTGGGCGAGGCCCTCGCCGCGATCCACGCCAGGGGCATGGTGCACCGCGACCTCAAGCCGTCCAACATCCTGCTGGCGCCGGACGGTCCGCGGGTCATCGACTTCGGGATCGTACGGGCGCTGGAGGCGACGGCGATGACCCGCACCGGCGCCATGGTCGGCTCGGTCGGATACGTCTCGCCCGAGCAGATACGCAACGGCTCCGAGGTGGGGCCGCCGAGCGACGTCTTCGCGCTGGGCGCCGTACTGGCGTATGCGTCGAGCGGCCGCGAACCCTTCGGGGAGGGCCAGGACTCGGTGATCCTGCTGCGCATCGTGACCCGGGACTTCGACCTCTCGGGGGTTCCGGCGCGCGTGCTTCCGCTCGTCGAGGCATGTCTGCGGGAGGAACCCGGTGACCGGCCCACCCCCGGGGAGGTGGTCGGGGCCGCCGGACATTCGGCGGCGTCCCTGCGGGCGGCTCTGCGGCCGGGGTGGCTCACCTCCGCACCGGCGACGGTCGCGGGCGACGAACGGTGGCTTCCGGAGCGCGAGTCGGGCGAGGGCGAGAGCCGCGTCGAGTACATCGCCCCGGAGACGGTCACGGGCGTTTCGGCATCCAACAGCTCACCGGCACCCGAACGGCCTTCGAGGCGCGGACTGTTGACGGCCGCGGCGGGCGGGGCGCTGGTCGCAGCCACCGGGGGAGCGGGGTGGTGGGTGTGGCAGCGGGGGAACGGAACGCAGGGAGCAGGAACCTCCACGCCCCCCGCGACCGCGTCCGCCGTGGGTGTGGAGAATCCCGCCGCGCTCGCCTGGCAGTACGACGCCGCCGGGCTCGGCGGCCTGCACGGACCCTGCGTCGCCGTGTCGCCGGACGGCGAAACCGTCTACTTCGGTGACGCGAACGGAAAGCTGCACGCTCTGTCCCGTGCGGGCCGGCGACGCTGGGCGGTCAGGCTCGGTGAGTCGGTGTCGACGCCCGTCGTCACCCCGGACGGAATCTTCTGCGTCGTGTGGGACCGGGAGAGGGTGCGGCGCCGGCTGTGCGCGGTGGACGAGGCGGGCAAGCCCAGCTGGAGCGAGGCCGTCGGCGAGAACGGCTACGCCCCGCCGGTTCTCGCGGGTGAGGGCGTGGTGGTGGCCACCGGAGACACCGACGAGGGCGGGCTCCGCTGCTACGCGGCCGACGGCAGCGTGCTGTGGAGTGCGGCCACGCCCGCCGGTCCGACCGAGGTCCCCCTGGTGGCGGACGGTGTGATCTATACGGGTACCTTCGGCGACCAGCTGGTGGCCCTGGACGCCGACGACGGGACCGAGCTCTGGTCGGTCACCGCGGGCATGGACATCGGCCGGCCCGCGCTCGTCGGCGACATCCTCGTCGTCGCGTCGGGCGGACTCGTGAACCGGCACGCGTTCGGCCTGGACGGCAAGCGGCTGTGGTCGGACGAGACCGACGGTGGACCGATGGTCGCCGGGAACCGGTCGCTCGCGATCACCACCGGGCAGGGCACCATCGAGGCGGTCAGGGCGGTCGACGGCAGCACGGCGTGGACGTACGAGATAGGCGGCGACTGGCTGCCGGACCCCCTGGTGAGCGGGGACCGGATCTATCTGCGAAGCGGGCTCGTCCTGTGCGCCCTGGGACTGGACGGCAAGCCGGTGTGGAGCGAGGCGCTCGGCGACTCGACCGGAGAGGACCAGCACAGCCCCGTGCTCAGCGGTGAGCGTCTCTATGTTCCCTCGGGGGACGGAATCGCCGCCGTGGACATCAGCGGCTGAGTGCGGACGAGGCCCGGCCGCGGGCTCTCAGCCGTCCAGGCCGATCGCGAACGCCGCCTCCAGGTCGTGCTGGGAGTACGTGCGGAACGCCACGTGGGTGTCCGTGCCCTCGACGCCCGGGATCTTGCTGATGCTGCCCGGGATGACGTCCGCCAGGTCGTCATGGGCCTTCACGCGGACCATCGCGATCAGGTCGTACGTACCGGTGACCGAGAAGACCTCGCTGACGCTGTCGAGGGCGGCGATCGATTCCGCGATCTCGGGGATCCGGTCCACGCTGGTCTTGATGAGCACGATCGCGGTGATCACGGCTGGTTTTCTCCCTCGGGGGCCGCGGCTGGGGCTTTTACTCTAGTCGTCCGGCCGAAACGCACCCACGCGTAGCCGAAGCCGAGGGAGAAGCCCACCAGGTGGGCCAGATAGGCGACCCCGGGGCCGGCGGAGGCGCGGCCCGCCGCCAGCCACTGCAGGGTCACCCAGAAGGGCAGCACCACCCAGGCCGGGAAGCGCAGCGGCAGGAAGAAGAGGAACGGGAAAAGACTGGTCACCCGCGCCTTGGGGAACAGGTACAGGAACGCGCCGAGCACCGCGGAGATCGCCCCGGAGGCGCCGACCAGGGTCTGCTGGGACTCCGCGTTGGCGACCGCGTAGCCCAGCAGGGCGAGAGAGCCGCAGCCCAGATAGAAGAGGGCGAACTCGACGCGGCCCATCCGTTCCTCCGTCATCACCCCGAAGACGTAGAAGAAGAGCATGTTGCCCAGGAGGTGGAGCCAGCCGCCGTGGATGAACAGGGCCGTGGCGGGCGTGAGCGCCGCACGTGGGTCGCCGGTGAGGAGTTCGGAGGGGATCACACCCCAGCGCCGGAAGTAGGCCCGCTGGGCGGCCAGCAGCTCGTCCCCGGTGCCGTACACCGGATTGAGGCCGGACGCCGGGCCGATCACGAAGATCAGGCAGGACAGGGCGATCAGCCCGTACGTCACCGGTGCAGGCCGACTCCGCACCGCCCTGCCGACCGTCGTACTCCAGTTGCCGATCATGGTGCAGAGCATGGCGTAACAGGACGGATGCGCACAGAGTGCCTCGCCGCAGTGGACGGCCGAGCGTCGAGTACCCGCCAGGCCTTAGGGTTACGAGCCATACACGCCAGGGAGACTGGCGCGGTACGAACACCAGAAGGAACGACACCACATGACGGTTCCCCTCCCGACTGCCGAGACCCGGTGGCGCTGCACGCTCTGCGGCAACCTCACGCGTTTCGACGTGACCCGCTCGTCGAAGGTCGTCGAGTATGTGCATCTCGACCTCGCCGGGGAACCCAAGGTCGAGGAGCGCGAGGTGGTCAGTGAGACCATCGAGTCGGTGCGGTGCCGCTGGTGCAACGCGTTGGACCAGGTGGAACTAGTGGACAGGCCGGGCGCCGGCTCCTGAGGGAGCGGGCCCCGCACACGTAATGGGGTGACGGATGGTGGAGACCACAGGCGGGGAGCCGGACGACGGCACCGCCGAGGTGCTCGACCGTCCGCTGCCCGACGGTGTGCGCCGGCGGGTCGTGCAGATCGTCTCCGACGGCTTCGGCGGGCTGACCATCGGCGAACTACCCACGCAGTTGCGGCAGTTCGCACGGTTCGCGCCCAATCGACGGGCCAAGTTCGCCGGTAACGCCATGGCGGCCGCGCTGGAGACGGACCCTCTCTTCAGACAGCGCATCGCCGAGAAGCTGAGAGAGGCGCAGTCCGAGCTGACCGGCGCACTCGACTCGGGCGCGCCGCCTCCGGCCGCGGATCCGCTGGACGTGGCGGCCGCGGCCTATGTGCTGCGCCCGACGGGCTGGGTGAAGCTGGTGGCCGCCGCGGGCGAGGAGGCCCTGCGGGCGGACGCCGAGCGCGCCGACGAGGAGAGCCGCGCCGAAATGGAGCGGCTGCGTCACGAGCTGGCGGAGGCCCGCGCCCAGACGAAGGCGGAGACCGAGCGGCTGCGTACGGAGCTGGAGTCGGCGAAGAAGGAAGCCGAATCGCTTCACCGCAAGCTGCGCGGGGCGCTCAGTGACGTCAAGCGCGGCGAGGCGGCCGTACGGAAGCTGCAGGCCGAGACGGACACCGGGCGGGCGGAGGCGCAGGTCCAGGTGTCCGCCGCCGAGAGCGAGATCCGGCGGCTCAAGACGCGGCTCGGGGAGGCCGAGGCGGCCCTGGAGGCGACCCGGAGAGCGACACGCGAGGGCCGCAGCGTCGAGGACATGCGCGTACGACTGCTGCTCGACACCGTCCTTGAGGCCACCCAGGGGCTGCGGCGGGAGCTCGCACTGCCGCCCGTGTCCGTGCGGCCCGCCGAGACGGTCGACGCGGTCGAACCGGGAAGGATGACGCCGAAGGACATCGCGACCCGGGCGCTTTCCGAACACGACCCGGCGATTCTCGATCAGCTCCTTGCACTGCCGCAGGCCCATCTGGTGGTCGACGGCTACAACGTCACCAAGACCGGCTATCCGCAGATGCCGCTGGAGAAGCAGCGGCTCAGGCTGCTCGGGCAGCTCTCGCAGCTCGCCGCGCAGACCGGGGCCGAGGTGACGTGTGTCTTCGACGGGGCCGAGCTGGCCGCGCCGGTGCTGCTCGCGCCGCCGCGCGGGGTGCGCGTGCTGTTCTCCAAGCCCGGTGTCACGGCGGACGAGTTGATCCGCCAGCTGGTGCGCGCCGAGCCGCCGGGCCGGCCGGTCATCGTCGTCTCCACCGACCGTGAGGTGGCCGACGGGATCGCCAAGGCGGGTGCGCGGCCGGTGGCTTCGGTGGTGCTCCTCAAGCGCTTCTCACGCGGCTAGCCGGATGCCGCGTACGCCCCATAGGCAACCTAAGTGCCATGCGTAACGTCTGGGTGTGATGCCCGGATTGGCGCGACCTTCACGCAACGTAGTGTCAAGTGCGCATTACTGCTTGTGAGTTGTCGGCAAAGAAACCCTCAGTGACCGAGATTTTTCCTGTCAGGATTTGAACTGATCACAAGAAGGTCACTAGGGTCAGGCCTCGAACCTCTGCTCGGGTGATCACTCATTGGGAGTGACGGCGGAGGGGGCCCGCCCGTCGGAGCAATCGGCAGGCGGCTGGAGGAAGAAGGAGCTCGCCTTCGTGGCGTCCCACCGTCGACCCAAGCAGCCGAGCCGCGCCCGTGTGACCGTGCTCACCACCGCCGCGGCCGCAGCCGTGGTCCTCAGCGCGAATGCCGCCAACGCCGCGCCGAGTGAGAAGCCGAGCGTGGACGAGGTCAAGTCCCAGGTCGACAAGCTCCAGGACGAGGCCGAGCAGGCCAGCGAGAAGCTCAACGGCGCCACGGAGAAGCAGGACAAGCTCCAGAAGGAGATCGACACCCTTCAGGACAACGTGGCCCGCGGCCAGCAGGAGCTCAACGACCTGCGCGACGGCCTCGGTTCGATGGCCACCGCCCAGTACCGCACCGGCGCCATCGACCCCTCCGTACAGCTCTTCCTCTCGGCGGACCCGGACGACTACCTGGACAAGGCGTCCACGATGGACCAGCTGAGCAATCAGCAGGTCGAGACGTTGAAGGAGGTCCAGGAGAAGCAGCGCGCGCTCGCCCAGCAGCGTTCGGAAGCCTCCGAGAAGCTCAAGGACCTCGCCGCGACGCGCACCGAGCTCGCCAAGAACAAGAAGGAAGTCCAGGCCAAGCTCGCCGAGGCCAACACGCTCCTCAACACCCTCACGGCCGCGGAGCAGGCAGCCCTCGACGCGAAGGAGGCGCAGGCCAGCACCGCCGCCCAGAACGCCGCGCTGAGCGGCTCCGGCGCTCCCGCCTCCGGCCGCGCCGGCTCCGCGTACGCCGCCGCGCAGTCCGTGATCGGCTCGCCGTACGTCTACGGCGCCTCCGGCCCCTCCTCGTTCGACTGCTCGGGTCTGACCTCCTGGGCCTTCGCCCAGGCCGGTGTGTCCATACCCCGGACCTCGCAGGAACAGGCCAACGCCGGCACCCGGATCTACTCGCAGAGCGACCTGCAGGTCGGCGACCTGGTCATCTTCTACGACGATCTGCACCACGTCGGTTTCTACGCGGGCAACGGCCAGGTGCTGCACGCCCCGCGCTCCGGCACGGTCGTGCGCTACGAGTCGATCAACAACATGCCCTTCCAGTTCGGCGTCCGGATCTGACGCACGCGCTCCGAGAAGGCCCTCGCCACGCCGCCCGAACGGGCGAATCGCGGTGACGTCGGCTGACCCCCCACCCCGTCGGTGACCTGCGTCTCCGGCGGGGTGTCACGTTGTGTGCCCGCCGGGGTCTTTGGCCAGTGCGTAGTCGCACGGCTACTGTCTGCGGCGTTTCCTCCAACTCCGGGGGAGCGTCAGCGGAAGGGAGAGCGGCTACTCGTGGGGTCCCATCGCCGCTTTGCAGCGCCCGGCCTGGACCGGGGCGCCGGTGCCGCCGGTCTCGCCGTCTGCGTGATGTCCGCCGCCGCCGCGGCCCTCGGCGCCGTACCGGCCGCCGCAGTGCCACAGGACGACACCCGGGCCGAGGTGGACCGCCTGTACGAGCAGGCCGAGCAGGCCACCGAGGCGTACAACAAGGCCGACGAGCGCGCCGACTCGCTGCGCGAGGAGGTGAGTGAGGCCCAGGACGAGATCGCCCGGCAGCAGGAGCGGATCAACACCAGGCGTGACGCGCTCGGTTCGCTCGCCGGGGCCCAGTACCGCTCGGGCGGTATCGACCCCTCCCTCGCGCTGCTGTTCTCCGAAGACCCGGACGACTACCTCGACAAGGCCGCCGTCCTCGACCGGATCAACACCCACCAGGCCGGCGAGCTCAAGGAGCTCCAGTCCGCCATGCGCGACCTCGCCCAGCACCGCGAGGAGGCCACCGGCAAGCTCGCCGAGCTGGAGAAGAGCCGCAAGGCCGTCGCCGAGCACAAGAGCACCGTCGAGCAGAAGCTGACCAGGGCGCGGCAGTTGCTCAACGCGCTGCCCGACTCCGTGCGCGCCGCCTATGACCGGGCGTCCCGCTCCGGGCGCTCCGACATGCCCGACTTCGCGGGCTCGGCCCCCGCGTCGGGGCGCGCGGCAGCCGCCGTCGCCGCGGCCCGTTCCGCGCTCGGCCGCCCGTACGTCTGGGGCTCCAACGGGCCCGGCGGCTTCGACTGTTCGGGCCTCATGCAGTGGTCGTACGGGCAGGCCGGGGTCGGTCTGCCGCGCACCTCGCAGGCCCAGCGGTACGCCGGACGGCAGGTGCCGCTCGCCCAGGCACAGCCCGGTGACCTGATCGCCTACCGCGACGACGCCAGCCACATCGCGATGTACATGGGCAACGGGCAGGTGATCCACGCGCCCTACCCGGGCGCGCCCGTCCGCTACGACCCCGTGGGCATGATGCCCGTCTCGTCGGTCACCAGGGTCTGACCCCGCGCGAAGTCACCGTACGATCGGGAACGTGGCTGGTCGAAGGCGCGCATCGCGAGCGGGGCTCTCCCTGGTGCTGCTGCTCGCCGTGCTGGTCGGCTGCGGCGGCAGCGCGGTCCCGGACACCGCGGCGGCCGAGGTGCAGCGGGTCCTGGACCGGCGGGCGGTGGCCCTCCTGGACCGGGACGAGCAGGCGTACCGGTCCACCGAACAACCGGGCGCCCCCGTCACCGAGTTCGGGAATCTCCGCGAGGTGCCGCTGGCGGCCTGGTCGTACCGCGTGACCGGCTTCCACCGCTCCGGCGACCGGGCCACCGCCGACGCCGAGCTGAGCTACCGCGTCGACGGCTACGACACCGCGCCCGTGACGGCCGCCCGCACCCTGAGCCTGACCCGCACCGACGGTAACTGGTACGTCGCCTCGGACAAGCCCGCCGAGGACGCGAGCGAGCAGTTGTGGGAGCAGGGCGCGGTGACGGTCCTACGGGGCGAGCACAGCCTGGTGATGGGGGTCGGCCAGTCGCAGGACCGGCTGCGCGCCTACGCGGATCTCGCGGACCGTGCCGTGCCCGCCGTGTCCAAGGCGTGGGGCACCGACTGGTCGGGTCACGTCGTCGTGCTCGTACCGCGGTCGCTGGAGGGCATGGCGGGGCTGCTGGGCGCTCCGGCGTCCGGGTACCAGGGCATCGCGGCGGTCACCACCGGCGAGGCGGGGGCCTCGGCGAAGGCGCCCGCGGACCGGATCATCGTCAACCCCGACGCGTACGGCATCCTCGGTGACCTCGGCAAACAGGTCGTCCTCACCCACGAGACCACGCACGTCGCCACCCGCGCCCACACCGACGCCGCCACGCCGCTGTGGCTCTCCGAGGGCTACGCGGACTGGGTCGGCTACCTCGGCAGCGGGCGCACCGTCACGCAGATCGCCCCGGAGCTGGAGCGCGCCGTCGCGGACGGGCATGTACCGGCCGCGCTCCCGCACGATGCGGACTTCGGATTCACCGGGGACGGGGCACAGCTGGCGCAGGCGTACGAAGGCGGCTGGCTGGCCTGCCGGCTGATCGCCGAACGCTGGGGCGAGGCCCGCCTGAACGACTTCTACCGGGCCGTCGGCGGCCACGACGAGCGGACGGGAGCGGTCGAGGACGCCCTCCGGGACGTGCTGCACACGACACCGGAGAAGTTCACGGAGCAGTGGCGGGAGTATCTGCGGGCGCAGCTGGGCTGAGGTCGGGAGGCGCAACCCAGCGGGATGCAGGGCGTGTTCAGCTCTCCGTTCGCGAGCCACTTTCGCTCCGCCCGCGGTGCGTGCCGTCAGGAGGACGCCGAGGTCTCCTTGGTGCGGGTCGCCTGAGCGGGGAGTGTCGGGGTGGGGTGGGAGACCGTGTCGCGCCACAGGGTCACCGCGGCGGTCACGGTGGCGATCACCAGCAGGCCGTTGCGGACGAACAGGAGGGTGACACCGAGGCCGTCGCTGACCACGACGTGCGAGAACCAGATCGGGAACTCCAGGACCGTCACGAACGACGCGATCAGCACCAGGCCGACCGGCACCGTCATCCGGCTGGCACGGAAGCAGAGACAGACGGCCGCGAGGCCGACCAGCCACACCATGTACTGCGGGCTGATCACCCGGCTCGTGGTCGTGAACATCAGCACCGCCACGAACGCGGCGTCGGCCGGCGTGTGCGTCAGGAACCGCTTGGCGCACAGCCGCCACAGCAGCAGCCAGCCGAAGGCGAGCGCCGTGAGCACCAGCGCCAGCGTGCTCACCAGGTCGACGCCCGGGCCCAGGAACTCCACGGAACCGTAGTTGAGCAGCACCTGGCCGTCCCAGCCGTACTGCCGGGCCACATGGAAGACGAGGGACCCCAGCGACTCCACCTCGGTGCCGCGGTCGCGCTGGAAGGTCAGGAAGGCGAAGGCGCCGGGCATCGACACCGCGAACAGCACCGCGATCCCCGCCGCGGAGACCGCCGCCGCGGCCCACGCACGGCGCCTGACGACCCCGACGAGCAGCAGCACCGGCCACACCTTCAGCATCGCCCCGAAGCCCACCAGCGCCCCCATCACCCGCGGATGACGCGCCCCGGCGAGCAGCGCCGCCACCGCGACGGCCGTCACCATGACGTCGTAGCGCGCGTAGACGGTCGGCCCTAGCAGCGGTACGCCCACCACCCACACCCAGGCGCCGCGCAGCGACCTGCCGGAGCGCTGTCCCGCGTACTGGAGAAGCCAGAACACCAGGACGTCGGCGGCGAAGGCCAGCAGGAAGAAGGCCGACGCGTAGTCGAGGAAGGGCAGCAGGCCGGGGGAAAGGATCGGCAGGGCGGCGGCCGGCGGGTACTGCCAGGTGACGTCGTCCAGCGGGAAGGTGCCGGTGCGCAGAACCTCGTACCAGCCCCGGTAGATCACGGAGACGTCGCTGGTGACGTCCGGGCCCGGGAAGACGAAGTACCTGAAGACGAAGAGCAGCAGTAGCAGCCTGGTCAGGCCCCAGATTCCCGTCATCGCGTACGGGAACCTCGCCCCCTTTGCGCCCGTCATGCGTACCTGGCCCTCGTTCGTCCGGATCTCGCGCGAGCCGACGATGCTCTGCGGATGTGTTTTGGCGGGGTCATGATGGCGCGCGATGCTGTGCGGAGCCATCAAGCGCGGCCGTACGGAGCTGTGAGTATAGGTTCGATAGTGTCGAACGCGATGCACAAGACCCTGATCGTGACGAACGACTTCCCGCCCAGGCCCGGCGGCATCCAGGCATTCCTGCACAACATGGCGCTGCGCCTGGATCCCGAGCGGCTCGTCGTCTACGCCTCCACCTGGAAGCGGGGCCGTGAGGGCGCCGAGGCGACCGCCGCCTTCGACGCCGAGCAGCCCTTCACCGTCGTACGGGACCGCACGACGATGCTGCTGCCCACTCCGGCCGCCACCCGGCGCGCGGTCGGGCTGCTGCGGGAACACGGCTGTACGTCGGTGTGGTTCGGGGCGGCGGCCCCACTCGGCCTGATGGCGCCCGCGCTGCGCAGGGCGGGCGCGCGGCGGCTGGTGGCGACCACCCACGGGCACGAGGCCGGGTGGGCCCAACTGCCCGCCGCACGTGGGCTGTTGCGCCGGATCGGCGATTCCACGGACACCCTCACCTATCTCGGGGAGTACACGCGCTCGCGGATCGCCGGCGCGCTGACCCCCGAGGCGGCCGGGCGGATGGTCCAACTGCCGCCCGGTGTCGACGAGAAGACCTTCCACCCGGGCTCCGGCGGCGCCGAGGTCCGCGCCCGGCTCGGGCTCACCGACCGCCCCGTCGTCGTGTGCGTCTCGCGGCTCGTCCCGCGCAAGGGGCAGGACACCCTCATCCTCGCGATGCCCCGCATCCTGGCCGAGGAGCCGGAGGCGGTGCTGCTGATCGTCGGAGGCGGGCCGTACGAGAAGGAGCTGCGGAAGCTCGCGCACGAGACCGGTGTCACCGACTCGGTCCGCTTCACCGGCGCGGTGCCCTGGTCGGAGCTGCCGGCCCACTACGGCGCGGGTGACGTGTTCGCCATGCCCTGCCGTACGCGGCGCGGCGGGCTCGATGTCGAGGGGCTCGGCATCGTCTATCTGGAGGCGTCGGCGACCGGTCTGCCCGTTGTCGCGGGGGATTCCGGGGGCGCGCCTGACGCGGTGCTGGACGGCGAGACGGGGTGGGTCGTCCGCGGCGGGTCGCCCGAGGCGGCGGCCGATCGCATCCTCCCGCTGCTCGGCGACTCCGAGCTGCGGCGCCGGATGGGGGAGCGGGGGCGGGAGTGGGTCGAGGAGAGGTGGCGCTGGGATCTGCTGGCGGGGCGGTTGCGGGAGTTGCTATAGCGCTGGCAGGGGTGCCGCTTGCCGGCTCCCGGCGGCTGCGGGTGGTTGTGGGTTGCTCGCGCAGTTCCCCGCGCCCGCGCCCCTGAAGGCGCGCTTCTGCGGAGGCGCCCTGAAGGGGCGCGGGGAACTGCGCGACCAGCCACGCACGGCCGGTGGTTCGTCATCGAACCTTCGCCCCTACGGCGGGAGTTCGTTTCCGGGGCGTCAGCCCCGGTAGATCTTCTCGATCTCGTCGGCGTAATCCTTCGCCACCACGTTCCGCTTGAGCTTCAGCGAGGGCGTGAGATGCCCCGACTCCTCGGTGAACTGCGAGCCGAGGATCCGGAACTTCCGCACCGACTCCGCCTTCGACACCGCCGCGTTGCCGTCGTCGATCGCGCTCTGGATCGCTGCCAGCAGGTCCGCGTCCTCGCCCAGCGACGTTGCGGTGGAGCCGGCCGGCTTGCCGTGCTCGGCGGCCCAGCGGCCCAGGAACTCGTCGTCGATGGTGATGAGCGCGCCGACGAAGGGGCGCCCGTCGCCGACCACCATGCACTCCGCGACCAGTGCGTGCGCGCGGATGCGGTCCTCGATCACGGCCGGGGCGACGTTCTTGCCGCCCGCGGTGACGATGATCTCCTTCTTGCGGCCGGTGATCCGGAGATAGCCGTCCTCGTCGAGCGTGCCGATGTCACCGGTGTGGAACCAGCCGTCGGCAAGGGCCTCGGCGGTCGCCGCCTCGTTGTTCCAGTACTCCTTGAACAGGTGCTCGCCGTGCAGCAGTACCTCGCCGTCGTCCGCGATCCGCACCACCGAACCGGGCAGCGGCTGGCCGACCGTGCCGATCTTCTGGCGGTCCCACGGGTTGAAGGCGGTGGCCGCGCAGGACTCGGTCAGGCCGTAGCCCTCCAGGACCGTGAAGCCGATGCCCCGGAAGAAGTGGCCGAGGCGCTCGCCGAGCGGGGCGCCGCCGGAGATGGCGAACTCGCCCTTGCCGCCGAGCACCGCCCGCAGCTTGCTGTAGACGAGCTTGTCGAAGGTCCGGTGCTTGATCTTCAGACCGAAGGACGGGCCCGAGGGGGTGTCCAGCGCACGGCTGTACGCGATAGCCGCGTCCGCCGCCTTGTCGAAGATCTTGCCCTTGCCGTCCGCCTGCGCCTTGGCGCGCGCCGAGTTGTAGACCTTCTCGAAGACGCGCGGCACACCCAGGATCAACGTCGGCCGGAACGAGGCCAGTTCGTCGGTGAGGTTCTTGATGTCGGGGACGAGGCCCAGCTTGATCGGCGCCATCATCGGCGCGACCTGCACCAGGCGTCCGAAGACGTGCGCGAGCGGCAGGAAGAGGAGCACCGAGCATTCGCCCGTACGGAACAGGGGGCGCAGCCGCTCCACGATGTTGCCGCACTCGGCGAAGAAGCTGCGGTGGGTGAGGACGCACCCCTTGGGGCGGCCGGTCGTCCCGCTCGTGTAGACGATGGTGGCCGGGTCGTCGGCCTTGGCGAGCGAGCTGCGCACCTCGACCGACTCGTCGGTGATGTCCTTGCCCGCGCGGCCCAGCTCCTCCACGCCGCCGCCCTCGATCTGCCACACCTGCTTCAGCGCGGGCAGCCGGTCGCGTACCGACTCGACGGTGGCCGCGTGCGCGTCCAGCTCGACGACGCAGGCGGTCGCGCCCGAGTCGCTGAGGATCCACTGCACCTGCTCCGCCGAGCTGGTCTCGTACACCGGCACGGTGACCGCGCCCGCGCTCCAGATCGCGAAGTCGAGCAGGGTCCACTCGTAGCGGGTACGCGACATCAGGCCGACGCGGTCACCGGGCTCCACGCCCGACGCGATCAGACCCTTGGCGGCGGCCCGCACCTCGGCGAGGAAGACGGTGGCGGTGACATCCGTCCACGTGCCGCCCACCTTTCGGGCGATGACGGCGACGTCGGGATGCTGCGCGGCGTTTCTACGGACGATGTCGGTCAGATTTCCGTCCGCAGGGACCTCGTACAAAGCCGGAAGGCTGAACTCGCGCAAGACTGCTGCTCCTCATTGGGCACCGACGCCACGACTCTGTGTGCTGCGACGGTGCGTTCCAAGGCTTGGGCAGGCACTCAGGGGGATCATTGTTGAAAACCTGAGTACGAATGGACTGCCCGGACGTTACCCGTCGGTATGGCTACTTCGACAGGGGGGTCGGACGAGATGTTCGCCGTGTCACACAGGTTGCTGTTCCTTGGCGCAGAGTAGTCCACGGCTTTCTCGACTGGCCAGTAACCGCTGGTCCGGCCCGCTCCTGTTCACGTATGCCGCACACGCCTACGCTTGATCGTCATGGCACTCACACCAGGCGGTAACGGCAGGACGCGCATTCATGTGGTCAGTGACGTGCACGGCAATGCCCGTGACCTGGCCAGGGCCGGCGATGGCGCGGACGCGCTGATCTGCCTCGGTGACCTCGTGCTCTTCCTCGACTACGCCGACCACTCGCGCGGCATCTTCCCCGACCTCTTCGGCGTCGAGAACGCGGACCGCATCGTCGAGCTGCGCACCGCCCGCCGCTTCGAGGAGGCGCGGGACTTCGGGGCCCGGCTGTGGGCCGGCGTCGGCACGGGCCGGGCGACCACCATCGAGAAGGCGGTGCGCAAGCAGTACGCCGAGCTGTTCGCCGCTTTCCCGACACCGACGTACGCGACCTACGGCAATGTCGACATGCCCCTGCTGTGGCCGGAATACGCCGGACCCGGCACGACGGTGCTCGACGGCCAGCGGGTGGAGATCGGCGGCCGGACCTTCGGCTTCGTCGGCGGAGGGCTGACGACCCCCATGCGCACGCCCTACGAGATCAGCGACGAGGAGTACGCGGCGAAGATCGAGGCCGTCGGCGAGGTCGACGTGCTGTGCACCCACATCCCGCCCGAGGTGCCGGAACTGGTCTACGACACGGTGGCTCGTCGCTTCGAACGCGGCAGCCTGGCCCTCCTGGACGCGATCCGCCGTACCCGGCCCCGCTACTCGCTCTTCGGCCACGTCCACCAGCCGCTGGCACGGCGAATGCGGATCGGGGCGACCGAGTGCGTGAACGTGGGCCACTTCGCCGGCTCAGGGCGGCCGTGGGCCCTGGAGTGGTGAGGGACCGACCCTGCTCCCGGCCGGGTGCGGGTGACGGCACCCCGTCCGTTGCGCGGTAGCCTTCACGCTGCACACACGTGCGCACCACCCTCCCTCACCGGACCGTATCTGGAGGAGCCACGGCGATGGCTGAACACACCAGTTCGAGCATCACGATCGAGGCGGCACCGGCTGATGTCATGGCGGTCATCGCCGACTTCGCCCGCTACCCGGACTGGACCGGCGAGGTGAAGGAGGCGGAGGTACTCGCCACGGACGACCAGGGCCGCGCGGAGCAGGTGCGCCTCGTCATGGACGCCGGCGCCATCAAGGACGACCAGACCCTCGGATACACCTGGACCGGCGACCACGAGGTCTCCTGGACCCTGGTCAAGTCCCAGATGCTCCGCTCCCTCGACGGCTCGTACATCCTCAAGCCCGCGGGCACCGGCGCCACCCAGGTCACCTACCTGCTCACGGTCGACGTCAAGATCCCCATGCTCGGCATGATCAAGCGCAAGGCGGAGAAGGTCATCATCGACCGTGCGCTGGCGGGCCTGAAGAAGCGGGTGGAGGAGACCAAGTAGCCCAAGATCTTTCAGCCCGTCCGGGGCTGAGATCTTTCCTCTTCAGCCCGTCCGGCGTTTGAGGACGAGCGCGTTCAGCGCGATACGGGGGTCTGGGGGCGGAGCCCCCAGGAACAAGGGACGGGCAGGGGCGGAGGGGGCGAAAAACGCCTCTACGCCGACACGGGCGCCGGGTGCCAAGCAAACGGGGTTGCACCGAACCCCGCCAAGGCGCCCCCGCCAGCCCAGGTACCGTTCACCCTCATGCGCACCATCCTGATCACAGGCCCCGGCGGCTCCGGCCGTACCACCGTCGCCGCGGCCACCGCGCTGAAGGCCGCCCGCGACGGCACCCGCACCCTCGTCCTGAGTGCCGACCGCACGGACACCCTGGGCGCCGCCCTCGGCGTACGGACGGGGCCCGCTCCGGCAGAGGCGGGCGACAACCTCACCACCTGGCGCCCCGACGCCACCGAGCGGTTCCGCGCCGACCTCACCGCCTTCCAGGACCGCGCCACCACCGCCCTCGACCTGCTCGGCGCCAACCGACTGGACGCAGAGGAGGTCACCCCCCTGCCCGGCGCCGAGGAACTCGCCCTGCTCCGCGCCCTGCGCGACGCGGCGACCTCGGACACGTACGACCTTCTCGTCGTCGACCTTCCCCCGGCCCCGCAGGCCCTCGCCCTCCTCTCCCTCCCCGAGGAGCTCCGCCGCTATCTGCGCCGCCTCCTCCCGGCGGAACGCCAGGCGGCGCGCGCCCTGCGTCCCGTCCTCGGCCGCCTCGCGGGGGTCCCGATGCCCGCGGAGTGGCTGTACGAGACGGCGGCCCGCTGGGACCTCGAACTGGCCGCGGTGGAGGCAGTCGTCGAGGACCGTGCCACGACCGTACGACTGGTCGCCGAGCCGGGTCCCGCCGGTGCCGACGCCGTACGCGCCGCCGGCACCGCTCTCGCCCTGCGCGGCATCTCCGTCGACGCCCTGGTCGCCAACCGCGTGCTGCCGGGAGCCACGAACGACACCTGGCTCGCCGCCCTCGCCGCCCAGCAGCGCAAGGGCCTGGACGAGTGGCAGGAGGCGTACGACGTCCACGAGGTCCCCCACCGCGGCCACGACCCGCGCGGCACCGACGACCTCGCCGCGCTCCCCGTACCCGGTGTCGTCAACCGGACGCCGCCCCCTGTCGAGTGGCCCCTCGAGGACCGTCTTGCCGACGAGGGCGTCCTCGTCTGGCGCATCCCGCTCCCCGGCGCCATACGCGAGGAGCTGGACCTGATCCGGCGCGGCGACGAACTCGTCGTCACCGCCGGACAGTTCCGCCGGATCGTGCCGCTGCCCTCGGCCCTGCGGCGCTGCACCGTGGACGGCGCCGCCCTGCGTGAGGGCGAGCTGAGGATCCGATTCGCGCCGGACCCCGGACTGTGGCCGCGCACACGGTGAATCACGTACCTCCGTTCGGGTAACGTCGGAGGGACGAAACGTAGTCAGGAGAACCGCCATGAGCGAAGAGCGCACGCCGTCCGACGCCGCTCAGGAAGCGGCTGGTGAAGCCCGTGCGGCCGACGTCGATGCCGACGCCTGGGCGCACGCGGTGGCCGAGGATCTCGCGGCGGAGAAGGCCCGGCGCCGCGCCCAGTACGGCACACCGCCCGGCTCGGCCGCCGAGGAACTGCGCAAGCTCGTCGACACCGTCGCCGACAAGCTGTCCGGACTGCAGTCGCCGCTCCTCGGTGCGGTCGCCGGCGGCGCTGCCCAGCAGATGGTCAACCAGGTCGTACAGCAGGCCAAGGCAGCCGTCGAACCCGTCATAGAGCGCAACCCCGAGGTCTTCGACCACCTCGCGACCGCGGGCTCCGAGCTGCTCGCCGCCTACCGGTCGGCCGTCGAGGCACAGGAACGGCGCTGGACGACCCGGGACAGGGGTCCTCACGACGAGGGCACCGGTCCAGGGGAACACATCGACTTGGACTAATGGCAGCTCGGGTACGGTTGGCCGTAGCGGGGCTCGACCGAAACTGAGGGATTCATGGGACTCACCATCGGCGTCGATATCGGCGGCACGAAGATCGCGGCCGGTGTGGTCGATGAGGAAGGCAACATCCTCTCGACCCACAAGGTGCCGACTCCCACCACGCCGCAGGCCATCGTGGACGCCATCGCCTCCGCGGTGGAGGGTGCGCGCGCCGGGCACGAGATCGTGGGCGTCGGTATCGGTGCGGCGGGATACGTGAACCGCCAGCGCTCGACGGTGTACTTCGCGCCGAACATCGACTGGCGGCAGGAGCCGCTGAAGGCCGAGGTCGAATCGCGCGTGGGGCTGCCGGTCGTCGTCGAGAACGACGCCAACGCGGCCGCCTGGGGCGAGTACAAGTTCGGCGCGGGCAAGGGCCACCGGAACGTCATCTGCATCACGCTGGGCACGGGTCTCGGCGGCGGCATCATCATCGGCAACAAGCTGCGGCGCGGGCACTTCGGTGTCGCCGCCGAGTTCGGCCACATCCGGATGGTGCCCGACGGCCTGCTGTGCGGGTGCGGGTCGCAGGGGTGCTGGGAGCAGTACGCCTCCGGGCGGGCGCTCGTCCGGTACGCCAAGCAGCGGGCGAACGCGACTCCCGAGAACGCGGAGATCCTGCTCGCGCTGGGCGACGGCAGCCCCGACGGCATCGAGGGCAAGCACATCTCGGTCGCCGCGCGTCAGGGTGACCCGGTCGCGGTGGACTCCTACCGTGAGCTGGCCCGTTGGGCCGGTGCGGGCCTTGCCGACCTGGCCTCGCTCTTCGACCCGTCCGCCTTCATCGTGGGCGGCGGTCTGTCGGACGAGGGCGAGCTGGTTCTCGACCCCATTCGCAAGTCGTACAAGCGGTGGCTGGTGGGGGGCAACTGGCGGCCCGTCGCTGATGTGATCGCGGCGCAGCTGGGGAACAAGGCCGGACTTGTGGGGGCGGCGGACCTGGCCCGGGAGCCGGATCCGATCATGTGACGTCCGCTGTGTGATGTGCGCCCGCCGTGCCCCTCTCCGGGGGGCGGCGGGCGTTGTCGTGCGTCTGGTGCGTCTGGTGCGTCTGGTGCGTCTGGTGCGACCAATGTGACCAGTGCGTGGGCGGCTGCGGGTGTTCCCCCGGCGGTCATCCATGCGGGCGCGGGGCGTGCCGGGGTCTCGGAGGCTGTGTTGTCGTATCTTGATCGTCATGCCTACGAACTCGTCCGGTGGGGTCAGGGTGCTGCCCAACTCCGGTACTGAAGCTGATGGTTCGGCTGTTGTTCGGGTCCTCAGTTACAACGTTCGGTCGATGCGTGATGACACGGATGCGCTTGCGCGGGTGATCGGTGCCTGTTCGCCGGACCTTGTGCTGGTGCAGGAGGCTCCGCGGTTCTTTCGGTGGCGGAAGAAGCTGGCGCGGCTTGCGGCGGCGTCCGGGCAGGTTGTTCTGTCGGGTGGGGGTACCGCGTCCGGGCCGGCGCTGCTGTGCTCACTGCGGGCGACGGTGGAGCGTACCGAGGACGTTCTGCTTCCGCTCACGCCCGGGCTGCACCGGCGCGGGTTCGCGACGGCGGTGGTCCGGTTCGGTGGTGTCCGGGTGGGGGTGGTGAGCTGTCATCTCTCGCTGCGGGAGGACGAGCGGTTCGAGCAGGGCGGCATGCTGCTCGAGCAGGTGGCCCGTCTTGGCACGACTCATGCTGTCGTGGGCGGCGATCTCAATGAGCGGGCGGACGGACGCACCTTCAAGCGGCTCGGCGCTGCCCTTCAGGACGGCTGGGCCACCCGGCCCTGGGGCGGTGAGCTGACCTCCACCGCGGTGGATCCGCACCAGCGGATCGACGCGATCTTTGCCACGGAGGGGGTGGAGGTGCTGGGCTGCGGGGTGCCGCTGGGCCTTCCGGGTGTTGCGGAGGGGGACCTTGTGAGGGCGACCGATCACCTTCCGGTGCTGGCCGCCCTCCGGGTGCCGATCAGATAGGACCTGTCCGGCCGATCAAGTCGCAGGAAAGGGCCAGGGCCTTGTGAACACCGTGAGCGGGGTGTGGTGCGTGCAGCTGCAAGGCGGAGGAGGGAGTCGACGCGGAGCGTCGGCGAGTGACGACAACGCGGCAGATGGGCGTGCCACACCCCGCGTCTGCGGCATGATCGGCCGGACAGGTCCTAGCGCAGTGCGGGGTCAGACCACCGCGCCCCGGCCCGGGTCGTCCCCGTCCTCGTCGTCGCTCTTCATGCGGGTCACCAGCGTGGCGAAGCCGCCGAGGAAGCCGCCGATGCCGAGGGTGGCGAGCCACCAGGTCATGTCCCAGCCGAGAAGGACGGCCAGCAGGAGCAGGACG
Organism: Streptomyces sp. NPDC005808; assembly: GCF_042871385.1. Lineage (NCBI taxonomy): Bacteria > Bacillati > Actinomycetota > Actinomycetes > Kitasatosporales > Streptomycetaceae > Streptomyces > Streptomyces sp. NPDC005808. The sequence continues at coordinate 416,762 of NZ_JBIAIK010000007.1, read as the reverse complement.
GGGCCGCCGAGGACGGCGAGCCAGGCGAACTTGGCCGTGGTGTCGGCCGCGGGCAGCGGGGGCGGCTCGGGCGGTACGAAGTGGCCCTCGTCGTCCTCGTCGAAGTCTTCGTCGGCGGGCTCGGGAGCCCGGAAGTCACGCGGGCCGGCGACGCCGGGGGCGAAGGCGACCGAGCTGCCGACGGGCTTCGCGGGTGAGGACTTGTCCCCGGTCACGTCCCCGGTCACGTCCTCAGCCGTGTCGTCGGTCGTGCTCTCCGTCGCGGTCCCGGCCTTGTCGTCGTTCGTCTCGGGTTCCAGCAGGGCCAGGTCCTCCACCGACTTGAACGGCTTTGCGCCCGGCGGGTCCTTGGGCTCCTCGCCGTACCCGGAGACGATCGCCTGCCACGCGGCCTCCTCGTCGAAGGGCACGCTCTGTTCGTCGCCGAGGGGCTCACCGAAGGGTTCGCCCAGGGGCACGCCCTTCTCCTCGGAATCGTCGCGGTCCGCCTCGTGCTCAGCCACCCGTGGCCGTCCCTTCCTGCTGAACCGGTCGACCCGCGTCGGACTCCTTGCCGACGCTGGGTGCGAGCCGGCCGATGAACGCGTAGCTCTCCTCGAAGACCCGGTCCGCGTCGTGGTCCAACGTCGCGACGTGGTAGCTCTGTTCCAGCAGGATCTCCGTCACGTCCGTGGACGACACGCGGCTGAGGATCCGTGCCGAGTCGGCGGGCGGCACCACATGGTCCTGCGGGCTGCGCAGGAGCAGCATCGGCTGGGTGACCTGGGGCAGTTCGCCGTCGACGAGCCGGTAGAAACTCCGCATCGAGTGCGCCGCGTGCAGCGGCACCTTGGTGTAGCCGATCTCGATGCTGCTGTCCTTGGCGATGTCGCTCGTGATGCCGTGCACCGTGCGGACGACGTGCCGGATCACCGGAAGGGCGTACGCCGCCAGGCCGTGCACCTTGATCGCCGGGTTGACGACGACGATGCCGCTCACCTCGTCGCCGTGCTTCGCGGCGAGCCGCAGGGTCAGCGCTCCGCCCATGGAGAGGCCGAAGACGAACACCTGCGCGCACCGCTCGCGCAGGGCGCGCAGCTCGCGGTCCACCTCGGCGTACCAGTCCTGCCAGCCGGTGAGCTGCATGTCCTCCCAGCGGGTGCCGTGCCCGGGCAGCAACGGCAGAGCGACGGTCAGACCGCGCTCGGCGAGATACTCCGCCCAGGGGCGCAGCGACTGCGGGGAACCGGTGAAACCGTGGCAGAGGAGGACGCCGACCTCTCCGCCTTCATGGCGGAACGGCTCGGCTCCAGGAAGGACCGGCACCTTCGGTCTCCTGTTCATGAGACGGGCGGAATGGGACAAGCGGCGGGAGCAGGACACGACCCCGGGAGTTCGAGGCGTACTTCACCGTACGCGACCGCACTGACACCGACCAGGGTCGTCGGGCCCTTTGACAGTGCTCCGGGATAAGGTCTGACCTACTACACAGGAGGCACTCGGTTGATCTACGGCGCAATGAAGTTCTCCATCGGAGGGCCGCTGAAGCTCGCCTTCAGACCTTGGGTGGAAGGCCTCGAGAACATCCCCGCCGAGGGCCCCGCCATTCTGGCGAGCAATCATCTGTCGTTCTCGGACTCGTTCTTCCTGCCTGCAGTCCTCGACCGCAAGGTGACCTTCATCGCGAAGGCCGAGTACTTCACGACACCCGGGATCAAGGGCCGGATGACCGCCGCCTTCTTCAAGGGCGTCGGCCAGCTCCCGGTGGACCGCTCCGGTGCGCGCGGCGCGGGCGAGGCGGCCGTCAAGAGCGGTATCGACGTCCTGGAGCGCGGTGAGCTGTTCGGTATCTATCCGGAGGGCACGCGCTCGCCCGACGGCCGGCTCTACCGCGGCAAACCCGGTGGCCTCGCGCGCGTGGCGCTCGCCGGCGGGGCGCCCGTCATCCCGGTCGCGATGATCGACACCGAGAAGATCCAGCCGCCGGGCAAGGTGATGCCCAAGCTGATGCGACCGGGCATCCGTATCGGCAAGCCGCTCGACTTCAGCCGTTACAGCGGCATGGAGCACGACCGTTTCGTGCTGCGCGCGGTGACCGACGAGGTCATGTACGAAATCATGAAGCTCTCCGGCCAGGAGTACGTCGACATCTACGCGACGGCCGCCAAGCGGCAGATCGCGGAGGCGGCGAAGGCCGAGAAGCAGGCGCACAAGGAAGCCGAGAAGGAAGCCGAACAGGTAAGGAAGCAGGCTGCGAAGGCCGCCGAGGCCCAGGCTGCGAAGGCCGCCGAGGCCGAGGCCGAAAAAGCGGCTGCTGAGGCTGCCGCGAAGGAACGGGCCGGCTCCTAGACGCGTCCGTCATTGCTGTGGGGTTGGGGTATGGGGTGGGGGACATGGCCAAGCGCGAGCGAGTCATGAGGATGTCGGTCGAGCAGCCGCTGTGGCGTGCGCTCAGCGGCTACCGCTTGCTGACGATGGTGTACGCGATCGGGCTCTTCGTCACCGCCTACGACACCTTCGCCCGGCCCTGGGTGGCCATCGCGTACTTCGCCGTGCTGGCCGTGTGGACCGTCGCGACGCTGCCCAGGGTCGCCAACGCGGCCAGCTGCACCAAACGCTTCCTCGCCGCCGACCTGACCGTCGCGCTTGTCGGCATCCTGCTCACCCGGGTCGCCGACGACGCGGCCCGGATAGAGGCCGGCGGTCCGACCCTGCCGTCGATATGGACCGCGGGCTCCGTCCTGGCATTCGCGATCAAGGGCGGCTGGCGCTGGGCGGCGTTCGCCTCCACGCTCGTCGCGGTCGCCAACATCGTCCAGCGCGGCGCCCCGACCCGCGACACCGTCCACAACGTGCTCCTCGTCTGGGTAGCCTCCATCGCCATCGGATACGTCGTCGAGGTCGCCCGCGCCTCCGAGCGCACCCTCGCCCGCGCCCTGGAGATCGAGGCCGCCACCCGCGAACGGGAACGCCTGGCCCGCGACATCCACGACGGCGTGCTCCAGGTCCTCGCCATGGTCCAGCGCCGCGGCTCGGCCCTCGGCGGTGAGGCCGCCGAGCTGGGCCGGATGGCCGGCGAGCAGGAGGTGGCGCTGCGCACGCTGGTCTCGGGCGGCCTGCTGCCCGTCTCCCGGGTGTCCGAGGACGCGGCGCTCGGTGCCGTCGTACGCGCCGTCGAGGAACCGGACGACGACGAGGACCTCACGGGCCCGGTCGACCTGCGCGCACTCCTCGCCCCGTACACCACCGCGCGCGTGACCCTCTCCGAGCCCGGCGCGCCCGTGCCGCTCGCACCGGCCGCCGCCAGGGAGCTGACCGCGGCTGTCGGCGCGGCCCTGGACAATGTCCGCAAGCACGTCGGAGCAGACGCCCGCGCCTGGATCCTGGTCGAGGACGAACCGGACGCGGTGATCGTGACCGTACGCGACGAAGGCCCCGGCATTCCGGAGGGGCGGCTCGCCCAGGCCGAGGGTGAGGGGCGGCTCGGCGTCGCCCTGTCGATCCGCGGCCGGCTGCGAGAGATCGGCGGCGCGGCCGAGCTGATCTCGGTCCCCGGGCAGGGCACGGAAGTCGAGCTGAAGGTGCCGAAAGCGGCGGGGTCGGAGCAGCGTCCTGAAGTGCCGGCGGGTTCGAAGGGTTCACGGGGGAAGGTGGAGCGGGCATGAGTGAGCAGCAGACCGGGCCGATCAGGGTCATGGTGGTGGACGACCACCCCATGTGGCGGGACGCCGTCGCCCGGGATCTCGCCGAGTCCGGCTTCGACGTGGTGGCCACCGCGGGCGACGGTGAGCAGGCCGTGCGCCGTGCCCGGGCCGCCGAGCCCGATGTCCTCGTGCTCGACCTGAACCTGCCGGCCAAGCCCGGAGTCCAGGTCTGCAAGGAGCTGGTCGGAGCCAACCCGGCGCTGCGCGTCCTCGTCCTGTCGGCCAGCGGTGAGCACGCCGACGTCCTGGAGGCGGTCAAGTCCGGCGCCACGGGCTATCTGCTCAAGTCGGCCTCCACGGAGGAGTTGATCGACGCGGTGCGCCGCACGGCGGTCGGCGATCCGGTGTTCACGCCGGGCCTCGCGGGCCTGGTCCTCGGTGAGTACCGCCGCCTCGCCTCCGACCCCGGGCCCGCCTCGGGCGGCGACGAGCCCAGGGCTCCGCAGCTCACCGACCGCGAGACCGAGGTGCTCCGCCTGGTCGCCAAGGGCCTCAGCTACAAGCAGATCGCCGAGCGCCTGGTCATCTCCCATCGCACGGTCCAGAACCATGTGCAGAACACCCTGGGCAAGCTGCAGCTCCACAACCGGGTGGAGCTGGTCCGCTACGCGATCGAACGCGGCCTCGACGAGGTGTAGTAGGGCTCGCGCGCATGTGCCCGTTGCCCACCTTCGGGTGACGACAGGTGATCAACACCCGCACAATTCACCGGAATTGACCTTCCGCACCATGCCGAAGTGACCTGGATCACTATTAGCGTGAGTTCCATCAGCCAACCATGGCGAAGGGACTTTTCCATGCGGGTCGGAGTACTGACCGGAGGCGGCGACTGCCCCGGGCTCAACGCCGTCATCCGGGGCATCGTCCGCAAGGGCGTGCAGGAGTACGGCTATGACTTCGTCGGGTTCCGGGACGGCTGGCGGGGGCCGATCGAAGGCGACACCGTCCGGCTCGACATCCCCGCCGTACGGGGCATCCTGCCCCGGGGCGGCACCATCCTGGGCTCCTCGCGCACCAACCCGCTCAAGGTCGAGAACGGCATCCGCCGGATCAAGGAGACGCTCGCCGGGCAGGACGTCGGGGCGCTCATCGCGATCGGCGGCGAGGACACACTCGGCGTCGCCGCGCGCCTCAACGACGAGTTCGGCGTTCCCGTCGTCGGTGTACCGAAGACCATCGACAACGACCTGTCCGCCACCGACTACACCTTCGGCTTCCACACCGCCGTCAACATCGCCACCGAGGCGATCGACCGGCTGCACACCACCGCCGAGTCGCACATGCGGGTGCTCGTCTGCGAGGTGATGGGCCGGCACGCCGGCTGGATCGCCCTCCACTCGGGCCTCGCCGGCGGCGCGAACGTCATTCTCATCCCCGAGCAGCGTTTCGACGTGGAGCAGGTCTGCTCCTGGGTGACCTCCCGTTTCAAGGACTCGTACGCCCCGATCGTGGTCATCTCCGAGGGCGCCATGCCCAAGGACGGCGACGTGGTCCTCAAGGACGGTTCGCTCGACGCCTTCGGGCATGTCCGGCTCTCCGGTGTCGGGGAATGGCTGGCCAAGGAGATCGAGAGGCGCACCGGCAAGGAGGCCAGGACCACGGTCCTCGGGCACGTCCAGCGCGGCGGTACCCCCAGCGCCTTCGACCGCTGGCTCGCCACCCGCTTCGGCCTGCACGCCATCGAAGCCGTCCGGGACGGCGACTTCGGCAAGATGGTCGCCCTGCGCGGCACGGACATCGTCCGCGTCCCGATCGCGGAGGCCACGGCCAAGCTGAAGACGGTGGATCCCAAGCTCTACGAGGAGGTTGGCGTCTTCTTCGGCTGACCGAGGTCGGCACGGGCCGAGCCTGGGACTGGCCGAGCTGGGAACTGGCCGAGGTCTTCTGCACGGGGCCGGGCCGACGCCGGGACTGTCCGACGTCGGCCGGTGCCGGGCCCGGCCGGGGGCGGCGGGTGTCCCGACACCACCCTGGGCAACGTCCTCGACTACACCGCGGGCCGCCGCTCGGAGAACGTGCCGGCCCCGCGCAGCTGACCCAGCAACTCCCGTACGATCCCGGTGCCGCGCAGCGACAGCACCGACTCCGGGTGGAACTGCACGCCGGCGACCGCGTTCATGGGCACGCCTCCGGCACGACGCGGCCCACGCAGCGCATGCACCTCGCCTGTCCCGCCGCGGCTGACCTCGATGCCATGGGCCGACAGCTCGGCGGCCGTCTCGTCGTCGCAGTGCGCCACGAAGCTGTTGTAGAAGCCGACGGTCTCCATCCGCCCGAAGAGGTCGATCTCGGTCTGCGTGCCCTGGTGGGGCACCTCCTTGCGGACGATCTCCAGCCCCAGCTCGGCCGCGATCAGCTCATGACCGAGGCAGACCCCGAGCACGCCGTGGCCGTGGGTACGCAGAACCTCGGCGGTCAGCTCGCGCAGAAAACGCATCTTGGGGTCGTGCACATCGCACGGATCGCCCGGGCCCGGGCCCAGCACGAGCGGCCCCTCGTGCCGCACGACCGCCTCCCGCAGCCCCGGCTCGTCGTACCGACGCACCGTCACGTCAAGACCCGACGACCGCAGCACATGCGCGAGCATCGCCGTGAACGTGTCCTCGCCGTCCACGACCAGCGCGTGCCCTTCCAGGACGTCCGTCCGCTCCTGCATCCGGAGCCAGAACGGCGCGAGCGAGGCCCGGCGCCCGTCCAGCGCCGCCCGCACCCGCGGATCGTCGGCCAGCTTCGGCCGTACGCCCTCCGCGCGCGGCCTGCCGTCACGGACCCCCAGAGCCGTGAGCACCCCCGCCGCCTTGGCATGGGTCTCGGCGACCTCGCTCGCGGGATCCGATCCCCGTACGAGGGTGGCGCCGACCGGTACCCGCAGCCGCCCGGCCGCGTCGATGTCGGCGGTCCGGATGAGGATGGGGGAGTCGAGGGTCTGGGCGCCTCCCGCGTCCCGTCCGATGAGCGCCAGCGCGCCCGCGTAGTACCCCCGCCCGCCGACCTCGTGCCGCTCGATGACCCGGCAGGCGTTCTGCACCGGTGACCCGGTCACGGTGGCGGCGAACATCGTCTCGCGCAGCACATCCCGTACGTCCAACGACGAGCGGCCCCGCAACTCGTACTCCGTGTGCGCGAGATGGGCCATCTCCTTGAGCCGCGGCCCGATCACCACCCCGCCCATGTCACCGACGGTGCACATCATCTTGAGCTCCTCGTCGACGACCATCGAGAGTTCGTCGATCTCCTTGCCGTCCGCGAGGAAGCCGAGCAGATCCTCCGGCGTCGGGCCGTCGGCCGGGTAGCGGTACGTCCCGCTGATCGGGTTCATGACGACCGTGCCGCCCGACATCCGCACATGTACCTCGGGACTCGCCCCGACCAGCGTCCGCTCCCCGGTGTGCACGACGAACGTCCAGTACGCGCCCCGCTCGCCGACGAGCAGCCGCCGGAAGAGGGCCAGGGCGTCGGCCTTCCCGAACCCCGGGATCTCACCCTCGTACGTCCGCCGGATGACGAAGTTCGCGCCCTCGCCGCTCCCGATCTCCTCGCGCAGGACGCGCCCGACGATACCGGCGTACTCCTCGTCGCCGACGTCGAAGCCGCCGCCCTCGACCCGCACGCCGTGTGACGGCAGCTCCGCCAGGGCCCTCTCCAGCGGGAGTTCGTACGTCTCCTCGGCGGTCAGCACCGCGAGCGGCGTGCCGTCGTCGCGGACGTCGAAGCCGCGCTCCCTGATCTGGCGGAAGGGGATCAGCGCGAGGCCCTTGTCGGGGAGGTCGGCGAGACGGTCGCAGGTGCTGACGGGGCCGAGCAGGACCTCGACCGTGTCGTGATCGTGGCCGGGCGTGCGGCGGCGCAGCAGGGCGAACGGACGGGGATCGTCCAGCAGATCGAGCAGGTTCATCGGTCCTGTTCCTTCTCTCGGAGAGGTCTGGGTGGCTCAGAGAGGAACGGCTCCGGAAAACGCCGAAGGCCGCCCCTCGGGCGGCCTTCGCGAAGTCTTGAGTACGCGCAGTCAGCGGGCCGCCGGATGAGCGGTCCACCACCAGGTCTGGATCGAAAGCGCGAACATGCGCCGCACCCTACCCGACGCCGGTGGCCGGGCAACAGCGTGAACCGCGGGGGGACGGGGTTCGCGCTGCCCGGTAGGCGGCCATTGATGGGTTCACAGCCCGATCGAGGAGCCCGACCTAGGAGAGAGTCATTCACGCAGTTCGTTCACCCCTGTCCCGCCGGAGCGGCGCACGCGCGCTCACGGTCCTAGCCGCCGCCGCGGTCCTTGCCGCCGGCTGGCCCGGCGCCGCCCTGTCGGCCCCGCGCCCGGCCGAATCCGACGACATCACCCAGGTCGGCTACCGCGGCCACGAGTTCGCCGTCCCCGCCTCCTGGGAGGTCGTGGACCTGGAGAAGAACCCGGACGCCTGTGTCCGCTTCGACCGCCACGCCGTGTACCTCGGCACGCCCGGGGGCCGGCAGGACTGTCCGGCGCGCCTGCGGGGACGTACCGAAGCGCTTCTCGTCCAGCCCGCCACCGCAGCCGGGAGCACCGTCACCGAGAACCGCACGGCCCGCACCTACCGGGCCACCGCCGACCGTATCGCCGTGACCGCCGCCTACGGCGACGACCGCGGCAGCATCCAGCGGATCCTGCGCAGCGCCGGTCTGCCCGTCGCGACCGCGCAGCCCGAACAGGCCGCGGCGGCGCCCCTCCCCGCGAACGCCACGTCCTTCCGGGGCGAGGGCTTCGACGCCTGCACCGCGCCGAGCCAGTCCGCGATGAACGCCTGGCGGGACGCGTCCGAGTACGGCGCCATCGGCATCTACATCGGCGGGCTCAACCGCGCCTGCGCCCAGCCGAATCTGACCGCCGCCTGGGTGCGCACGCAGTACGCCAACGGCTGGCGCTTCTTCCCGCTGTACGTCGGCCGGCAGCCCTCGTCCGACGGCGGCAGCTGCGGTGGAGGCTGCGCGTCCATCACCGACCCGGTGCCGCAGGGCACCGCGGCCGCCGACGACGCGGCCAAGCAGGCCGCCGCGCTGGGGCTCGGCAAGGGGTCGGTGATCTACAACGACCTGGAGCACTACGCCCCCGGCGGCACGGTGACCGCCCGGGTACTGGCCTACATCGACGCCTACACCGAGCGCCTGCACCAGCTCGGCTACCGCTCGGGCGCCTACGGCAGCGTCTCGTCCCTGATCACCGACCTGGTGGCCAACGCCCAGAAGATCACCCCGCCCGACGTGATCCACTTCGCCCGGTGGAACTACGAGTCGACGACCACGGACTCCGCGATCCCCGCGAACCTGTGGCCCGACCACCAGCGGATCCACCAGTACGTGGGCGACACGACCGAGACCCACGGCGGCGTACGGATCAGCATCGACCGCAACCGCCTCGACGTCGACTAGCCGCCTCCTCCCTGCTCCGGGCGACCGTACGCACCCGTCGTACGGTCGCCCGGCGCGCGTCCCCGTCGAGTTCGGCCTGTCTCATTTTGTGAGCAGGTGAAAAGTGGCTCGACACGACCCCGTAATGTTTACGAGGTGACCGTGAACGCTGAATCCGAGGCCATCGCCGCCAAGGCGAGCTGGCTAGACCTGCCCGCGGCGCAGCAGCCCGAGTACCCCGATGCCGAGGCTCTGCGCGATGTGATCGCGGACCTCCAGTCGTATCCGCCGCTCGTCTTCGCGGGCGAGTGCGACCAGCTGCGCGCCCGTCTGGCGGCCGTCGCGAAGGGCGACGCGTTCCTGCTGCAGGGCGGTGACTGCGCCGAGTCCTTCGACGCGGTGAGCGCCGAGCACATTCGGGCCAAGCTCAAGACGCTGCTCCAGATGGGTGCTGTCCTCACGTATGCGGCTTCGGTGCCGGTCGTGAAGGTCGGCCGTATCGCGGGCCAGTACTCCAAACCGCGCTCCAAGGGCACCGAGACCCGCGACGGTGTGACCCTGCCGACCTACCGCGGCGACTCGGTCAACGGCTTCGCCTTCGACGAGAAGTCCCGCATCCCGGACCCCGAGCGCCTGAAGCGGATGTACAACGCGTCCGCCTCCACGCTCAACCTGGTGCGCGCCTTCACCACCGGCGGCTACGCCGACCTGCGTCAGGTGCACGCCTGGAACCAGGACTTCGTGAAGTCGTCCCCCTCGGGCCAGCGCTACGAGCAGCTGGCACGCGAGATCGACCAGGCGCTGAACTTCATGCACGCCTGCGGGGCCGACCCGGAGGAGTTCAGGACCGTCGAGTTCTACGCCTCCCACGAGGCGCTGCTCCTGGACTACGAGTCGGCGCTGACCCGGGTGGATTCGCGTACGGGCCAGCTGTACGACGTGTCGGGCCACATGGTGTGGATCGGTGAGCGCACCCGTCAGCTGGACGGCGCGCACATCGAGTTCGCCTCGAAGATCCGCAACCCGATCGGCATCAAGCTGGGCCCGACGACGACGGCCCAGGAGGCGCTGCAGTACATCGAGCGGCTCGACCCGGACCGTGAGCCGGGCCGTCTCACCTTCATCGTGCGGATGGGCGCGGACAAGGTCCGCGACAAGCTGCCCGAGCTGGTCGAGAAGGTCACCGCCTCCGGGGCGACCGTCGCCTGGATCACCGACCCGATGCACGGCAACACCTACGAGGCGGCCTCCGGCCACAAGACCCGCCGTTTCGACGACGTGCTGGACGAGGTCAAGGGCTTCTTCGAGGTCCACAAGGGTCTGGGCACCCACCCGGGCGGCATCCATGTCGAGCTCACCGGCGACGATGTCACCGAGTGCGTGGGCGGCGGCGACGAGATCTTCGTCGACGATCTGCACCAGCGCTACGAGACGGCCTGCGACCCCCGGCTGAACCGCAGCCAGTCTCTTGACCTGGCCTTCCTCGTCGCGGAGATGTACCGCGACCAGTAGCGGAGCCTAGTAGCGGACGCTCAGCCGTTTCGGCTGTTACAGGAGCGTGAATTGGGGCGCGGATCACATACGATCCGCGCCCCACCGCACTTTTACGGTCTCGGCGAGACGGGTAAGGTTAGGTTAGCCTCACCGATCATCGGGATGGCACGACCTAGGAATCCCCCGTCGGGAGGTGGACCGCGTGTACGTCTGCAACTGCTTCGGTGTCACCGAGGCGCAGGTGAAGAAGCACGCGGAGGACGGGGTCTGCACCCCTCGCCAGATAGCGTCGGTGAGCAAGGCGGGCACGGACTGTGGTTCGTGCGTCCGCCGCATTCAGGCCCTGCTGGGCCGGGGAGCGTGCCCGCGCCGCGAACTGGCGGACGAGGGCCGGCCGGTCCTTTCGCAGGTCCCGGTGCCCGCATCGCTGGACGAGGCGGCTTAGCGGGACGGTCAGCTGTCCGGCTGCTCGATCTGCTGTGCGATGTAGAGCGCCTCGCCGAGCTTCTCGACCAGTTCGAGCTGTGTGTCCAGGTAGTCGATGTGGTGCTCCTCGTCCTCGAGGATGTCCTCGAAGATGTTCGCGGAGGTGATGTCGCCCTTCGTGCGCATCACCTCGATCCCCCGCTTGAGACGGTCGATCGCCTCGACCTCCACCTGTCGGTCGGCCTGGAACATCTCGGTGAGCGTCTGCCCCACCCGGACGTGGAACAGCCGCTGGTAGTTCGGCAGACCGTCCAGCATGAGGATGCGCTCGGTGATCTTGTCCGCGTGCTTCATCTCATCGATGGACTCGGAACGCGTGTACTTGGCGAGTTTCGTCCAGCCGTTGTTGTCCTGGATGCGGTAGTGCAGCCAGTACTGGTTGATCGCCGTCAGCTCGCCGGTGAGCTGTTCGTTCAGAAACTCGAGGACCTCGGGGTCGCCCTGCATTGCAGAGGCTCCTTCCAGGCAGGCGGGGAACGGGGCAGATTGCGCCGCATCCTCGCACCGGCCCTCTCGGAACGTCCAGTAAGTGCACGCTTAGTAGGAGTTGCCGGAATCGCAGTCGGGCTGGTCAGGTGCATCGCCCGGGGTCTGTCAGGATGGAGTCATGGGTCAGCCGGTGGAGCGTGAATCTGGAGAAGCGGCGCAGTCCGAGCTTCCGCCGGGGCAGCGACTGCAGCGCGGCTGGCCGGTCACGCACTACGGTCCCGTACCCAAGTTCCGCCCCGAACGCTGGGAGTTCAGGGTCTTCGGAGCGACCGCCGACGGTGAGAAGCACTGCTGGAACCACGAGGAGTTCACGGCCCTGCCGTACGCCTCGGTGATCGCCGATCTGCACTGCGTCACGAAGTTCAGCATGATCGGGGCCGAGTGGGGCGGCATTCCGGCCCGTACGATCCTGGACATCGCCCCACCGGCACCCACCGTCACGCATGTCATGGTCTGGGCCGAGTACGGGTTCAGTTCGAACCTCCGCCTCGACGACTTCGCCTCCGACCGCACGATCTTCGCCACCCACAAGGACGGCGAACTCCTGACGGCGGAACACGGCTTCCCCCTCCGCCTCGTCGTGCCGCAGCTCTACGCCTGGAAGGGCCCCAAGTGGGTCCGTGGAGTGGAGTACATGACGGCGGACCGACGTGGCTTCTGGGAGGAGCGCGGTTACCACAACGTCGGTAACCCGTGGCGCGAGCAGCGCTACTCCTACCAGGAGGAGCCCGGGGACGGCCCCGAGCTCTGAGTCCCGCGTAGCTCCAGCTCCTGCTTCTGTGCGTGCTCCTGCTCCTGCTCCTGTGCCGGTCGGCGGCCGGTCAGTGGTACTGGTGCACCACCGCGTGGCCCTTGCCGCGGCCGATCATCCACTTGTTGACGGGGGTGGTGATCACGAACGCGGCGGCGAGGGCGATGGCCAGCACCCACCAGAAGGCCGCGTCGCCGAGCTCCGTGTCCATCGCACCCGGCCAAAGGACGATCACTCCGTTGTCGATCAGCTCCATCACGGCGATGGAGAGGGTGTCGGCGGCGAGCGCGACCCGGATCGCGGCCTTCAGGCCGATGCCCGCCTTCAGAACGCCGCGCAGCGTGAGCAGGTATCCGAAGAAGAAGGCGAGCGCGATCGCCAGGATCAGCGTCGGTACGTTGCCCCAGCCCAGCGCGGTTCCGATCACCATGCCGAGGACCTCGCCGATGGCGCAGCCGGTGAGGCAGTGGAGCGTTGCCTGGGCGGCCATGGACCAGGTGGCCCTGGCCCCGCTGCCGGGGCCGTGCGTCCCGTGACTGTGTGCTGCGTGACTGTGCGACGCGTGAGCGTGCGGTTCATGAGCGTGCGGCTCGTGAGCGTGTGCGTCGTGCTGCATGGTAGGCCCCCGGAGTCGGGTGGTGGTGCCTGTCGTCCAGCAAGAACTGGATACCCCCCAGGGGTATTCCTCACTCGCGGAGTTTCTTCAGGCGCTCGATGTCCCCCGCGTGTCCCTCCAGGCCGCCCGGCGTCTCGATGATCAGAGGCACGCCCTCGGTGGCCGGGTGGGTCATCAGGGCCCGGAACGGATCCTCACCGATATGGCCGGAGCCGATGTTCTCGTGGCGGTCCTTGTGCGCGCCCACCACATCCTTGGAGTCATTGGCGTGGATCAGCCTGAGGCGGCCCTCACCGACCGTGTCCACCAGCAGGTCGAGGGTCTGGTGCATCCCGCTCGGCCCGGTCAGGTCATGGCCCGCCGCGTAGATGTGGCAGGTGTCGAGGCAGACACCCAGCTTCGGGTGGGCGTCGAGCGCCTCGAAGTACGGTCCGAAGTCCCAGGTGCGGGAGCAGAGCGAGGCGCCCTGGCCGGCCGTCGACTCGAGCAGCAGGTACGGGTCGTCGTCGTGGGTCAGCTCGTCGAGCAGCGGCAGCATGTGCTCGCGCACCTGCGCCAGGGCCACGGCACGCTCCCTGCCTCCGGTGGCGCTCCCTGTGTGCACGACCACACCCAGCGCGCCGATCTCCCGGCCCCGGCGCAGCGAGTGCCGCAGCGATTCGACGGACCTCTCGACCGTCGCCTCGGTGTGCGAGCCGAAGTTGATCAGATACGGGGCATGGACGTACGCCGGGATCGACTCCGCGGCGCAGGTCGCGCGGAACTCCTCATCCTGCCGGGGATTACCGGCGGGCGTCGCCCAGCCGCGGGGATTGGCGACGAAGACCTGGACGGTCTCGGCCTTGAGCTCGCGGGCGTAGCCCAGGCCGACGGAGTTGAGGCCGCCGGCCACGGGGACATGGCCGCCGACGGGGTTGCGGAGCTGCTTGCTGGTCACACCCATCAGGGTGTCACGCGCCTGCGCCCGTCCCGTCGGCGGACCTCGTGCGGGGGACCGGTGAGGTGCGGTTCAAGCGATCTCGATCGTGATCGTCGACCCCTTGGGCGCCGTGTCGCCGCCGTCGACCGACTGGCTCTTCACCGTGTTCCCGAAGAGGTTGAGCAGTCCGCGGTTCTCGTCGACCTGGAACCCGGCGTCCTCCAGCGACTGCTTCGCGTCGTCCACGCTGTCGCCCACGACGTCGGGCACCTCGACCAGCTCGGGACCCTTGGAGATCGTCAGCGTCACGGTGTCGCCCTCGGCCGCCTCGCTGCCCTCGCCCGGGGACTGTTCGGCGACCAGTCCCTTGTCGAACTCCGAATTGACCTGCGTGGAGGCGATCTTCACCTTCAGACCCGCTTCCTCCAGCTCCGCGGTGGCGTCCTCGACGGACGCTCCGGTGACATCGGCCACCTCGACCGGGCTGCCCTTGCTGACGGTGATCGCGATGGCGGAGCCCGCACGGCGCTCGGTGCCCGCTGCCGGGTCCGTGCTGATCACGGAGCCGTTGGGGATGGCGTCGCTGAACTCCCGGGTGACCATGCCCGCTGCCAGACCGCTGTCCTTCAGCGTGGCCTTCGCACTGTCCAGGGCCGCGCCCTTGACGTCCGGCACCTTCACTGTCTCCGGGCCGTCGGAGATCGTCAGGTCCACGGAGTCGTTGTCCCGGATCCGGGCGCCGACCTCCGGGTCGCTGCTGATGACGCTGCCGCGCTCCACCGTGTCGCTGTACGCGTGCTTGACCTCACCGGCGTCCAGCCCGGCGTCCGCCAGCCGGTCCTTGGCCTGCTCCTCGGTGACCGCCAGGACCGCCGGGACCTTGGTGAACTGGCCCGAGTTGATGTACCAGACGCCCGCGCCCAGGCCGAGCACCAGAAGGACCGCGGTGACGATCGCGATCATTCCGCGCCGGGGGCGCCCAGGGGCGCGCCGTGCGGGCGGGGCGCCCTCGGACGCGAACTGGCTGGTCCGCTCGAACCGGCTGGTCGGGTTGAGTACGGCGTCCTCGCCCTGATACTCGTTCACCGGCAGCGGGCGCTGCAGGGACAGCGAGCGCGGGATCACGCTCGTACGGTCCTCGGCGTTGTGGTGCCCCATACCGAGGGCCTGCGGCGGTACGGCGTCGAGCTGCTCGGCGCTGAGCTCCGCCCGCGCCTCCAGCACCTGACCGAGCAGCGCCACCGCGTCGTACGGGCGGACCTCGGGGTTGCGTGCGGTCGCCGAGGTGACCAGCTCGTCGAGCTGGAACGCCAGATCCGGTACGGCGGCGGACGGCGGCGGTACGTCCGCGTGGAGGTGCTGGTAGAACACCTGGGCGGGGGAGTCACCGGAGTGCGGCTTGCCGCCGGTGAGCATCTCGTAGAGCACGATGCCGCACGCGTACACGTCGACGCGGGCGTCGGCGGTGCCGTGCTCGATCTGCTCGGGGGCGAGATACGAGACGGTGCCGAGGACCGCGCCCGTCGTGTTGGTGACGGTGTCCACGGCTCGTACGAGCCCGAAGTCCGCCACCTTGACCCGGCCGTCGTCCCCTATGAGCACGTTCTCCGGCTTCATGTCGCGGTGCACGAAACCGGCGCGGTGGGCCGCGCCGAGCGCCGCGAGCACCGGCTCGAAGATGTCGAGCGCGGCCCGCGGCTGGAGGGCCCCGCGCTCGCGCAGGACGTCGCGCAGGGTGCACCCGGCGACATACTCCATGGCCAGATAGACGTACGATCCGTGCGCCCCCTGGTCGAAGACCTGCACCACATTGGGGTGGGCGAGCCGGGCCACCGACTTGGCCTCGCGGATGAACCGTTCGACGAACGAGCCGTCGGCAGCCAGGGCCGGGTGCATCACCTTGAGGGCGAGCACACGGTCGAGGCGGGTGTCCAGGGCCCGGTAGACCGTGGCCATCCCGCCGACCGCGATGCGCGCGTCCACGCGGTAGCGGCCGTCGAGCAGCTGCCCGACAAGCGGGTCCTGAAGGGTCGTATCCACGCAGGTGAGTCTACGAGCCACCACTGTCAGCCCCACCCGTTCAGCCGATACCGGGGCTGGACTGAAGCCGACCTGTGACGCACGCCGCACAGGCCATGAGGTACCCGGCAGTCGCCGACGGCGGGTCGCCGCACGGGAGACCAGCACTTTTCAACGAGGTGGAAACGGGCGGTGCGCGGGCGGGAAAGTCCTGAAGCCGCAACCACGGACGGCGGACGGCCAAGGTCAGAACGCCGGCCGCTCCGGATCCAGCCGGGCCAGCCCCTCCGCAGGAGACGACGCCTCGGCGAAGTGCCGCCGAGGAATCCGCCCCGCCCGGTAGGCGAGCCGCCCCGCCTCCACCGCGTGCCGCATGCCCTCGGCCATGAGCACCGGCTCCTGGGCCCGCGTCACGGCCGAGGCGAGCATCACCCCCGCGCACCCCAGCTCCATCGCGAGCGCGGCATCGGACGCTGTCCCGGCTCCCGCGTCCAGGATCACCGGCACGCGCGCGTGCTCCACGATCAGCTGGAAGTTGTGCGGGTTGCGGATCCCGAGCCCGGACCCGATCGGCGACCCCAGCGGCATGATCGCGGCGCACCCGACGTCTTCCAGTTTCCGCGCGAGCACCGGGTCGTCGTTCGTGTACGGCAGCACGGTGAAGCCGTCGTCCACCAGCGTCTCCGCCGCGTCGAGCAGCTCGATCGGATCGGGCAGCAGCGTGCGCTCGTCGGCGATGACCTCCAGCTTGATCACGTCGGTGCCCAGGGCCTCGCGCGCGAGGCGGGCGGTCAGTACGGCCTCGCCGGCGGTGAAGCAGCCCGCCGTGTTCGGCAGCACCCGGATGCCGAGCCGGTCGAGGACGGAGAGCACGGAACCGTGTACGTAAGCGTTTACGCGCCGCATGGCGACCGTCGTCAGCTCCGTACCGGAAGCGACGAGCGAGCGCTCCAGGACATCGAGGCTGGGCGCACCCCCCGTACCCATGATCAGACGGGACGAGAAGGACGTACCACCGAGGACAAAGGGATCGTCGGCCATGGGTCAGCCTCCTTGGACGGCAGTGAGGACTTCGACACGGTCTCCCTCGGAGAGGGAGGTGGAGGACCACTGCCCTCGCGGGACGACGGTTTCGTTGAGCGCGGCGGCGACACCGGACGGAGCCGGGGTGAGCGCCGCGACGAGGGTGTCGAGAGCGGTTCCGGCGGCGACCCGCTGCCGCTCTCCGTTGACGAAGACGCTGACGAGGATGCTCATACGGGCTGCTCCGTGCGTGCCGGGCTGAAGCGCTTGGGGGAGAAGGGGCGTGCCACGTCCGGGAGTTCACCGGTGGTCAGGGCGTGCGCCATCGCGTCACCGGTGACGGGGGTCAGCAGGACGCCGTTGCGGTAGTGCCCGGTCGCCAGGAGGAGCCCGTCGAGCTCGGTGGGACCGAGCAGCGGCGCGTTGTCCGGCGACCCGGGGCGCAGTCCTGCGCGGGTCTCGGTGAGCGGCAGCTCGGTGATTCCGGGGACCAGCTCATGGGCGTCGCGCAGCAGCTCGTACACGCCGCCCGCGGTCACCGTCGTGTCCCAGCCCAGCTCCTCGCTGGTCGCGCCGACGACGAGCTCGCCGTTCTCGCGCGGCACCAGATAGACATGGCTGCCGCGCACGACGGCACGCACGGTGCGGCTGAGGAAGGGCGCGTACGGCCGTGGCACGGTAAGCCGCAGCACCTGCCCCTTCACGGGGCGCACGGGCGGTAGCAGAGCCTCGGGAACGCCCGCGAGGCGCCCGCTGAGGCTGCCCGCGGCGAGGACCACCTGCCCGGCCGACAGCTTGACGCCGTCCGCGGTGACGACTCCCTGGGCCCGGTCCCGTACCACGCCCAGGCGCTCGGCCCACGTCCGGCGGAACACCACTCCGGCCCGCTCGCAGGCCGTGACCAGGGCCTTCGCGAGCCGGCGCGGATCGATCTGGTGGTCGCCGTCCACCCGCAGCCCGCCCCGCACGCCGGGCGCGAGCATCGGTTCGAGGCGGCGGCACTCACGGCCGCTGAGCCACTCGGAGTCGAGCCCGGACTGACGTTGCAGGGTGTGCAGTTCACGCAGGTGCACACGGTCGTCGGCGTCGAGTGCGACGGCCAGGGTGCCGCACCGGCGGTAGCCGAGGTCCTGGCCCGTCGCCTCGGTGAGCTCGGCGACGAAGTCCGGATAGCGGTGCGCGGAGGCCAGGTTGAGGCCCAGCAGGGTCTGCTCTCCGTAGTGCAGTTCGGTGACGGCGGCGAGCATGCCGGCCGCGACCTGCGCGGCGCCGCCGCCGGGCTCGGGGTCCACCAGCGTGGTCGTCAGTCCGCGCTGCGCGGCCCGCCAGGCCGTCACCAGCCCGATGATTCCGCCCCCGATGACGAGGACGTCTGAGATGCCTGGTGACACGGACGTACGGGATGTGTCAGGCGGTGTATGCGACATGGGCGTCCAGCCCCTCCCTTCGCCGGCATGACCCGGATCAGGTTCGTACGGTCGGAGGCCGTCCAGCCTCCCTCTCAGCCCGGTCGTCCGGACTCCCGCGAGTGCTTTACGTTGACCAGCCTAGCTCGCTGCCGTATGTCTCAGTAAGGGAGCCTCCGTCCATGGCCCGTTCGCTCGACGGCCTCGCCCTGTCGCCGGTCGCCGACCAGGCGCCCGGCGGCACCTCCTCGGGGCACTGCGTGTCCCGCGTGACCGAGCTGCCCGACGGGCGTGTCCGCCTGGAGGAGACGTGGGAGTGGGAGTCGCAGCGGGGCAGCGGGACCAGTTCGGTGGAAGAGGTCCGCCCCAGCGACACCCCCTAGTGGTGCCGTGCGGGTCTGTGGTGGTGCCGTGCGGATCCGTCCGGGCGGTGCTGCCCAGTCGTGTGGAGCAGGTCGGGTCGGGCGGTGCGGAGCAGGTCAGGTCGGGGCGGTGTGGAGCAGGTCACTGAGCACGCCCGCTGACTGACGAATTGTCAGCTGTCTATGGTGATCAGGTGACCGACAAGACGCAGGTTCAGGAGCGGGCGGTACGGCAGGTCGTCGTCGTGGGCGCGGGCATGGCGGGCGTACAGACCGCGGTCGCCCTGCGGGAACAGGGCTTCGCCGGCGGCGTGACGCTGATCGGGGCGGAGCCGCACCAGCCGTACGACCGCCCACCGCTGTCCAAGGCCGTACTGCTCGGCAAGGCCGAGGGCTCCGCCTTCGACCTCGACTTCGAGGCACTGGGCATCGACCTGTGGCTCGGGCGCGAGGCGCTCGGTGTACGCCCCGGGGACCATGAGCTGGACACGGTGGCGGGGCCGGTGCCGTACGACGTCCTGGTCGTCGCGACCGGCGCGGAACCGATCCGGCTGCCGGGCACGGAGGGCGTGCCCGGGGTCCATCTGCTGCGCACCCTGGACGACGCCGAGCGGCTGCGTCCCGTCCTCGCCCAGCAGCACGACATCGTGGTGGTGGGGGCGGGCTGGATCGGCGCCGAATTCGCCACCGCAGCGCGTGAGGCCGGATGTGTGGTGACCGTCATCGAGGCCGCCGACCGGCCGCTCGCCGGGGCGCTGCCCGCCGAGGTGGCCGCCCCGATGGCCGCCTGGTACGCGGACAGCGGAGCCTCGTTGCGCACCCACGCGCGCGTGGAGCGCGTCGAGCCCGGCGCCGTGGTGCTGGACGACGGCTCACGGGTGCCCGCGGGCGCCGTGATCGTCGGCATCGGAGCGCGCCCCGCCACCGCCTGGCTCAGCGGCTCCGGCATCGAGCTCGGCGCCCACCGAGAGGTCCTGGCCGACGACCATCTGCGCACCTCCGTGCCGGACGTCTACGCGGTCGGCGACTGCGCTTCCTTCCCTTCGGGAAGGTACGAGGACCGCCTTCTGGTCCACCACTGGGACAACGCCCTCCAGGGACCGCGCACGGTGGCGGCGAACATCATCGGCGAGTCCCCTGTGGCGTACGACCCGGTCCCGTACTTCTGGTCCGAACAGTTCGGCCGCTTCGTCCAGTACGTCGGCCACCACGCCCCCGCCGACACCACCCTCTGGCGCGGTGACCCGTCCGGCGCGGCCTGGACGGTCTGCTGGCTCCACGGCGGCCGGCTGGTCGCCCTCCTCGCGGTCGGCCGGCCCAGGGACCTGGCCCAGGGCCGGAAACTCATCGAGGCGGGCACCCTGATGGACCCGGAGCTGCTGTCGGATCCTTCGCGGCCGCTGAAGACGGCGACGCTGACGCCTTAGGCGGGGCTGGTTCGCCGTGGGCGGAACCGGTGTCGGCCGGGGCGATCCAGCCGTGCGGTGCCCCGATTCCGATGGGATTCGGCCGTGCGGCGCCCCGATCCAGACGGGATCCGGCTGTGCGGTAACCCGATCCCGACGGGACTCGGCTACCGAGTGTCAGTCCGGGATGGCAGGCTTGTCCTGTGACCGAGATTGACGCAAAGATCGATGCTCTCGTCCCCGCCTGGCTCACCCTGCCCGACATCGCCGAGCAGTTCGGTGTCGAGGTGACCCGCGTCCGGCAGCTGGTCAGGGAGGGCCAGCTGATCGCCGTACGCCGCGGTGAGAACCGTGCGCTGCATGTCCCCGCCGCTTTCATCGACGGGGCCGAGCAGAAGGTCGTCAAGGGCCTGACAGGCACCCTGACGCTCCTGCGGGACGACGGTTTCTCCGACGAAGAGATGCTCGAGTGGCTCTTCACTCCCGACCCGAGCCTGCCCGGCACCCCCGCACAGGCTCTCAGCGAGAATCGCGGCACGGAGGTGAAGCGTCGCGCCCAGGCGCTCGCCGTCTGACCGAGACAGACCGTCCGACGTTCGGACCACGGCGCCATGGACCACCCCGGCCGCCGTGGTCCCCACGCACCGACAACGGGGGTAACACGCATGCCCGACAACGCCGCCACCGCACGCGCCCAGCTCGCCGACGCCCGTGTCTACCTGTGCACGGACGCCCGCAGGAGCCAGGGCGACCTCGCCGATTTCCTGGACGCGGTCCTGGACGGCGGTGTCGACATCGTGCAGCTGCGTGACAAGGGCATGGAGGCGGCCGAGGAGCTGGAGCACCTCCAGGTCTTCGCGGACGCCTGCGCGCGCCACGGCAAGCTGCTCGCGGTCAACGACCGGGCGGATGTGGCCCACGCCGCCGGCGCCGACGTGCTGCACCTGGGCCAGGGCGATCTCCCGGTTGCAGCCGCCCGCGCCATCCTCGGCGACGAAGTCCTGACAGGCCGCTCCACGCATGCCGAGTCCGAGGCCGCGGCAGCCGCCGTCCAGGAGGGCGTGGACTACTTCTGCACCGGCCCCTGCTGGCCGACGCCCACCAAGCCCGGCCGCCACGCGCCAGGCCTGGACCTGGTCCGGTACACGGCCTCGCTGGGTACCGCCCGCCCGTGGTTCGCCATCGGAGGCATCGACCTCGGCAACCTCGACGAGGTGCTGGAGGCGGGTGCCCGCCGCGCCGTCGTGGTGCGGGCGATCACGGAGGCGGACGACCCGGGAGCGGCGGCGGCGGAGTTCGCGAAACGGCTGCGCGGCGTACAGCTGTCCGAGTAGCCGTGCGTGTAGCCGACCGAGGAGTTCCCTGAACAGCCGTCCGGTTGACTGAACAGCCGTCCGGTTACCTGAACGGTTGTCCGGCCTCTGTCCGAGGAGTGGACAAGAATTCGACAAATCGGGCAATTCCCGGCCGTGCGGTTGGGGGACCCGATCCCCCTGGCTAACCTGCGGGTATGGCCTTCGGATCTGCTTCCACCAGGACTGACCGCGCACGAACCGTGCGCGACATGCTCGCGACCGGCAACAAGACGTACTCGTTCGAGTTCTCCGCGCCGAAGACCCCCAAGGGCGAGCGGAACCTGTGGAACGCGCTGCGCCGGGTGGAAGCGGTCGCACCCGACTTCGTCTCGGTGACGTACGGAGCCGGCGGATCCACCCGCGCGGGCACGGTGAAGGAGACCCAGCAGATCGTCGCCGACACGACGCTCACCCCGGTCGCACACCTCACCGCGGTCAACCACTCCGTCGCGGAGCTGCGCAACATCATCGGCCAGTACGCGGACGCCGGGATCCGCAACATCCTCGCCGTGCGCGGCGACCCGCCCGGGGACCCCATGGGCGACTGGGTGCCGCACCCCCAGGGCCTGACCTACGCGGCCGATCTCGTCCGTCTCATCAAGGAGTCCGGCGACTTCTGCGTAGGCGTCGCGGCCTTCCCCGAGATGCATCCGCGCTCCGAGACCTGGGACCTGGACACCGGGCACTTCGTCGACAAGTGCCGCGCCGGCGCCGACTACGCGATCACGCAGATGTTCTTCCACCCCGAGTCGTATCTCCGCCTGCGCGACCGCGTAGCCGGGGCCGGCTGTGCGACTCCGGTGATTCCCGAGGTCATGCCGGTGACGAGTGTGAAGATGCTGGAGAGGCTTCCGAAGCTCAGCAATGCGTCGTTCCCGGACGTTCTGAAAGAGCGGATCCTCACAGCCAAAGATGATGCGGCGGCTGTACGCTCCATTGGCATCGAGTTCGCGACGGAGTTCTGCGCGAGGCTGTTG
This sequence comes from Streptomyces sp. NPDC005808, assembly GCF_042871385.1. Classification (NCBI taxonomy): domain Bacteria; kingdom Bacillati; phylum Actinomycetota; class Actinomycetes; order Kitasatosporales; family Streptomycetaceae; genus Streptomyces; species Streptomyces sp. NPDC005808. The sequence continues at coordinate 394,397 of NZ_JBIAIK010000007.1, read as the reverse complement.
GCCGAGGGAGTCCCCGGACTGCACTTCATCACGCTCAACAACTCCACGGCAACGCTGGAAATCTACGACAATCTGGGCCTGCACCACCCGCAGCAGGCCTAGACCGGTCGCACCCACGTACGACACACTGCGTAGCGGCCACTGGGAGAGGGGCGTACATGGGCTGGACGGTCCTCTATATCGCTTTCGGCGTCGTCGCGCTCTGGCTGCTCGGCGAGGTTCTGCTGCAGTACAAGGCGCGGCTGCGTTACCGGTTGCTCGCCTTCGCCGGCTTCCTCGGCGTGGTCTTCGGCGTGCTGATCCCCTCCGTCGTGGTCATCGGCCTGGGCGCTGCGGCGTTCGCGGTCGGCCAGACGTATGTGACGTTGTCGTTCCGCCGCGGGTTCGCGGAGGGCTGGGCCGTCGGAAACCGCCAGGGCGCCGACAAGGCCAAGGGCAAGAGCAAACGCCGCCGTGGTGAGCCTGAGCACCAGGACCCGACGCTGGAGGTCACCGACCTCGAAGCGGCAGACGCCACGGCATTTCCGCAGGAGGACGAGTTCGCGGGCGAGGACAACGTCTTCTCACCCGCGCAGTCCGACCGCTTCATGCCGCCGGGTGCGGGTGAGCCCGGCGCCGCCGAGACCACTGCCGTGTACGAGCCGCAGCCCCTGCCCGACGACACCGGCTCCTACGGCGTGTACGACGCCAACGCGTATGCGGCAGCGGCCGATCAGTCCTACGCGTCCGCGGCCCAGGGCCAGGACCAGCAGGCCTATGCGTACGACGGCTACTCCGGCTACGACCAGCAGCAGTACGGCTACGACAGCAACGGCCAGCAGCAGTACGCCGCCTACTCCGACCCGTACATCGGCACGCAGACGTACAGCGGTGCCTCGTACGACAACACCACCTACGGTGGCGGCGAGCAGCAGCAGTACGGGCAGCAGGGCTACGGTCAGGACCAGTACGCCGCCGGTACGTACGGTGACGGCACCCCGCCCGGTGGAGTCTGGGTGCCGCAGCAGCGCACCGACGAGTACGGCGGCGAACTCCCGCCGGAACAGCCGTATCCGTACCAGGAGAACAACAACGGCAACAACAACGGCAACAACGGCACCGGGTACGACGAGCAGCAGTACCGGTACTGAGGGCGGCACGGGTACTGAGGGGCAGCACCGGTACGGGAGGAGCGGCACGGTACTGAGTGCGGCCCGCGCCGGTGTTGGTACGGGCCCTTCTCTGCGTCAGCGTGCCGGGATCACTGCGAGCCCCGGAACTCCGGTCCTTCCACGATCAGTCCCGCCACCAGCGCGCCCGACATGCCCGCATGGGGCAGGCCGCCGCCCGGGTGGGCCCAGCCGCCGACCGCGAACAGGCCCGGCAGGCGAGTGCTGTTGGCGGGGTGCAGCCGGGTCCCCGCCGCGCCCGACAGTGAGGGTGCCGGTATCCCGCCGCCCTGCGCGCCGGTCTCCTCCTCCGTGTGCACGGGAGTGCGCACCTCGCGCCACAGCACCCGGTCACGCAGCCCCGGAACGGCCCGCTCGGCGGCGGCGGTCATTCGGTCCGCGAAAGTGTCGGCGGCCCCGGCCGCCGTCCAGTCGTGAAGGGCCTGGGACGGCACCGTCGACGTGAGCACCACCGACTCGTGCGCGTCATCGGGGCGCAGCCGTGGGTCGTTCGGTCGCTCGACCCATACGGTCGGCCGCGCGGGCGGGGCACCGAGTCCGAAGAGGTCGAGTTCCGCCTCCCGGTCGGTGGTGTGGACGACCGTGCGGTGCGCGGCGCCCTGCTCGCGCGCGCCGCGCAGCGCGAGACAGACCACGACCTTGCCTGCGAAGCGGGTTTCCGGGTGCGGCTGCACACCGTCCCCCGCGTACAGCTCGGGGCGACTCAGGCCGCTCAGCCGCCAGGGCCCGCTGCCGACGACCGTGTCCGCCTCGGCGACGGTCCCGTCCCGCAGCTCGACCCCCGCGGCCCGGCCGTCCTTCTCGACGACCCCCGTGACCTCGGCGCCGAAGACGAACTCGACCTTCCGTGCCAGGCACCGCTCGTACACCGCGCGCGCCAACTCCCTCATCCCGCCGCGCACATACCAGGTGCCGAAGGCGTGCTCCATGTACGGCAGCACGGCTGCGCTCGCCGGGGCGACGCGAGGGTCCAGCCCGTACGCGAGGGCGTGGCTCTCCAGGAGGGCACTCAGGCGCGGGTCGCGCAGCTCCCAGGCGCCTACCTCGGCGAGAGTGGCGGCCCGGCGGGTGCGCAGCAGCCGCTTGTGCGGCACCGCGGGGTAGGGCTCGCGCTCGGCGAGCACCTGCCAGTTGGGCCACAGCGGCTCCTCCAGGAGCGGCCTGCGCGTGCGGTCCCACGCCTCGCGTGCCCGCACCAGGAAGTCGCCCCACCGGTCGCCCGCGCCCGCGCCGAGCGCCCCGGTCAGTGCGCTGACGACGCCCGCGCGGGACGCGTTCGGCAACGAGGCGTCCGTGCCGTCCGCGAAGACATGGCGTGACGACGGGTCCACCTGGACGAGCTCGACGCACGCCTCCAGCGGCTCCCTGCCCGTCTTGAGGAACAGGTCGCGATAGACCGCCGGCAGCGGCAGCAGCCCCGGGCCCGTGTCGAAGGCGAAACCGTCGCGCTCGACACGGCGCACCGCACCGCCGTACGTCGCCGTGCGCTCGTACACCACCACCCGGTGGCCCGCGACGGCCAGCCGGGCGGCTGCCGCCATCGCGCCCATCCCGGCGCCCATCACCGCAATTCGTGCCATGCCAGGGACCTTATCGGCCGCCACTGACAACCCCCGCCCTGCGGTCAGTCGGGCGATCGGCCCACCCCCGCCGCCAGCCTTTTCTCCTCCCGGCGCTGGGCCCTGCGGCGCCGGAACCGTCTGATCCGCGAGACCAGGAAGAAGAGCACCACGAGCCCGGCGAGCAGCAGGACAGCCGCGATGACCGCCGCGGCTTCGGGGTGGAACATCGCGAAGGTGAGGATCCCCGCGACTCCGAGATCCTCGGCGGTGCTCATGAGGACGTTGCTGAACGGCTCCGGCGAGGTGTTGATCGCCATCCGTGTCCCGGCCTTGACGGTGTGGCTCGCCAGCGCGGTCGAACCGCCGATCGCGCCCGCCGCCAGATCGGGAAGCGAACCGCTCTGTCCGGCGAGCAGCGCGCCGACCACCGCGCCCGACACGGGCCGGATCACCGTGTGCACGGAGTCCCACACGGAATCCACGTACGGGATCTTGTCGGCGACCGCCTCACAGAGGAAAAGAACGCCGGCTGTGACGAGGATCTCAGGGCGCTGAAGGGCCTCCGGGACGTCGTCGCTCAGGCCGGTCGCGCCGAAGACGCCGAGGAGCAGCACCACCGCGTACGCGTTGATGCCGCTGGCCCAGCCGCTGGTGAAGACCAGAGGGAGTACGGACACGGAGGCGATCGTAACCAGTGGGCAGCCGAGCGTCCTGGGCTTGAGAGCGCAGGGCTGAGTACGCGTACCTAGTGGGTGAGATGAGTACGCGCGCGGATGGGCCCGACCTGCGTGAACGACAGAGTGGAGACACGGAAAGGGGCGCGGCTCCGGTACCGCCGACACGGGGCGGCGGAACGGTTCTCGCGTCCTTGTCCGCTCCTTCCGCCGATTCGTCGGCGGGAGTGAGGCAACGGGGGACCCGGCGCTGACCGGCCGGGGTCCAACGGGGGAAACAGGGGGAGTTCGGGGGAGCACGGCGAAGCGCCGGTTCGAGTGGCCCGCGGGGGACGCGGCCACCTCGGACCGGCGCTTTCGTGTGTGCTGGTTACGCGGTAGGTCAGCCGTTGCCGCTCACACGGCCCTGGAGCAGCCGCGAGAGGGCCGCGTGGACGTCGTCCAGGGAGCGCTCGGGCTGGAAGGCCTGCCAGTCCAGGGCGGCCACCAGGACCATGCCGACCAGCGCGGCAGCGGTCAGCGGGATGTCGATCTCGTCGCTGAGTTCGCCGTTCGCCACGGCATCGCGCAGGACGCCCTCGACGACCGCGACCGCCTGCTGCCGGACGACCATGAGCGTGGACTGCCAGGCCCGGTTGGTGCGCCACAGCTCCGCCACGTAGAGCTGGGTGAAGGCCGGATAGCGGTCGATGAAGACGAGCCCGGCCCGGATCATCGCGTCCAGTGCGTCGACCTTGCTGCCGCCGTCCCTGGCGGTCTTCTCGGCCGCCTCCCGCAGGGAGGCGGTGAGCAGGCCGACGCCGTGTCGCAGCAGCTCTTCGAAGAGGACGGACTTGCTCGCGAAGTTGTAGTAGACCGTGCCCTTCGCGACCCCGGCGCGCTCGGCGATCTCGTCCACCGTGGTGGCGGAGAAGCCCTGTTCGGCTATGAGGGTGACGGCCGCCTCGTAGAGCTTCTGGCGGGTCGCCTCGCGGCGGCTGCCGCCGGCCGCCGTGGTGTTGCTGCTTTCCATGGCCCTGATTGTCACAGCAACGCCCCCGCGCGCGGTCACAGGCTCAGCTCCGGGTGCAGCCGGTCGAGGGTCCAGACCTGCTTACGGTGTGCGGACAGGGCGGTGAGAGCCAGGGCGCCCAGGGTGAAGGCCGCGAGCACGGCGCACGCCTGCCAGACCGGCCCGAGGCCGCCCCCTGTGATGAGCCTTCTGAGGGCCTCGACCACGTAGCTCATCGGCAGGAAGGGGTGGATCGCGTTGAAGAAGCCCGGACTGGTCTGGACGGGGTAGGTGCCGCCCGCCGATGTCAGCTGGAGCATCAGGAAGGCGAGGACGAGGATCCGGCCGGCCGCTCCGAAGCGTGCGTTCAGCCACTGCACGATCGCCGCGAAGCACGCCGTCACCAGGAACAGGAAGCCCACCGTCCCGGCCGCGTGGGTCATTTCCAGGCCGATCGCCCAGTGCAGCACGGACATCAGGGCCGCCGTCTGCAGCACCCCCAGAGCGGCCACCGGCAGCCAGCCCGCCAGCGCGATGCGCCAGGCCGAGCCGCCCGCCGCGAGCGCGCGCCGGTTGAGCGGCTGGATCAGCATGTACGCCACCATCGCGCCCACCCACAGGGACAGCGGGATGAAGTACGGGGCGAAGCCGGTGCCGTAGTTGGGCGCCTTGTGGAGGTCCTGCGAGGCTAGCTGCACCGGGTCCGCCATGACCTCGGTCCGCTGGTCCCGGTCCTGTTCGTCGTAGTCGGGGATCTGGCCGGCGCCGTCGTGCAGTCCGTCGGCGAGCGTCCCTGAGCCGTCGACGAGCTTGTACAGGCCGGCGTCCAGGTCGCTCGCGCCCGTCTTCAGCTTCCCGACACCCGTGTCGAGGTCCGCCGCACCGGTCTTGGCCGTGCCGAGCCCCGAGTGCAGCGACTTCGCTCCGTCGGCGACCTTCTCTGCGCCCTCGTTCAGCTCATTGATCCTGGAGACGGCGTCGGTGAGGTCCTCGGAGAGGTTCGGCGAGCGGTCGGCGAGCGCCTGGGCCTGCTTCTGGAGCGTGGCCAGGTTCTTGTCCAGTTTGTCGAGATCGCCGTCCTGGTCCTCGATCAGCGTGTTGACGTCGTCGGCGACGGCGGCCACGTCCGCGGCCGCCTGCTCGGCCTTCTTCAGGTCGGGGCATGCGGCGTCCGGCACCGGCAGGGTCTCGCAGCGTGCCTGGTAGACGGTGTCCAGGGTGGCGGAGGCCGTGTGGGCACCCTTGGCCGCGGCCGGGGCCGTCTCCACCAGGGTGCCGAGGTCGGCGCGGATCCCGGAGGCGGCGTCGGCGACCAGCTGGGCCGTGTCACCGATCGACTTCTCGTTGTCCTTCACGAAAGGGCCCACGTCATCCGCGACCCCGTTGACCTTGTCGGCCAGGGCCTGCGTACCGTCCGCGACCTGCCGCGAGCCGTCCTCCAGGTCGCCCGCGCCCGTGTTGAGCTTCTTCAGGCCCGAGGAGAGCTTCCCGCTGCCCGCCTTGGCGTCCTTCAGACCGTCCGCGAGATCCTCGGCCCCCTTCTCCGCCGTGCCGATCCCGCTCTCCAGTTTGTCGGCCCCCTTGGCGGCCTTCTCGGTCTCGCCGTGGATGTCCGAGAAGGAGACGAAGATCTTGTCGAGGAACGACCGGGAGGCCTTCGTGGACGCGGCCGTGCGCACCTCGCTGAACACCGTCCGGGAGATCTGCCCGACGATGTAGTTGTTCGCGTCGTTCGTACGCACCTGGAGCGCGCCCGTCTCCGGCGAATCCCCGGAACTGGAGGCGATCCGCTCGCTGAAGTCGCTCGGCATCGTCAATGACAGGTAGTACGTGCCGTCCTCGACGCCCTCCCGGGCCTCGGCCGCGCCCACCTCGTGCCACTCGAACGTGTCACTGTCGCGCAGCCCCTTGGTGATGTCGTCGCCCGCCGTCAGCTTCTTGCCCGCGGCGGTCGCCCCCTTGTCGTCGTTCACGAGCGCCACGGGGATGCGGTCAAGACGGCCGTACGGGTCCCAGAACGACCACAGGTAGAGGGCGCCGTAGAGCAGGGGCAACAGCAGGAGCGCGACCAGCGCGGCCCGCGGAAGCTTGCCCCTGCCGAAGCGCCGGAGCTCAAGCGAGGCCAGTCTCGGCGAACGCATCGGCCGTCTCCTTGTTGTCGTTTCCGGTGGTCGCGGTGGTCGCGGTGGTCGCGGTGGTCGCGGTGGTCGCGGTGCTCTGGGCGTTCTGGTCGTTCTCGGGGGTCTTGTGGTCGGGCTGTCGCTCGGCTGCCGCTTCGGGTACGTCCTTGGGCCCGGTGGATACGATGACGGCGTCCTCCGGAGCCTCGTGGCACACCGCGACGACCGTGGTCCCGGACTCGGCGAGCGACCTCAACAGGGCCCAGGCATCGGCCCGTTCGGCATCCGACAGCTTGAGGTCGAGATCGTCGACGGCGAGCAGGCGCGGACGGCCGACGAGGGCCAGCGCGACGGACAGCCGCAGCGCCTCCAAGCGCTCCAGATCGCGTACGGACGTCCGGGAGCCCTTGGGCAGCGTCTCCCGGTCGAGCCCCGCGGCGGCCAGAGCGGTGTCGATCCGCAGCTTCGCCTCGTTCGCACGCTCGGCACGCGGTCGCAGCAGCCCCCGCAGAGATCCTCCGAACCGCCGTTGCAGCAGCGCCCGTTCCAGCAGGTGCTCGCCTACGGTCAGAGCCGGGTCCAGATCGGTGACGCCCGGGACATGAGCCGGCGCGCTGATCCGGCGCACGGCGGACATCTCCCCGGGCAGCCGGAAGGGGCCGACCGTGGCCTGCCCCTCGCTGGACTTCATCCGCCCGGCGAGCGCCAGCAGCAGACAGGTCCGGCCGGAACCGGACGGCCCCACCACCGCGATCAGCGACCCGGGTCCGGCCCCGATCCTCACGTCCCGGAACGCCCAGCCGCGCGGCCCTTTGAGCCCGAACCCCTCGGCACTGACGGCGACTCCGCGCTGCTCGCCCACAGCTCCCCCTCTTCGAGCCGACCGACGGGCCGACTCTTTTTGTACTGACTGGTCAGTGCAAAAAGTATCTCGAACTGTCGATCGAAGCAAAAGCGCAGGTCAGGACGCATTGTCAGTGGGATACCTCACGATGGGCACATACGGCCACAGAGCCGTCACACAGACGACAGGAGGTTCGTCATGGCCAACTCATCCGCAGCCGCCTCCCACCGGCGCCGCGCCACCGGCCCTGCCCCCTCACTGACCGGCCCGGCGAGCGACGTGCACCCCGTGCTCCGCCGGGCCACGGCCCCACCCGCCGCCCTCGAACTGCTCGCCCAGGCCCACGCCGGACTCGACGAGGCGACCGCCCTCGAAGCGCCCAACGAGCGCTATGCGACCGCGCACTTGGCCGCCCTGCGCACCGCCGCCGCCGTCCTGGCCGCGCGCGGACGCCCCGAACCCACCCCCCGACGCAGGGCACGCATCCGGAGCGCCTGGGAAGTGCTCCCCGAAATCGCGCCCGAACTCGCCGAGTGGAGCGCGCTGTTCGCCTCCGGAGCGACCCGCCGTGCCCGTGCCGAGGCGGGCATACAGGGCGCGGCGCGCAGCCGCGACGCCGACGATCTGATACGCGACGTGGCGATGTTCCTGCGCCTCGTCGAGCGGATGCTGGTACTGCAGCCCGTGCTGCCCCAACCCAGGCAGGAAGGAGACCACCAAGTCCCGGACGCGGGCTGACCGGAAGGCAGGCCGCGGACCGCCGTTCCCTTCGGTGAGCCCCACGGTCTGCCCACGGGTTCGTGGCTCGGGAGCCGATCGGCGATGATCGCTTCGCCGCCCACTAGGGTGGAAGTGCCTGAAGCCTGCCGACCCGAAAGGGCACCGGGAGGCCCCCCGATCGCTCCGCCGAGCAAGAGGCGGTGCCGCGCCGAGGAGTCAACTGCCGTGCCGGACCCGATGCGCCCCCGCGCCTCTCTCCGTACCGCCGTGGTCTGGGAGGTCCTCAAGGACGCCCTGGACCGGCGGGTCAAAGCCACCGGCCGGGAGTCCCTGGACGTCCTCGACACCGGGGGCGGCAGCGGCAACTTCGCGGTACCGGTGGCCCGCCTCGGCCACCGAGTCACCGTCGTGGACCCCAGCCCGAACGCGCTCTTCGCATTGGAGCGCCGCACCGCCGAGGCCTCGGTCGCCGACCGGGTGCGCGGCGTCCAGGGCGACGCGCACGGCCTCTTCGACGTCGTCGAGCGCGGTGGCTACGACGCGGTGCTGTGCCACGGGGTCCTGGAGTACGTGGACGACCCGGCCCAGGGCGTCCGCAACGTGGTGGACGCGCTGCGCCCCGAAGGCGTCCTCAGCCTCCTTGCCGCCGGCCTCGGCGGAGCCGTGCTGGCCCGGGCCCTCGCCGGGCACTTCACGGAGGCCAGGCAGGCGCTCCATGACCCGGACGGACGCTGGGGCGAGGGTGATCCCGTACCCCACCGCTTCACCGCCGAACAGCTCACCGCCCTGGTCGAGGGCGCGGGCCTGAACGTCGCCGCCGTACACGGCGTACGGGTCTTCGCCGACCTGGTCCCCGGCGTCCTCGTGGACACCGAGCCCGGCGCCCTGGAAGCGCTGCTCAAACTGGAGGCTGCAGCGGCCGAACTCGCCGCGTTCCACTCCGTGGCGACGCAGCTTCACGTGCTCGGTGAGGCACCGGGGGCCGGTGAGGGCTGAGCAGCCTGCTGAGGTGCAGCGCTGATCAGGGGCTTGAGTGCAGATGGAGTACGCCACAGGCCCCCCGATCCGGCGCTCGGCGCCGTATGATCGAGGGAGACCGTTCGGCATGAGAGGCCGGTTCCTGGGGAATGTACGCCTCAGTGGATCCGGGTGTCATGGCGGCTTCCGGTCGGCGAATTGGCGTAGAGGGGCGGGTTTCACGGGGGCGATTCCCTGCCTATCCTGAAGGGGACCCCCGGTCGCCCCGGCGACTGCACGATGAGGAGGACTCCGTGCCGCTCTCGGAGCACGAGCAGCGAATGCTCGAGCAGATGGAGCGAGCGCTGTACGCCGAAGATCCCAAGTTCGCGACAGCGCTTGAGGGAAGCGGGCTGCGTACGTACACCCGGCGACGGGTGTACCAGGCGGTCGCGGGCTTCCTGGTGGGTATCGCGCTCCTCATGGCCGGAATGGTCACGGTGCAGATCTGGCTGAGCGTGGTGGGTTTTCTCGTCATGCTGGGCTGCGCGGTGCTCGCCGTCACCGGTTGGCGCAAGGCCCCCAAACCGGGCGAGCAGCCGACCGTGCCAGGCGGCGCGCCGGCCGCACGCGGTCAAGGCCGACAGCGCCGCTCCCTGATGGACCGCATCGAACAGCGTTGGCAGCGCCGCCGCGACGAACAGGGCCAGTAGCCCCTCCGAGCGCCGCAGCTACAGACATTCCGTGAGGGGGTGTCCACCAGTCAGGTGGACACCCCCTCACGCACGCCCTGAAACGGTGAGTGATGGCAGTCATGTCGTGGCTGCGGGCGTGCGTTCCGGGCGCCACGTCCGTCCCATAAGGGCGTCACCCCCGTGAGCGCCGGGGCGCTTGTACCACCCCCTACCCCCCGTCTCAGTGCGGACAGCCGTGCGGCCCCCACCCCGGTCAGGGCGAGGGCCGCACACCGAGCAGGGACGGGTCAGCCGTTCTGTCCCGAAGGGCGCCGCAGCAAGGTCTCTCGCCGGGCCGCGAGGCGGGCGGACAGGGCCGCCCAGTGGGCGGAGGCCGCCCAGGCCACCCGGATGGCCGAGCGAGGAGCGAAGAGTGCGCGGAGTCGGGCCGAACGGCTCGCCGAGGTGCGGAAGGCGTCCGCGATCTGACGGGCGTCCTCGGCGAGGCCCGCCGTGGGAAGGGGACGCGGGGCGTAGAGCATCTGCTCCACGGCCGCAGCCAACCGGTGCACCGCCTCCGCCGCCGTCGGTTCGAGGAGCCCGAGACGAACGATCCGCTCGGCGGCTTTGCGAGGCGTCTGCGAGTCGTCCGGCTCGATCCCGTAGTCCCACGCCGTATCGGTCACTTCCAGCCAGGCACCCAGCGTGTACACCGCCACATCCGCCTCGGTGCGTCCGTGCCCGCCGAGCCGCAGGCCCCGTATCCGCAGGCGCCAGAGCATCGGCAGCAAGGGCACGCCCAGCACCAGGAGCCCGGCCAGTGCCAGCCCCAGGATCTGCAGCCACGGTATGCCCTCGTCTTCGGAGCCCACCGCCGCCGGCGCGGATTCGCTCGGGCAGGCCTCGAGCTTCCTCTCCTGTGCGGAGCAGCTCTCGGTGGCCGACGCCGAGGCGGCGGGCTCCGAGGACGCGGAAGTCGTCGGCCGCGGTGCGGTCGGCACATCGGTGCCGGACGTCTCCGGCTGGGTGTACTCCGGTACCGAGCCCCGGTTCGGAGTCGGCTCGAAGCGGGTCCAGCCCACCCCTTCGAAGTACAACTCGGGCCAAGCGTGCGCGTCCCGCAACCCCACCGTCATCGAACCGTCGGGCTGCGCGGAACCAGGCGTGAAGCCCACCGCGACGCGAGCCGGTATCCCCAGCGTGCGGGCCATCGCGGCCATCGCGAAGGAGAAGTGGACGCAGAAGCCCTCCTTGTCCTTCAGGAAGCGCGCGATCGCGGCAGAACCGCTGCCGACCTGTACCTCTGTGTCGTACGTGAACCCCCCGCTCACGGCGAAGTAGTCCTGGAGCTTGACCGCCTGCTCGTAGTGATTGGCCGATCCCGCGGTGACCTCGCGCGCGGTGTCGGCCACCACCGACGGCAGCGAATCCGGCACCTCGGTGAACTCGCGCTTCAGGGCCGGATCCGGCTCCGGCGCGTTCGCCAGCTGTTCCGCGGTCGGCTGCACGAGCAGGCTCGTGACCTCGTACTGCACACCTCGCGTGTTCTGGCCGTGGTCCCCGACGAGCGTGCGCCCCACCGGCTCGTACCGCCAACTGCCCTGGATGTCCACCTGGCTGGCCGGGTAGGGCATCGGGAGCCAGTCCTGCGCGTACCAGTCGGCTGCCGAGACGCGGGTCTGGATCGAGGTCTGGCGGACATCGCTCCCGAGCCCGGTCGGCGCCGGGAACGTCTCCGGCACATCGAGGACGTGCCGCTGGGCCGGCTTCCAGGCCGTCCCGTCGAAGTCGTCCAGGGAGACGATCCGCAGATACATGTCCTGGGTGTCGTCGGTGTTGGTGCGGTACGACAAGACCTCGCGGTCCTCGTCCACATTCAGACTGTCGTGGAGCGAGACCAGCGGGTTCACCGCGGAGATCGTGCCGCCGCCTTCGGAGCCCCCGCCCGTCGCCAAGCCGTCCAGCAGGCCGCCGTCGAGCGAGGGCAGGGCGAGTGGCACCACCAGGGCGACGCCCAGCGCGACCGCGCCGATACGCCGCCCGGTGCGGACGGGCGTGACGGGGCCGTCCGAGGACTCGGGGCCCGGTGCGCGGGACGCCCCGCCGAAGACGCGGCCCCACTGCGAGAGCCGGTCGCGGCCCTCGGCCAGCAGCAGCGTCAGGTAGCCGACGGCAGCGAGCAGGAACCACAGCCAGGCGGCACCGCCGCCGGACAGCCCCGCGGCGACCGAGTACAGCGCGAGCAGCGGGAGGCCGGCGGGAGCCGCACTGCGGAACGTCACGGCGAGCGCGTCCACCGCCAGCCCGATCAACAGGACACCGCCGACCAGCATCAGCCGGATGCCGTCGGACAGCGGCGCCGGAATGGCGAACCGTCCGACATCGTCCGCGCCCGACTGCAGCAGCACCCCGAACTGGTTGAAGGCCTCGGGCCCCGGGATGATCCCGAGGAAGGCCTGCTGCCGGGCGAACACCAGCGTCAGCAGCAGCAGCGTCACCACCGCCTGCACCGCCACGGTCAGCGGCCTGGCCAGCGGAACCCGCCTGGTCAGCGCGCCCGCACCGGACTGCACGGCCAGCAGAAACGCCGCCTGGAAGAGCCAGGTCGCCGGGTCGACCAGCGGCAGCAGAGCACATGCGGCCATGATCGTGGCCGCCGTCGCACACAGCGCCAGACGCGCACTTCCGCTCACGGAGCACCACCCCCTGACGTACTTCCCGTCGACGCGACGCCCGTGCGCTGCCGGTCGGCCTCACGCCACAGGTCGGCGATCCCCGCACCCCGCGGCACCTTCACAGCTGTCCAGCCCGCCTCGCGCAGCATGCGCAGTTGATCCTCGCTCTTGTCCAACGGCCCGGGGGCATCTGCCGGTTCCCGCATCCATGCCTCGCTGTCCAGCAGAAAAGCGACGGCCCGGCCGCTGTGCTGGCGCATCTTGGCGAGCACCGTGGCCTGTTCCTCGTCCAGCTCGCCGAGGAAGGCAATCAGCAGTCCTTGGTTCCCGCCGCGCAGGACGTCGTACGCACGGGACAGACCCGTGCCGTCCGAGTGGTCGACGACGGCGAGCGTGTCCATCATCAGCCCGGCCGCGTCCGCCGACTCATGGCTCGCGCCGGCGAATCCGTCGGCGCCCAAGCCAGGAACCGAAATGCCGATGTCGGTCAACAGTCGTACCGAAAAGCCCCGTTCGAGCATGTGCATCAGTGCCGACGCCGTGCCCGAGACGGCCCACTCGAAGGCCGAGTCCGGGCCCACGCCCTCGAAGGCGATGCCCCGGGTGTCGAGCAACACCGTGCAGCGGGAGCTCCGCGGCTGTTCCTCGCGCCGGACCATCAACTCGCCGTAGCGCGCGGTCAGGCGCCAGTGGACCCGGCGCAGATCGTCGCCGTAGCGATAGCCGCGCGGGATGATGTCGTCCTCGCCCGCCAGCGCCAGCGAGCGCTGCCGCCCGTCGCCATATCCCTTCGCCTCACCGGTCAGCCGCACCGGCGGCAGCGACTCCACGCGCGGGATGACCGTCAGGGTGTCGTACGTCGAGAAGGAACGGGTCAGCTCGCACATTCCGAAGGGGTCCGTGAGCCGTAGTTGCAGCGGGCCCAGCGGATATTGACCGCGCAGGTCCGAGCGCACCCGGTAGGACACCTCGCGGCGGCCGGCCGCCTCCACCCGGTCCAGGACGAACCGGGGCCGCGGACCGAGTACGTACGGCACCTGGTCCTGGAGCATCAGCAGTCCCGTGGGCAGCCGCGAGACGTTGTCCATCCGCAGATGGACCCGCGCCTCGGAACCGGCGGGCACGCGCGCGGGGGCGAGTCTGCGGCTGCCCGAGACCCGGTAACGGGTGCGGTACAGCATGGTCGCGCACACCAGGGGGAGGACCGAAAGCAGCAGGCCGACCCGGAGCAGATCGCTCTGCCCCAGGACGTAGGCGCAGATCGCGGCCGCGATTCCGGCGGCCAGGAAGGAGCGCCCCCGTGTGGTGAGCCCGGCGAGCGCTGTGCGCAGCCCGCCCTTGTCCTCCTCGGCGGCGTACCCCGTCCCTCCTTGCGTCATCCAAGCCTCCGCGGTGGCTGCTGGCCGTAGGCGGTCGTACCTCGGCCCACCGTGAAGCCGGCCTGCTGCTGGGGTGCGGCCGGGACGGGGGTGAGCTGCAGGATCTCCTGGACGACCTGCTCGGCCGTACGGCGGTTCAACTGTGCCTGTGCCGTGGGCAGCAGACGATGGGCCAGAACCGCCACGGCGAGTGCCTGGACGTCGTCCGGCAGCGCGTAGTCCCGGTCGCTCAGTGCGGCGGACGCCTTTGCCGCGCGCAGCAGATGCAAGGTGGCACGCGGGGAGGCGCCGAGTCTGAGGTCGGGGTGCGTGCGGGTGGCCCCGACCAGCTCCACCGCGTACCGCCGCACGGCGTCGGCGACGTGGACCGTGCGGACCGCGTCGATCAGCTTCACGATCTCGTGGGCGTGCGCCACCGGCTGGAGGTCGTCCAGCGGGCTGACCCCGCCGTGGATGTCCAGCATCTGCAACTCGGCCTCCGCGCTGGGATAGCCGATGGAGACACGGGCCATGAAACGGTCGCGCTGGGCCTCCGGCAGCGGGTAGGTGCCCTCCATCTCGACGGGGTTCTGCGTGGCCACCACCATGAAGGGGCTGGGCAGTTGGTAGGTGGTCCCGTCGATGGTGACCTGGCGCTCCTCCATCGACTCCAGGAGAGCGGACTGTGTCTTGGGCGAGGCGCGGTTGATCTCGTCGCCGATCACGATCTGCGCGAAGATCGCGCCCGGCTTGAACTCGAAGTCCCGGCGCTGCTGGTCCCAGATGGACACACCCGTGATGTCCGAGGGCAGCAGGTCGGGCGTGAACTGGATACGCCGCACCGAGCAGTCGATGGACCGCGCCAGCGCCTTCGCGAGCATGGTCTTGCCGACGCCCGGAACATCCTCGATCAGAAGATGACCCTCGGCGAGCAGCACGGTCAGCGAAAGCCGTACGACCTCAGGCTTGCCTTCGATCACTCCTTCCACCGAACTGCGGACACGCTCCACAGTGGCGGTCAGATCTGTAAGGCTCGCTCGATCGTCATAGGTCGTCACCCGGCCCTCCTCGGCCCTTTCGCGGGCCGACGCCCTGTGCGGACCGGCCCACCTCGAAACACGGACACCACGCGGGAACAGTTCCGCGTGACGCCACACCCGCATTCTTGTTGCCGTTACCGGTTCGTGTCATCCGCCTGTGGATAACTGGCCGCTATATGTCCGCCTTGCGGTCTTTTGGGCCTCGAACGCTCGTGATTTTTTGGTGAAGAGAGGTTCCCACAAGGGTTTCGGACCACCGTCGTGGGGCCCGGTGGAGGCGTCAGACGGGGTCGATCTCGCGCAGCAGACCCGTCGTGACGTCGAAGACGAAGCCGCGTACGTCGTCGGTGTGCAGCAGGAACGGCGAGGTGCGCACCCGCTGCATCGACTGCCGCACGTCCTGTTCGACGTCCCGGAAGGCCTCCACAGCCCAAGCGGGGCGCTGGCCGACCTCCATCTCCAGGTCGTGCCGGAAGTCCTCGGTGAGCGACTCCAGGCCGCAGCCGGTGTGGTGGATGAGGACGATGCTGCGGGTGCCGAGCGCCCGCTGGCTGATCGTGAGGGAGCGGATCACGTCGTCGGTGACGACTCCGCCCGCGTTGCGGATGGTGTGGCAGTCGCCCAGCTCCAGACCGAGCGCGGCGTGCAGGTCGAGCCGCGCGTCCATGCACGCGACCACAGCGACGTGCAGAACGGGACGGGCGTCCATCCCGGGATCGGTGAAGGCGGCGGCGTACTGCTGGTTCGCGTCGACGAGGCGGTCGGTCACGGTGGGGCCGTCGCCGGCTATGGCGCCTTCGGGCTCGGTGGGAACGGAAGCGGAGGTCGTCATACCTACGACGGTACTTGGCGCGCAGGAAGCGGTCCTGCCGGGAGAAGGGACAATGAACGTGATCGTGGCTCGTTGTGAGGTAACCCACACGGGCGGTGTCGGCTCGCCCGGACGGGTTGTTCTTCCCGATGTACGGCTTCTCCGGGAGCGGGACTCACGACGCGCATGCCGGTTGATTGACCGCGAGACACCGTGGACTAAAGTGACGCGAAGCGGGAGGCGAGGCTCTCCCTGCTGGACTGTTTTCCCTGGAGACCCGGCGATTTTCCGGCGTTTCCGTACGAGCGCGGCGCGTACGTACGGCTCGGCCTCCTCCCGCTCCCGGTCGGCTGACGCCACTCTCCCGGCGCCGGCGGGCCTCCCCTTCTCGAGCGGGCGGGGACCTGGCGGTGCGTACGGCCGCGTGTATCTGAGAGGGCCCCTTGAGCGAGAGTCGACACGTCCCGGTGATGCTCCAGCGGTGCCTGGACATGCTCGCCCCGGCCATCGCCGGGCCCGGAGCCGTCGTCGTCGACTGCACGCTGGGGCTCGGCGGACACAGCGAAGCGCTCCTCACGCAGTTCCCCGAAGCCCGCCTGGTGGCCCTGGACCGCGACAAGGAGGCGCTGCGCCTCTCCGGAGAGCGGCTCGCTCCCTTCGGGGACCGCGCGACCCTCGTGCACGCCGTCTATGACGAACTCCCCGACGTACTCGACCGCTTGGGCGTCCCGCGCGTCCAGGGCGTTCTGTTCGACCTCGGTGTCTCCTCCATGCAACTCGACGAGGCGGACCGCGGGTTCGCGTACGCGCAGGACGCTCCGCTCGACATGCGCATGGACCAGACGACGGGCATGAGCGCGGCCGAGGTGCTCAACACCTATCCGCCGGGCGAACTGGTACGGATCCTGCGGGCGTACGGCGAGGAGAAGCAGGCCAAGCGGATCGTGTCGGCGGTCGTCCGCGAACGCGCGAAGGATCCCTTCAGTAACAGCGCACGGCTCGTCGAGCTGATCCGCGACTCGCTTCCCCAGGCCGCGAAGCGCACCGGCGGCAATCCCGCCAAGCGCACCTTCCAGGCGCTGCGTATCGAGGTCAACGGCGAACTCAGTGTTCTGGAGAGGGCGATCCCCGCGGCCGTCAAGACGCTCGCGGTCGGCGGCCGGATCGCCGTCCTGTCGTACCACTCGCTGGAAGACCGGCTGGTCAAGCAGGTGTTCGCGGCCGGCGCCGCCAACACGGCGCCGCCCGGCCTGCCGGTCGTGCCCGAGCGCTACCAGCCCCGGCTCAAGCTGCTCACCCGCGGTGCCGAACTTCCCACCGAGGAAGAGATCGCCGAAAACCGGCGAGCGGCTCCCGCCCGGCTGCGGGGGGCACAGCGCATCCGCGAGGAAGCCGAGTGACGCGCGCGGAGAGGGAGGACGAGTGAGTCGGAAACCCGAACTCGCGGGGTCGTTGGGGTGGGATGTCCCGGCTCGCGGTCCGCGTCTCGGTGCGGCGTCCAAACGCGCGGGAGCGCGCGGATTGGGTATCGGGACGCCTGGTCGGTGCCCGAGTGGGACGTCCGAACCCACGGAGCGGAGCGAGTCAGGGATTCCGACTCGCGAGGCGACGTGGGTCGGAGTTTCGAACTCGCGAAGCGCTCGTGAGCTGCAGAACCGAACCGGCAGGGAGGGTGTGTGAGTAGGAAACCCGAACTGAGAGGGCGAGCGGCTCGGCTCGCCCGGCTTCTCCCGGCCGGTTCCGGGACAGCCGCCCGTACCCCCTTCGTTCTCCTGGTCGTGCTGCTGCTCGGCGGCGGTCTCATCGGCCTCCTCGTGCTGAACTCCGCGCTCAGCGCGGGCTCGTTCCAGCTCGACGACCTGCAGAAGGACACCAAGAGCCTCACCGACGAGGAGCAGGCGCTCCAGCGGGACGTGGACGCCTACGCCGCCCCCGACGCACTCCAGCGCCGAGCCCGCGAGCTGGGCATGGTCCCCGGCGGCGACCCCGCGTTCCTCAACCCGGACGGCACCGTCAAGGGCGTCCCCGGCCCGGCCGCCCAGCAGTCCTCGGCACGCAATCCGGTGGTGCGCCCGCCGGAAGTCCTTGCCTCCACGCCGAGCCCGACTCCCACCGCGCCCCTGATGTCGACCGCGCCCCTGATTCCGACCGCGCTGACGACCCCGAGCGCGTCCCCGGCTCTCACCGCGCCTCCCGTGCCTCCCGTCCCGACTCCGCCGACGGCCGCCGGCTCCGTGCAGTCGTCGACGGCCACCCCGTCCGCGCAGCCCCCCACAACACCCGGCAGGTGACGGAAGTGTCCGACAGGGAACCGCCGCGTCGCCGAGTGCCCGGCCCCGCCAGGCCTGTACGTCCCGAAGGCCGGCGGCGTCCGGGACCCGGCGCCCGCCCCGCGCGCCGCCCGAGCGCGGCGAGGCCCACCGGCCCCCGTGTCCTCCGGCTCGGCAGCCCTCGCCCCCGGCTCCGTATGGTCAGCCTCGCGCTGACGCTCGTGATGATCGCCTTCGTCGTACGACTGCTCCAGGTGCAGGCCGTGGACGCGAGCACGTATGTCGCCAAGGCCGAGCAGAACCGGTACGTCGGGCGCACGCTGGCCGCCGAGCGAGGTGGGATCACCGACCGCAACGGCGTCGAGCTGGCGACCAGCGTGGACGCGTACGACATCACGGCCGACCCCACGTTGTTCACCAAGGGGGCCACGAAGATCACGGACGCGCCCGAGCAGGCCGCCGCGCTGCTCGCACCGATCCTCGGCCAGGACGTGGAGAGGGTCACCGAGAAGCTGAAGACGAAGAACACGCGCTACACCCTGCTCGCCAACCGCCAGACCCCTCAGGTCTGGACGCAGATCAAGGACCTGAGGAACACCCTCGCGGCCAAGGCAGAGACGGACTCGAGCACCGTCAACGTTCTCGCGGGCATCGTCGCGGTCCCCGCCAGCAAGCGCGTGTACCCGAACGGAGATCTCGCCGCCGGGATACTGGGCTGGGTCAACGCCGACGGAAAGGGCGGCGGCGGGCTCGAACAGGAGCTGAACAAGGAACTGGCGGGCAAGGACGGCGAGATCCGCTACGCCCAGTCCGGCGGCCTCCAGGTCCCCACCGTGGGCTCCACCGAGACGCCCGCCGTGGCCGGCTCCGACTTCGAGCTGACCATCGACCGTGACATCCAGTGGGCCGCGCAGAACGCCATCACCGAGCAGGTGAAGGAGTCCAAGGCGGACAGCGGGTACGTGATAGTGCAGGACACGCAGACCGGCGAGGTTCTCGCCATGGCCAACTCGCCGGGCTTCGACCCGAACGACCTATCCCAGGCCGACCCTACGGCGCTGGGCAACGCGGCCGTCCAGGACGCGTACGAGCCCGGTTCCACCGCCAAGGTCATGTCGATGGCCGCCGTGCTGGAGGAGAACGTCGCCACACCCGAGACGCACGTCATCGTGCCCAACCGGCTGCAGCGCGGCGACCGGCTCTTCCAGGACGACATCGACCACCCGACCTGGTACCTGACGCTCAACGGCGTGCTCGCCAAGTCCAGCAACATCGGCACCATCCTGGCGGCCGGTCAGCTCGGCAAGACACAGCAGGAAGCCAACAAGGTCCTCTACTCGTATCTGCGCAAGTTCGGCATCGGCGGCGCCACCGGTCTGGGCTTCCCCGGCGAGACGAAGGGCATTCTCGCGCCCCCCGAGGACTGGTCGACCTCACAGCAGTACACGATTCCTTTCGGCCAGGGAGTGTCGCTCAGCGCACTGCAGGCGGCCTCCGTCTACTCGACGATCGCCAACGGCGGCGTACGCATCGAACCGACTCTCGTGCGCGGTACGAAGGGTGCCGACGGCCGCTTCACACCCGCCCCCGAGCCCGAGAAGACAAGGGTCGTCAGCGCGAAGACGGCGAAGACCCTCGCCCAGATGCTGGAGTCCGTCGTGGACGACGAGCAGGGCACCGGCACCAAGGCGCGCATTCCCGGCTACCGGGTCGCGGGCAAGACGGGTACGGCCAACCGCGTGGATCCGGCCACCGGCAAGTACAACGGGTACACCTCGTCGTTCGCCGGCTTCGCGCCCGCCGACAACCCGCGCATCACGGTGTACTGCGCGATCCAGAACGCCACCAAGGGCAGCTACTTCGGCGGCCAGATCTGTGGGCCCATCTACAAGGAGGTGATGGAGTTCGCCCTGAAGACGCTTCAGGTACCGCCCACCGGGGCCAAGGCCGCGAATCTCCCCGTGACCTTCACGCCCTGATCAGCACGGAAACAGCCAGGAACCGCCCGTGACAACGATCACCCCCGATCCCGGGAACCACGCCGTGCCGCACATCCCGCCGCACACCCCGTCCACGCCCTCACTTCGCTCCGGCGGGGGTGCGCCCGGTACGCTCACCGCCGTGCCAGACCCTGATCAGTCCCAAACCACCCAGAAGGGCGTCCCTGTGACATATCCGGGGCCGCCGCGACCGGTGCAGATCTCCGCCACACCCCTGGAGGAACTCGCCGATCAGCTGGGTGCCAAGAAGCCACAGGGCGCCGCCGTGGAGGTCACGGGCATCACCCATGACTCCCGCGCCGTGCGCCCCGGTGACCTGTACGCCGCGCTGCCGGGCGCCCGCCTGCACGGCGCCGACTTCGTGACGCAGGCGGCCGGCCTCGGCGCCGTCGCCGTGCTGACCGACCCGACGGGCGCCGAACGCGCCACGGCCACCGGGCTGCCGGTCCTCGTCGTCGATGACCCGCGCGGGCAGATGGGCGAGCTGGCGGCCACCATCTACGGCCATCCCGGGCCCGACCTGCTGCAGATCGGCATCACCGGCACCTCCGGCAAGACCACCACGGCCTATCTCGTCGAAGGCGGTCTGAGGACGGTCCACAGCACCGGCCTGATCGGCACCGTCGAGATGCGGATCGGCGACGAGCGGATCAAGTCGGAGCGCACGACGCCCGAAGCCACCGACCTCCAGGCGCTGTTCGCGGTGATGCGGGAACGCGGTGTCGAGGCGGTCGCCATGGAGGTTTCCAGCCACGCGCTGGTCCTCGGCCGGGTCGACGCCTGTGTCTTCGACATCGCCGTCTTCAACAACCTCAGCCCGGAGCACATGGAGTTCCACTCCGGCATGGAGGACTACTTCCAGGCCAAGGCCCAGCTGTTCACACCGGAACGCAGCAGGCTGGGCGTGGTCAACCTCGACGACGAGTACGGGCGCCGACTGGTCAAGGAGGCCACCGTCCCGGTCGTCACCTTCTCCGCCGAGGGCCACCCCGACGCCGACTGGCGCGCCGAGGACGTCGAACTCGGCCCCATGGACTCGACGTTCACCGCCGTCGGCCCCAAGGGGGAGCGGATCACCGCGAGGTCGCCGCTCGCGGGCACCTTCAACGTGGCGAACACGCTCGCCGCGCTCGTCTCCCTCGCCGAGGCCGGGCTCGACCCGCAGACCGCCGCCGACGGCATCGCGGCGGTGCCGGGCGTACCGGGCCGCCTGGAGCGGGTGGACGCGGGCCAGCCCTATCTGGCGGTGGTCGACTACGCGCACAAGACGGACGCCGTCGAATCGGTCCTGCGCGCACTGCGCAAGGTGACGACAGGTCAGCTGCACGTGGTGCTCGGCTGCGGCGGCGACCGCGACAAGACCAAGCGCAAACCCATGGGCGCCGCCGTCGCCCGGCTCGCCGACACCGCCGTACTGACCTCCGACAACCCCCGCTCCGAGGACCCGCTCGCGATCCTCGCCACGATGCTCGCGGGGGCCGCCGAGGTGCCGGCGCACGAGCGCGGCGAGGTCCAGGTCTTCGAGGACCGGGCCGCCGCCATCGCCGCCGCCGTCGCCGCCGCCCAGCCGGGCGACACCGTGCTGGTCGCGGGGAAGGGCCACGAGCAGGGCCAGGACATCGCCGGGGTGGTGCGTCCCTTCGACGACCGCCAGGTGCTTCGCGAAGCTATCCAGAAGACTCAGGGATGAACTTGTGATCGCCCTCTCCCTCGCCGAGATCGCAGCAGTCGTCGGCGGGCAGACGTACGACATACCGGATCCGGCGGTACAGGTCACCGGACCCGTCGTCAGGGACTCCCGTGAGGTGGAGCCCGGCAGCCTCTTCGTCGCCTTCGTCGGCGAACGCGTGGACGGCCACGACTTCGCCCAGGCGGTCGTCGACGCGGGCGCGGTGGCCGTGCTGGCCTCCCGGCCCGTCGGCGTCCCCGCGATCGTCGTGGCGGACGTCCAGACGGCGCTGGGCGCCCTCGCGCGCCATGTCGTCGAACGGCTCGGCGCGACCCTCGTGGCGCTGACCGGTTCGGCGGGCAAGACCAGCACCAAGGATCTCATCGCGCAGGTACTGCGCAGCAAGGCGCCGACGGTCTTCACGCCGGGCTCGCTCAACAACGAGATCGGGCTGCCGCTCACCGCGCTCAGCGCCACCGAGGAGACCAGGTTCCTGGTCCTGGAGATGGGCGCCCGGGGCATCGGCCACATCCGGTACCTGACCGGGCTCACCCCCCCGAAGATCGGCCTCGTCCTCAACGTCGGCACCGCCCACATCGGCGAGTTCGGCGGCCGCGAGCAGATCGCGCAGGCGAAGGGCGAGTTGGTCGAGGGCCTTCCCGAGGACGGTGCGGCGATCCTCAACGCCGACGATCCCCTCGTACGGGCCATGGCATCCCGTACGAAGGCGCGCGTGATCCTCTTCGGAGAGTCCGACGAAGCGGACGTACGCGCCGAGAACGTCCGTCTCACGGAGAGCGGACAGCCTTCCTTCAGCCTTCGCACACCCTCCGGGTGCAGTGACGTGACCATGCGCCTGTACGGTGAGCATCACGTGTCGAACGCGCTCGCCGCGGCCGCCGTCGCCCATGAGCTGGGCTTGTCCGCAGACGAGATCGCAGTTGCGCTCTCCGAGGCGGGCTCCCTCTCCCGCTGGCGGATGGAGGTCACCGAGCGCCCGGACGGCGTGACGGTCGTCAACGACGCCTACAACGCGAACCCCGAGTCCATGCGAGCCGCCCTGCGCGCGCTCGTGGCCATGGGCAGAGGGCGTCGTACGTGGGCGGTGCTCGGTCAGATGGCCGAGCTCGGGGACGAGGCGCTCGCCGAGCACGACGCGGTCGGGCGGCTCGCCGTCCGACTCAACGTCAGCAAGCTCGTCGCGGTCGGGGGCAGGGAAGCGTCCTGGCTCCAACTGGGCGCATATAACGAGGGTTCGTGGGGTGAGGAGTCGGTGCACGTGTCCGACGCACAGGCGGCTGTCGACCTGTTGCGCAGTGAACTGCGCCCGGGGGACGTCGTGCTCGTGAAGGCGTCCCGGTCGGTCGGGCTCGAACGGGTGGCGCTCGCGCTGCTCGACAGCGGCGTAGAGGGTGAGGTTGCCGCCCGATGATGAAGCAGATCCTGTTCGCAGGAGTCATTGGTCTGTTCCTGACCCTGATCGGCACTCCGCTGCTGATCAAGCTGCTGGCCCGCAAGGGCTACGGTCAGTACATCCGTGACGACGGCCCGCGCGAGCACCACGCCAAGCGCGGTACGCCGACCATGGGTGGTATCGCCTTCATCCTGGCGACGATCATCGCGTACTTCATGTCCAAGGTGATCACGGGCTACCCGCCGACCTTCTCGGGTCTGCTGGTGCTCGGCCTGATGGGGGGCATGGGCCTGGTCGGCTTCCTGGACGACTACATCAAGATCGTCAAGCGGCGTTCGCTCGGCCTGCGGGCCAAGGCGAAGATGGCCGGACAGCTGACCGTCGGTATCGCCTTCGCGGTCCTGGCCCTGCAGTTCGCCGACAACCGCGGCAACACCCCGGCCTCCACGAAGCTCTCCTTCGTCCAGGACTTCGGCTGGTCCATCGGCCCCGTGCTGTTCGTGGTCTGGGCGCTGTTCATGATCCTGGCCATGTCCAACGGCGTGAACCTGACGGACGGTCTGGACGGCCTCGCCACCGGGGCCGCGACGATGGTGTTCGGCGCGTACACGTTCATCGGTGTCTGGCAGTTCCAGGAGTCCTGCGCCAACGCGCAGACGCTCACCAACCCGGCCGCCTGTTACGAGGTACGGGATCCACTGGACCTCGCGGTCGTCGCCTCGGCGCTCATGGGTGCCTGCTTCGGCTTCCTGTGGTGGAACACCTCGCCGGCCAAGATCTTCATGGGCGACACCGGTTCGCTGGCCCTCGGCGGCGCGCTCGCCGGTCTGGCGATCTGCTCCCGCACGGAGATCCTGGTCGCCCTGCTCGGCGGCCTCTTCGTCCTCATCACCATGTCGGTGGTCATCCAGGTCGGCTCCTTCAAGATGACCGGGAAACGTGTCTTCCGAATGGCCCCACTCCAGCACCACTTCGAACTCAAGGGGTGGTCCGAAGTCCTTGTCGTGGTCCGCTTCTGGATCATCCAGGGCATGTGCGTGATCGTCGGTCTCGGCCTCTTCTACGCAGGATGGGCAGCCAAGAAGTGACCAACTGGCAGGGCAGGAACGTCACCGTCGCGGGGCTCGGCGTCTCCGGGATCCCGGCGGCCCGTGTGCTGCACGGTCTCGGCGCGGTCGTCACGGTCGTCAACGACGGCGACGACGAGCGCTCCCGGGACCAGGCCGCGGACCTGGAGGCGCTCGGCATCACCGTGCGCCTCGGTGACGGCGCCACCCTGCCGGAAGGCACCGACCTCATCGTCACCGCGCCCGGCTGGAAGCCGGACAAGCCGCTGTTCGCCGCGGCCGCCGAGGCTGGCGTCCCGGTCTGGGGCGACGTGGAGCTGGCCTGGCGGCTCAGGGGTCTGGACGGCCGGGAACCAGCCCCCTGGCTCGCCGTCACCGGCACCAACGGCAAGACCACCACCGTCCAGATGCTCGCCTCCATCCTGGCGGCGGCAGGGCTACGTACGGCGGCCGTCGGCAACATCGGGGTCTCGCTCCTCGACGCGGTCCTCGGCGAGGAGACGTACGACGTCCTCGCGGTGGAGCTGTCGAGCTACCAGCTGCACTGGGCGCCCTCCCTGCGCGCCCACTCCGCCGCCGTACTGAACCTGGCACCCGACCACCTCGACTGGCACGGCTCCATGGAGGCGTACGCCGCCGACAAGGGCCGTATCTACGAAGGCAATCGGGTCGCCTGCGTCTACAACGTGGCCGACAAGGCCACCGAGGAACTGGTGCGTGAGGCGGACGTCGAGGAGGGCTGCCGGGCGATCGGGTTCACTCTCGCCGCGCCCGGGCCGTCCCAACTCGGCGTCGTGGACGGCATCCTGGTCGACCGCGCCTTTGTCGACAACCGACAGAAGAACGCCCAGGAACTCGCGGAGGTGTCGGACGTCAATCCGCCCGCCCCGCACAACATCGCCAACGCGCTTGCGGCGGCGGCCCTGGCACGCGCCTTCGGGGTGCCCCCCGCGGCCGTACGGGACGGTCTGCGGGCCTTCCGGCCGGATGCCCACCGCATCGCGCACGTCGCCGACGTGGACGGGGTCGCGTACATCGACGACTCCAAGGCCACCAACACCCATGCGGCGGAAGCCTCTTTGGCCGCCTACGAGTCGATCGTGTGGATCGCGGGCGGCCTCGCCAAGGGCGCGACCTTCGACGAACTGGTCGC
Source organism: Streptomyces sp. NPDC005808 (assembly GCF_042871385.1). NCBI lineage: Bacteria > Bacillati > Actinomycetota > Actinomycetes > Kitasatosporales > Streptomycetaceae > Streptomyces > Streptomyces sp. NPDC005808. The sequence goes on along the minus strand of NZ_JBIAIK010000007.1, from coordinate 369,229 downwards.
CAAGTCGGCAAAGCGACTGCGGGGTGCGGTGCTGATCGGCGCCGACCGGGGCCTCATCCGGGAAGCGCTCGCGCGACACGCGCCGGAAGTACCCGTCGTCGACCTCGACCGGACCGACACTGGGGCGATGCTCGCGGCGGTTCGGGAGGCGCGGGGGCTCGCTCAGGCGGGCGACACGGTGCTGCTGGCACCGGCCTGCGCCTCCATGGATATGTTCGCCAACTACAACAAGCGCGGTGACGCTTTCGCGGAAGCGGTTCGCGAACTCGGCGCCGTCGGCGCCTGACGGCGGGTCCGAAGCCGCCGGCCCGGGCGCCCGGGACCCTTGGGAGCGACGCGTGACGCCATCGTGGCCGGTGCTTCGTCGGCGGCTTTCCGCCGGTGGCACGGCGCTGTTCAAGACCGTCCCTCCTCTCGCGCCCGAAAGGCCGGGAGAGATCCCCGGCGGCGCGACCTCCCGCAGCGACGACGGGAGCCGGTGATGCCCAGCAGCCGCACCGGCAGGCCGCCGGTCCAGCGGGCCCCGAAGCGGCCCGTCGCCGCCCGCTCCCCGCGCGACAACCCCCTGCACACCTTCTACGTACGCGTCCGCAAAGCCTGGGACCGGCCGCTGACCGCGTACTACCTGATCTTCGGCGGCAGTCTGCTGATCACTGTGCTCGGTCTGGTGATGGTCTATTCGGCCTCGCAGATCACGGCGTTGCAGCTGTCGCTGCCGGGGTCGTACTTCTTCCGGAAGCAGTTCCTGGCCGCCTGTATCGGGGGCCTGCTGATGCTCGTCGCCTCGCGGATGCCTGTGCGGCTGCACCGGGCGCTGGCCTATCCGATACTGGCGGGCTCCGTCTTCCTGATGATCCTTGTGCAGGTGCCGGGGATAGGAGTGGCGGTCAACGGCAACCAGAACTGGATCTCCGTCGGTGGCCCCTTCCAGCTCCAGCCGAGCGAGTTCGGCAAGCTCGCGCTCGTGCTCTGGGGCGCCGACCTGCTGGCCCGCAAGCAGGACAAGCGGCTGCTGGCGCAGTGGAAGCACATGCTCGTGCCGCTGATTCCGGTGGCCTTCATGCTGCTCGGGCTGATCATGCTCGGTGGCGACATGGGGACGGCGATCATCCTCACCGCCATCCTCTTCGGGCTGTTGTGGCTGGCCGGTGCGCCGACGCGACTGTTCGGCGGCGTGCTGTCCATCGCCCTGACGCTCGGGTTCATCCTCATCAAGACCAGCCCGAACCGCATGGCGCGCCTCTCCTGCCTCGGCGCGACCGAGCCTCAGGCGGGACCTGTCGACTGCTGGCAGGCCGTGCACGGCATCTATGCCCTCGCCTCCGGCGGGCTCTTCGGGTCGGGGCTCGGCGCCAGTGTGGAAAAATGGGGGCAACTGCCCGAAGCGCACACGGACTTCATCTTCGCCGTCACCGGGGAGGAACTGGGCCTGGCGGGGACGCTGTCCGTACTCGCCCTCTTCGCGGCTCTAGGCTATGCGGGTATCCGCGTGGCCGGACGCACGGAGGACCCCTTCGTGAGGTATGCCGCGGGAGGCGTGACCACCTGGATCACAGCCCAGGCCGTGATCAACATCGGTGCGGTGCTCGGTCTGCTGCCGATCGCCGGAGTCCCGCTCCCGCTGTTCTCCTACGGGGGTTCCGCCCTGCTGCCGACCATGTTCGCCATCGGACTGCTGATCGCCTTCGCCCGCGAGGACCCTGCGGCGCGGGCGGCGCTCGCGATGCGGCAACCCCGCTTTGGCAGAAAGCGGGCTGCGGTGAGAGGCTCCGCGGGGGAAAACGCGGGGCCTCGGAGATGGAACACAATGCGACGGCGTGCCTCGGCGGCGCGTTCGTCCGGAGAGCGGTGAATTTCGGTGCATGTCGTACTCGCCGGCGGGGGGACCGCCGGCCACATCGAGCCTGCGCTCGCCCTCGCTGACGCCCTGCGCAGGCAGGACCCGACCGTGGGAATCACGGCACTGGGCACGGAGCGCGGCCTTGAGACCCGACTCGTACCCGAGCGGGGTTACGACCTCGCGCTGATCCCCGCCGTCCCGCTGCCACGCAAGCCCACCCCTGAGCTGATCACCGTCCCGGGGCGGCTGCGCGGCACCATCAAGGCGACCGAGCAGATCCTGGAGCGCACCAAGGCGGACGCGGTCGTCGGCTTCGGCGGCTATGTCGCCCTGCCCGGCTACCTCGCGGCCAAGCGCCTGGGCGTGCCGATCGTCATCCACGAGGCCAACGCCCGGCCGGGCCTGGCCAACAAGATCGGTTCCCGGTACGCGGCCCAGGTCGCCGTCTCGACGCCCGACAGCAAGCTCCGCGGTGCCCGTTACATCGGCATCCCGCTGCGCCGCTCCATCGCCACCCTCGACCGGGCCGCCGTACGCCCCGAGGCCCGCGCCGCCTTCGGCCTGGACCCCGCGCTGCCGACCCTGCTCGTCTCGGGCGGCTCCCAGGGCGCCCGCCACCTGAACGAGGTCATCGAGCGGGTCGCTCCCTACCTCCAGCAGGCCGGTATCCAGATCCTGCACGCGGTCGGCCCGAAGAACGAACTGCCGCAGGTGCACCAGATGCCGGGGATGCCCCCGTACATCCCGGTACCGTACGTGGACCGGATGGACCTCGCGTACGCCGCGGCCGACATGATGCTCTGCCGTGCGGGCGCGATGACCGTCGCCGAACTTTCCGCCGTCGGGCTCCCTGCCGCCTACGTCCCGCTGCCCATCGGCAACGGCGAACAGCGGCTGAACGCCCAGCCGGTGGTCAAGGCCGGCGGCGGACTCCTTGTCGACGACGCGGAACTGACGCCCGAGTGGATCCAGGGCAACGTCCTGCCCGTGCTCGGCAACCCGCACCGGCTGTACGAGATGTCCCGCGCCGCCAGTGAGTTCGGCCGCCGGGACGCCGACGACCTGCTCGTCGGCATGGTGTACGAGGCGATCGCCTCACGCCACCGCTAGGGTCTGTCCGACGGGTCGGGCCGGAGGGAAGAAGCGGTACCTGACAAGCACGGGCGAGCGGGGGTGCGTGCGGCTGCACGGCGGAGGAGGGTGACGGCGCGGAGCGTCGGCACCCGACGACAACGCCGCAGATGTGCGCACCGCACCCCGCTTCTCGGGCGATCCGCCGGACGGACCTTAGGGACGTATGAGGGAAGGCAGGGAGCGTGGCCGGACCGACGACCGCCGAACGCGGTGAACGGCAGAAGGTGGAGTCCGGCCCGCCCCGGCGGCCCCGTATCGGGAGGCTGCCCCGGCCTCGTACGCTCATCATCCTTTTGCTCGCCGCGGTGTTGCTGGGTGCCGCTTCCGTGTGGGTTCTCTACGGCTCGAAGTGGCTGCGCGTGGAGCGTGTATCGGCCTCAGGGATGCGGGTGCTGACGGATCAACAGGTGCGAGAAGCGGCCGATGTTCCGGTCGGATCGCCGCTGATTTCCGTCGACACCGACGCCATTGAGGAACGACTCCGTCGGAAATTGCCCCGAATTGACTCGGTTGATGTCGTCCGTTCCTGGCCGCATGGAATCGGACTGAAAGTGACCGAGCGCACTCCGGTTCTGATTGAGGAAAAGGGCGGAAACTTCGTCGAAGTGGACGCCAAGGGCGTGCGATTCGCGACGGTTTCGGATGCCCCGAAGAGCGTGCCCGTACTTGAAGTGACGGTGTCGCAGTCGGCAGGCGTGCGTCGCTTCGGGACCGACCGGCTGGTGCGCGAGGCGGTGAGGGTCGCCGGTGACATTCCGGCCGCCGTCGCCCGCGACACCCAGGTGGTCAAGGTCGGCTCGTACGACTCCATCTCGCTGGAGTTGGAGGACGGCCGGACCGTCGACTGGGGGAGCAGCGAGAAGGGCGCGGCGAAGGCCCGTACGCTCACCGCTCTCATGAAAGCGGCTCCCGAGGCGCGGCACTTCGACGTAAGTGTCCCCACCGCCCCTGCGTCATCAGGGAGTTGACGCACATCCGTGCAGGCCAGCACCCTGGTTGGGCACTGCTACGGCTGATCACATAGGGTGAAAAGAAAAACGGGAGGTTCGGCGTGTTCGTTGAACGTGCGCCACTTGTCGACTTAGTGTCCTGTTCGGAAGAGTCCAAGGAACAGACACACTGGTAACCCTAAACTTCAACGTTAGGGTTCGGGTCGGCGTTCGGACCGTCCCATTCGGCATCAGTCGTCGGATCGCGAACGTGCGAGGCGACGACACGTAACTCGAGGCGAGAGGCCTTCGACGTGGCAGCACCGCAGAACTACCTCGCAGTCATCAAAGTCATCGGTGTCGGCGGCGGTGGTGTCAATGCCATCAACCGGATGATCGAGGTCGGTCTCAAGGGCGTCGAGTTCATCGCCATCAACACCGACGCGCAAGCTCTGTTGATGAGCGACGCCGACGTCAAGCTCGACGTCGGCCGGGAACTCACCCGCGGACTCGGCGCCGGAGCCAACCCGGCCGTCGGCCGCAAGGCGGCCGAGGACCACCGCGAGGAGATCGAGGAGGTCCTCAAGGGGGCCGACATGGTCTTCGTGACGGCCGGCGAGGGCGGTGGCACCGGCACCGGCGGCGCACCCGTCGTCGCCAACATCGCGCGCTCGCTCGGCGCCCTCACCATCGGCGTGGTCACCCGCCCGTTCACCTTCGAGGGGCGGCGCCGGGCCAACCAGGCGGAGGACGGCATCGCCGAACTCCGCGAAGAGGTCGACACCCTCATCGTCATCCCGAACGACCGGCTGCTGTCCATCTCGGACCGCCAGGTCTCCGTCCTCGACGCCTTCAAGTCGGCGGACCAGGTCCTGCTGTCCGGTGTTCAGGGCATCACCGATCTCATCACCACGCCCGGTCTGATCAACCTCGACTTCGCCGACGTCAAGTCCGTGATGTCCGAGGCCGGTTCGGCCCTCATGGGGATCGGCTCGGCCCGCGGCGACGACCGCGCGGTGGCGGCGGCCGAGATGGCGATCTCCTCGCCGCTCCTCGAAGCCTCCATCGACGGCGCCCGCGGCGTGCTGCTCTCCATCTCCGGCGGCTCCGACCTCGGTCTCTTCGAGATCAACGAGGCGGCCCAGCTGGTGAGCGAGGCCGCGCACCCCGAGGCCAACATCATCTTCGGCGCGGTCATCGACGACGCGCTCGGCGACGAGGTGCGGGTCACCGTCATCGCCGCCGGCTTCGACGGCGGTCAGCCGCCCTCGAAGCGGGACACCGTCCTCGGCGCGTCCTCGGCCAAGCGCGAGGAGCCCACTCCGGTGCGGTCCTCCTCCGACAGCCGTCCGTCCTTCGGCTCGCTCGGCAGCGTCACGCCGAAGGAGACGTCGGCGCCCGCACCGGAGCCGGTGAACGAGATTCCGGTCTCGCCGCCGGTCCCGCCGTCCCGCTCCTACTCGGACAGCGCGGCCGAAGAGCTGGACGTGCCGGACTTCCTGAAGTGATAGGACAGCGCTCCGGAACGAGCACAGTGAGCGGCGCGCACTTCGCCTTCACCGACAGGTGGGGCGGGGTGAGCGCCGTTCCGTACGAGGAGCTCAACCTCGGCGGAGCGGTCGGCGACGACTCCGACGCCGTACGGACCAATCGTGAACTGGCCGCCAAGTCACTGGGGCTGGATCCGGCCCAGGTCGTCTGGATGAACCAGGTGCACGGCAACCTTGTCGCCGAGGTCGACGGGCCGTGGACCAGTCGGCTCACGCCGCCGGTCGACGGTCTGGTGACCGCGACCCGGGGCCTCGCTCTCGCCGTGCTCACCGCCGACTGCGTCCCGGTCCTGCTGGCCGACCCCGTCGCCGGCGTGGTGGCCGCGGCGCACGCGGGGCGGCCCGGCATGGTCGCCGGCGTTGTGCCCGAGGCCATCGATGCCATGGAGTCGCTGGGCGCCGATCCTGCGCGCATCGTCGCCCGCACCGGACCCGCCGTCTGCGGCCGTTGCTACGAGGTGCCGGAAGCGATGCGCGCCGAAGTCGCCGCCATCGAACCCGCGGCGTACGCCGAGACGAGTTGGGGCACCCCCTCGGTCGACGTGGTCGCGGGAGTGCACGCGCAACTTGACCGGCTCGGGGTGCGTGACCGGGAGCAGTCGTCCGTGTGCACGCTCGAATCGGCGGACCACTTCTCCTACCGTCGCGACCGCACCACCGGGCGGCTCGCGGGTTATGTCTGGCTGGACTGATAGGACATGACGGACCGCAGGGATCAACTCGCCGGAAATCTGGCGCAGGTGGAGAATCGCATCATGGCGGCGTGCGTGGCCGCCGGGCGCAAGCGTGAAGAGGTGACCCTGATCGTGGTCACCAAGACCTACCCCGCCAGTGATGTGCGGATCCTGTCCGAACTCGGTGTGCGTCATGTCGCCGAGAACCGGGACCAGGACGCGGCGCCCAAAGCCGCCGAATGTTCTGATCTGCCGCTCTCGTGGCATTTTGTCGGTCAGTTGCAGACCAACAAGGTGCGTTCCGTGCTCGGTTACGCGGATCTCGTGCAGTCCGTCGATCGCGCCAGGCTCGTCACCGCGCTGTCGAAGGAGGCGGTGCGGATGGAGCGTGAGGTGGGATGTCTCATCCAGGTCGCGCTGGACGCGGAAGAGAGCGGCCGGGGGGAGCGGGGAGGCGTAGGGGTCGGCGGAATCGAGGAGTTGGGCTCTCTGGTCGCCGCGGCTCCGGGGCTCCGTCTCGACGGGCTGATGACCGTGGCGCCGCTCACCGGACCCTATGCCGGACGCCAACAGGCGGCGTTCGAGAGGCTGATGGATTTGTCGACTGCTATGCGCCGTGCCCATCCGGCTGCGAACATGGTCTCGGCAGGTATGAGTACGGACCTCGAACAAGCCGTGGCGGCCGGAGCGACACATGTACGCGTCGGTACTGCGGTACTCGGAGTCCGACCCAGGCTCGGGTAACGTCGCCAAGAAGTCGGACCACAGCAGAAAATATGGTCATTACCGCCGATGGGCGGGCATAACGACCTCGTGGATCGCGGGCACTTGGCAACTCGTCAGCCGATCCACCACAGAGCGGAGGACTCAGAGCATGGCCGGCGCGATGCGCAAGATGGCGGTCTACCTCGGCCTCGTGGAGGACGATGGGTACGACGGCAGGGGCTTCGACCCCGATGACGACTTCGAGCCCGAGCTTGATCCGGAGCCCGAGCGGGACCGTCGGCGGCACGAGCCGCCGCACCAGTCACACCAGGCGCATCAGTCCCAACGGGACGAATCGGTACGAATGGTACAGCCTCCTATGCAGCGCGACTCGGTGCCGCATTCCTCTTCGCTGACCGCGGAATCCGGGCGTCCTGCGCGAATCGCCCCCGTGGCGTCCATCACACAAGAACGTCAAAGCATGGAGAAGAACGCCCCGGTGATCATGCCCAAGGTCGTGTCCGAGCGGGAGCCGTACCGGATCACCACATTGCACCCCCGGACCTACAACGAGGCCCGTACCATCGGGGAACACTTCCGTGAGGGCACCCCGGTGATCATGAATCTGACTGAGATGGATGACACAGACGCCAAGCGACTTGTCGACTTTGCGGCCGGTTTGGTGTTTGGTCTCCACGGCAGCATCGAGCGGGTGACGCAGAAGGTGTTCCTGTTGTCGCCTGCTAACGTCGATGTCACGGCGGAGGACAAGGCTCGCATCGCAGAGGGCGGGTTCTTCAACCAGAGCTGAGACGCAGGACCGAGTCAAGGTACGGAAACGTACGGAAACAGGGGAGAGGGAAGCACGGATCATGAGCGTGGTCGGGCAGGTTCTCTACGTCGCGCTGATGTGTTTCCTCATCGTGCTGATCTTCCGGTTGGTCATGGACTACGTCTTCCAGTTCGCCCGCTCATGGCAGCCCGGCAAGGCGATGGTGGTCGTTCTGGAGGCCACCTACACTGTCACTGATCCACCGCTCAAGCTTCTGCGGCGGTTCATTCCGCCGCTGCGTCTCGGGGGCGTGGCGCTCGACCTGTCCTTCTTCGTACTGATGATCATCGTCTACATCCTGATCTCCGTCGTGAGCCGGCTGTGAACGATACGGTCTTGCCGAATGCCGACGACTACGTTGAGGTGAAGAGATGCCGTTGACCCCCGAGGACGTGCGGAACAAGCAGTTCACGACCGTCCGCCTCCGAGAAGGCTATGACGAGGACGAGGTCGATGCCTTCCTCGATGAGGTCGAAGCCGAACTGACCCGCTTGCTCCGCGAAAACGAGGACCTGCGCGCCAAACTGGCGGCGGCCACGCGCGCGGCTGCGCAGAACCAGCAGCAGGGCATGCGTAAGCCGCCCGAGCAGCAGGACCAGCAGCAGGGCCCGCCGCAGGGCATGCGAGGCCCGGGTGGCCCCGTACCCGCCGGCATATCGGGCCCGCCGCAGCAGCAGATGGGCGGCCCCATGGGCGGCCCGCCCCAGCTGCCCAGCGGTGCGCCGCAGCTGCCCGCCGGCCCCAGTGGCCAGGGTGGCCCGCAGGGTCAGGGCCAGATGGGACAAGGTCCCATGGGCCAGGGCCCGATGGGACAGGGGCCGATGGGCCAGGGCCCGATGGGTCAGGGTCCAGGCCAGCAGATGCAGCAGATGCCCGGCCAGATGCAGCCGCAGATGCAGCAGCAGATGGGTGGCCCGATGGGCGGTCCCATGGGTGGCCCGATGGGCGGCCCCATGGGCGGTCACGGCCCGCAGATGCCGCAGCCCGGTCAGGGCCCCGGTGGCGACAGCGCCGCCCGTGTGCTCTCGCTGGCCCAGCAGACCGCCGACCAGGCGATCGCCGAGGCCCGTTCCGAAGCCAACAAGATCGTCGGCGAGGCCCGCAGCCGTGCCGAGGGCCTGGAGCGCGACGCGCGCGCCAAGGCCGACGCGCTGGAGCGGGACGCCCAGGAGAAGCACCGCGTCGCGATGGGCTCCCTGGAGTCCGCCCGTGCCACGCTGGAGCGCAAGGTCGAGGATCTGCGCGGCTTCGAGCGTGAGTACCGGACCCGGCTGAAGTCCTACCTCGAGTCCCAGCTGCGTCAGTTGGAGACCCAGGCCGACGACTCGCTGGCTCCGCCGCGGGTTCCGGCGACCGCGTCGCTGCCGTCGCCTTCCGCGCCCTCCATGGCTCCGGCCGGTGCGAGTGCGCCGTCCTACGGTGGGCAGATGGGCGGTCCGGCCCCGGTTCCGCCGTCCTACGGTGGGCAGCAGCAGATGACTCCGGCGATGACTCAGCCGATGGCGCCGGTGCGGCCGCAGGGGCCTTCGCCGATGCAGCAGGCTCCCTCGCCGATGCGTGGGTTCCTCATCGACGAGGACGACAACTGACGGCCTGCGGTACGCCTTAGGCGTCGGCGGCGTTCAGGGCGGGGCCCCCGGTTTCGGGGGCCTCGCCCTTTTGCGCGCCGCTTGTCGGCGACTGTGCGGGGCTTGTCGGCGACTGTGCGGGGCGTGATGTCGAAGGCCCGGGGCCACCAGAATCCTGGTGGCCCCGGGCCTTCTTGTGCGTGTTGCGGGGGTGGGCGTGGGGGTTTGTTCGCCCCCTCCGCCCCTGCCCATCCCTTGTTCCTGGGGGCTCCGCCCCCGTACCCCCGTATCGCGCTGAACGCGCTCGTCCTCAAACGCCGGACGGGCTGGAGGGTCTGCCCGGCCGGGGTTGAAGGGTGCGGCCGCCACGGGTGGGTGGGGGATCGGGATGGTATCGGCTCGTCCTCAGACGCCGGACGGGCTGAAAATCCCCAGCTCGACCGGAGCTGAAGAGTGCTGAGGGCCCCTACGCCTTGCGGAGGCGGAAGGTGAGGGACAGGGGCTCGTCGGTGAATGGGGTGCCGTAAGTGTCGTCCGCCTCGCCCTGGGTGAAGTCCGTGGCGAGGACCTCGTCGGCGATGAGGGTGGAGTGCTCGGCGAGGGCCGCGATGACCTTCGGGTCCGTGGAGGTCCAGCGCAGGGCGATGCGGTCGGCCACGTCGAGGCCGCTGTTCTTGCGGGCCTCCTGGATCAGGCGGATCGCGTCACGGGCGAGGCCCGCCTGGCGCAGTTCCTCGGTGATCTCCAGGTCGAGGGCGACGGTCGCGCCGGAGTCGGACGCCACCGACCAGCCTTCGCGGGGGGTCTCTGTGATGATCACCTCATCCGGGGCCAGCGTCACCGTCTCGCCGTCGACCTCGACCGAGGCCGTCCCCGCGCGCAGGGCGAGGGAGAGCGCGGCGGCATCGGCTTCCGCGACGGCCTTCGCCACCGCCTGGACGCCCTTGCCGAAGCGCTTGCCCAGGGCGCGGAAGTTCGCCTTGGCCGTGGTGTCGACCAGCGAGCCGCCCACTTCGCTCAAGGAGGCCAGCGAGCTCACGTTCAGCTCTTCGGTGATCTGCGCGTGCAACTCGCGGTCCAGCGTCTCGAAGCCCGTCGCCGCGACCAGCGCGCGGGACAGCGGCTGGCGGGTCTTGACGCCCGACTCCGCGCGCGTGGCGCGGCCCAGCTCCACGAGACGGCGTACGAGCACCATCTGCCTGGACAGTTCCGGGTCGATGACGGACAGGTCCGCCTCCGGCCAGGAGGCCAGGTGTACGGACTCGGGGGCGCCCGGCGTGACCGGCACCACCAGGTCCTGCCAGACCCGCTCGGTGATGAACGGGGTCAGCGGGGCCATCAGACGCGTGACCGTCTCGACGACCTCGTGCAGGGTGCGCAGCGCCGCCTTGTCGCCCTGCCAGAAGCGGCGACGGGAGCGGCGTACATACCAGTTGGACAGGTCGTCGACGAACGCCGACAGAAGCTTGCCGGCGCGCTGGGTGTCGTACGCCTCCAGCGCCTGTGTCACCTGGTCGGTGAGCGCGTGGAGTTCGGACAGGAGCCAGCGGTCCAGGACCGGGCGGTCGGCCGGGGCCGGATCCGCCTCGCTCGGTGCCCAGCCGGACGTCCGCGCGTACAGGGCCTGGAAGGCGACCGTGTTCCAGTACGTGAGGAGCGTCTTGCGGACGACCTCCTGGATGGTGCCGTGGCCCACGCGGCGTGCGGACCAGGGGGAGCCGCCGGCCGCCATGAACCAGCGGACCGCGTCGGCGCCGTGCTGGTCCATCAGCGGGATCGGCTGCAGGATGTTGCCCAGGTGCTTGGACATCTTGCGGCCGTCCTCGGCGAGGATGTGGCCCAGGCACACCACGTTCTCGTACGACGACTTGTCGAAGACGAGGGTGCCGACGGCCATCAGCGTGTAGAACCAGCCACGGGTCTGGTCGATGGCCTCCGAGATGAACTGCGCCGGGTAGCGGGACTCGAACAGGTCCTTGTTCTTGTACGGGTAGCCCCACTGCGCGAACGGCATCGAACCCGAGTCGTACCAGGCGTCGATGACCTCCGGTACGCGGGTCGCGGTCCCGGCGCACCGGGGGCACGGGAAGGTGACCGCGTCGATGAACGGGCGGTGCGGGTCCAGCTCCGACTGGTCGGTGCCGGTCAGTTCGGTGAGTTCCGCGCGGGAGCCCACGACGGTGAGGTGGTCGTCCGTGCAGCGCCAGATCGGGAGTGGGGTGCCCCAGTAGCGGCTGCGGGACAGCGCCCAGTCGATGTTGTTGTTCAGCCAGTCGCCGTACCGGCCGTGCTTGACGGTCTCCGGGAACCAGTTGGTGTTCTCGTTCTCCTGGAGGAGGCGGTCCTTGACGGCTGTGGTGCGGATGTACCAGGAGGGCTGCGCGTAGTAGAGGAGCGCGGTGTGGCAGCGCCAGCAGTGCGGGTAACTGTGCTCGTAGGGCACGTGCTTGAAGAGCAGACCGCGGTCCTTGAGGTCCTCGGTGAGCTTTTCGTCCGCCTTCTTGAAGAAGACGCCGCCCACCAGCGGCACGTTCTCGGCGAAGGTGCCGTTCGGACGGACCGGGTTGACCACCGGCAGGCCGTACGCGCGGCAGACCTTGAGGTCCTCCTCACCGAAAGCGGGGGACTGGTGGACCAGACCCGTACCGTCCTCGGTCGTCACGTACTCCGCGTTCACCACGTAGTGGGCGGGCTCCGGGAACTCCACGAGCTCGAACGGACGTTGATACGTCCAGCGCTCCATTTCGGCGCCGGTGAAGGACTCGCCCGTGGTCTCCCAGCCCTCGCCGAGCGCCTTGGAGACGAGCGGCTCGGCGACGACGAGCTGCTCCTCGCCGTTGGTCGCGACGACGTAGGTGACGTCGGGGCGCGCGGCGACCGCGGTGTTGGAGACCAGCGTCCACGGGGTCGTCGTCCAGACCAGGAGCGCGGCACGGCCGGCGAGCGGACCGGAGGTGAGCGGGAAACGGACGTACACGGAAGGGTCGACGATGGTCTCGTAGCCCTGCGCCAGCTCGTGGTCCGACAGACCCGTCTCGTCGCGCGGGCACCACGGCGCGACGCGGTAGTCCTGGACCAGCAGCCCCTTGTTGAAGATCTCCTTGAGCGACCACCAGACCGAGTCGATGTACTCGGGGTCCATCGTGCGGTAGGGATCGTGGAGGTCCGCCCAGTAACCCATGCGGGTCGTGAGCTCCTCGAAGGCGTCGGTGTGGCGGGTCACGGACTCGCGGCACCTGGCATTGAACTCGGCGATGCCGTACGCCTCGATGTCCTGCTTGCCGGTGAAGCCGAGTTCCTTCTCGACGGCCAGCTCGACGGGGAGGCCGTGGCAGTCCCAGCCGGCCTTGCGCGCCACGTGATAACCGCGCATGGTGCGAAAGCGCGGGAAGACGTCCTTGAAGACGCGCGCCTCGATGTGGTGGGCCCCCGGCATGCCGTTGGCGGTGGGCGGGCCCTCGTAGAACACCCATTCGGGGCGGCCCTCGGACTGCTCAAGGCTCTTGGCGAAGATCTTCTGCTCGCGCCACAAGTCGAGCACGGCGTGCTCAAGGGCGGGCAGGTCGACCTGGGCGGGGACCTGGCGGTACGTCGGCGCTGTCATCAGCGAGCTTCCTCCAACGGACTTGCTGCCTTCCGTCGGAGGGACGAGAGCCTGTGCGGCTGCCTAGCAGCCGCTGCGGACGCCGTGTGCGGCGCGCTCCCGCGGTACCACCCTCCTTGGCCCTCCGGTGCCCTGTGCGCACCGGTGAGCCCCCTCATTGGGGTCGCGATACCGGGTCTACTGGCCTTGGCAGCTGGGCTGCGGCTTTCTTCCGGCGGCTCCGGGGTGATCTTCGCGTCGCGCTCGCCCCCGGGCTTCCACCGCCCCCGGGTCGCTCCTGGCCGCTCACGCCGCTACTCGTCCCCATCCAAGCTTCTCGCTCCGCCCAGTGTACGGCGCCGCGAGGACAGTGCCCGACCGGTTTTCCGGTGAGGCCCGGTGGCCTGCGAAGTGACCCGAATGGCCAGCTGTCGACGTCCGGATCCTGGAACGCCGGACTCGGCGGATTACCGGGCGGGGAGCTGGGCACAACGCTTGAAGGCTTGTCGTGCGGGAGCCGCGGGGCGGGCGAATCGCTGGTGTGCCCCGTTGCCGCGGGTCGGAAGTCGATTTATCGTCCCAGCACGATTCGCGTGCAAGATCACAATATGTGAAGGGGCCGCGGCCATGGTGGCGAAGAAGACCGCCGTACAGCAGTCGGCGTCCGGCAGATCCACGGGTCCGGCGGCCAAGGATGTGAGTGGGAAAAAGAGCGTGCAGGGGACACCGGCGGAGGGCAAGAGCACCGCCTCCAAGCCGGTGAAGAGCACTTCCAAGAGGGCTGCCAAGGCGTCCCGGGCGTCCACGGCGCCCGAGGCGGCAACCGGGGCCACAGGGAAGGCGGCCGCCTCTGAGGCGCCGTCTGCGAAGACGGCCGCCTCCAGGGGGTCCGCTTCGAAGACGGCGGTCAACAAGGCTTCGGCCAAGAAGGCCGTGGCCAAGAAGACGGCGGCTAAGAAGACGGCGGCTAAGCAGGCGGTCGGGAAGAAGACGGTCGGGAAGAAGGCCGTCGCCAAGAAGGCCGCGGTGGCGGGGGCCGCTCCGGAGGAGTCGGCGGCTCCTGAGCGCGGTACGACGAAGAAGACCGGTGCGAAGCGTGCCGCAAAGAAGAGCACCAGCGGTACGAGCAGTACGAGCAGTACGGCGAAGAAGGCGGTCGCGTCCGCGGCCCAGGGCGCGGCCCAGGCCGCGAAGACGACGGGAGCCACGACGGTGGTTGCGAAGAAGACTCCTGGAACGGCCACGGCGGCCAAGAAGCCCCGCCCGGTCCCCAAGGCACGGGTCTCCGCGGTGGTGGAGCCCGGCGAACTCGCGGTGCGCCCCGGCGAGGAACCCTGGACCCCTGCCGAGGTCGCGGAGGCACGGGCGGAGCTCCAGTCCGAGGCGCTGCGGCTGAGCTCCGAGATCTCCTCGTCCGAGGAGGCGCTCGCGGGCCTGATGCGGGACTCCGGGGACGGCGCGGGCGACGACCAGGCGGACACCGGCACGAAGAACATCACGCGCGAGTCCGAGATGGCGCTCAACGCCAACGCGCGCGAGATGCTGGAGCAGACCCAGCGGGCGCTGGAGCGCCTCGACGCGGGTACGTACGGACTCTGCGAGAACTGCGGCAACCCCATCGGCAAGGCGCGTATGCAGGCCTTCCCGCGCGCCACCCTGTGTGTCGAGTGCAAGCAGAAGCAGGAGCGTCGCTACTGATCGGCGCGGGAGGGCTCCTGAGCACATGGGCGTCAGAGGGTGTGTCGTACCCTCGTCCTCAGTCAGGAACCTAGGTTGAGGGACTCACGTGGCAGAGGCGGAGCGCATCATCGGTACGCCGGACATCCCAGGCGCGGCGGGGTCCGGGCCGGAGGAGTCCGACGAGAACGCGGCGTCGGCCGACCGGTCCGGCGTGGACGGATCGGCCCAGGACGAGTCGGCCCCTGACGGGCACTCCGGCGTGGACGGGACCGATGCCCCCGCCGGGCGCTCCGGCCTGGACGAGAGCGGGGTCCCGGCCGGCCGCTCGGCTGTGGACCCGACCGAGATCCAGGCCGAGCGGCCGAAGGGCAAGCGGAGGATCGCCGTCCTGTTCTCGGTCGCCGCCCTGGCGTACGTCCTCGACCTGGTCAGCAAGATGATCGTGGTCGCGAAGCTGGAGCACCACGACTCGATCGAGATCATCGGGGACTGGCTGAAGTTCGAGGCGATCCGCAACGCGGGCGCGGCCTTCGGACTCGGCGAGGCCTTCACCATCATCTTCACGGTGATCGCGGCGGTCGTGATCGTGGTGATCGCCCGGCTCGCGCGCAAGCTGTACAGCCTCCCCTGGGCGATCGCGCTCGGTCTGCTGCTGGGCGGCGCGCTCGGCAACCTGACCGACCGCATCTTCCGCTCGCCGGGCGTCTTCGAGGGAGCGGTCGTCGACTTCATCGCGCCCAAGCACTTCGCGGTCTTCAACCTGGCCGACTCGGCGATCGTCTGCGGCGGCATCCTGATCGTGCTGCTGTCCTTCCGCGGCCTCGACCCGGACGGGACCGTGCACAAGAACTGAGCGCGGTCTGCGGGGCCGTTCAAAGGCACTGATGTTCGGGCTGTGGTCGGGCGGTGTCGGACCCGTCCGGCATACTCGACGGGTGAGCACCGTTCCCGAGATCCGCAACCTGCCCGTGCCCGACGGCCTGGAGGGCGAGCGCGTCGACGCCGCCATCTCCCGCATGTTCGGCTTCTCCCGCACGAAGGCCGCCGAGCTCGCCGCCGCGGGGAAGGTCACGGTCGACGGCTCGGTGGTCGGCAAGTCCGAGCGGGTGCACGGTGGTGCGTGGCTGGAAGTGGAGATGCCGCAGGCCCCGGCGCCCGTGCAGATCGTGGCCGAGCCCGTCGAGGGCATGGAGATTGTTCATGACGACGACGACATTGTTGTGATCATGAAGCCGGTCGGCGTCGCCGCACACCCGAGCCCCGGCTGGACCGGGACGACCGTCATCGGCGGACTCGCCGCCGCGGGCTACCGGATCTCGACCTCCGGTGCCGCCGAGCGCCAGGGCATCGTGCACCGGCTCGACGTCGGCACCTCGGGCCTGATGGTCGTGGCCAAGTCGGAGCGCGCGTACACCTCGCTGAAGCGCCAGTTCAAGGAGCGCGTCGTCGACAAGCGCTACCACTCGCTGGTGCAGGGCCACCCGGACCCGATGAGCGGCACGATCGACGCCCCGATCGGCCGTCACCCGAACCACGACTACAAGTGGGCCGTGACAGCGGAGGGCAAGCCCTCGGTCACGCACTACGACCTCATCGAGGCGTTCCGTTCCGCCAGCCTCCTCGACATCAAGCTGGAGACGGGACGTACGCATCAGATCCGCGTCCACATGTCCGCGCACCGGCATCCCTGTGTCGGCGACCTGACGTACGGCGCGGACCCGACGCTGTCCAAGCGGCTCGGGCTCACCCGGCAGTGGCTGCACGCGGTGCGGCTCGGCTTCGAGCACCCCGGTGACGGTCAGTGGGCGGAGTTCGAGAGCGGCTACCCGGAGGACCTGCAGAAGGCGCTCGACAAGGTCCGTGAGGAGAGTTACGCGTGAGTGCCTCCTACGAGGTGCGGGTCGCCGAGGACGCCCCCGACCGCGAGGCGTGCTTCGCGGTGCGCAAGGAGGTCTTCGTCGGCGAGCAGGGTGTGCCCGAGGACATCGAGTACGACGCGTACGACGACGGGGCCCTGCATGTGCTGGCCGTCCGTGCGGACGGCGTGCCGCTCGGCACCGGACGTCTCCTGTACGGCGAAGCCGCCGCCGCGAAGACCGACGGCGACGTGACGGTCGGCTCGCTCGGGCGGCTCGCCGTGACGCGGGAGGCGCGCGGACTCGGTGTCGGCGCCGCGCTCGTACGCGGCATCGAGGACGCGGCACGCGCGCGTGGACTGGCCGCGGTGGATCTGCACGCGCAGACGCATGCCCTCGGTTTCTACGAGCGGCTCGGGTACGTGGCCTACGGTGCGGAGTTCCCGGACGCCGGGATCGCCCACCGGGCGATGCGCAAAACGCTCTGAGGCGGAGTCGAGTGGCCGGCGCCGACCCTTTGTCGTAGGCGCGTGGCAGGCTTGGGGTCTGGATCTTCCCTGATCGCCCAGACCCCGCCGGAGCGTTGACCGTGGATCAGTTGGCCCTGCTGTTCGCGCTGTTGCTCGGGGCCGTGCTGAGTGTCCCGTTGGGGGACCGGCTGGGGCTGCCCGCGCCGGTGCTGATGACGCTTCTCGGGATCGTCCTCGCCGTGCTGGACTTCGTGCCCAATGTGGACATCCCGCCGGACCTGATCCTGCCCGCGCTGTTGCCACCACTGCTCTACGCATCCGTGCGGGGCACGTCGTGGAGACAGTTCGCGGCCAACAAGCGTCCGATCTTCCTGCTGGCCGTGGCGCTGGTGTTCGTCACCACCGCGGCGGTGGCCACGGTCGCGAGCGCGATCGTGCCCGGCCTGCCGATCGCCGCCGCGGTCGCGCTCGGCGCCCTCGTGGCCCCGCCCGACCCGGTCGCGGCGACCGCCGTCGCGGGCCAACTCGGGCTGCCGAGACGGCTGGTGTCGACTCTGGAGGGCGAGGGTCTCTTCAACGACGTGACGGCCATCGTGCTGTACCACGTCGCGATCGCAGCGGCCGTCAGCGGGACCTTCTCGCCCTGGCGGGCCGGCCTCGACTTCGTGCTCTCCGCCGTCATCGCGCTCGCCGTGGGGCTCGCCCTCGGCTGGGGCACGAACAAGCTGATGGGCCTGCTCGACGACGCCACGCTGCACATCGGTCTGACCCTGCTCGTGCCGTTCGCCTCGTACGTGATGGCCGAGGAGCTGCACGGGTCCGGGGTGCTCGCGGTGCTCACCACGGCCCTGTTCCTCGCGGAGTACGCCACCGATGCCGATGACGTCCTGATCCGGCTCGCCGGGCAGTCGTTCTGGGACGTGGTGGACACCCTGGTCACCGGGGTCGCCTTCGGGCTGATCGGACTCGAACTGCACAACGCGATCAGGACGGCGTCGGGGCGGTGGGGGGAGATGCTGGGCTGGGCGGCGGCCATCGTGGCCGTCGTCGTGTTCGTACGCCTCGCGTGGCTGTTGCCGGCGACCTGGCTGGCGCGGCGGCTGCACGCCAAGCGGGACTACGACGAGGACATCCCGGTCTCCTGGCGGGAGACCGTCGTGATGTGGTGGGCGGGGATGCGAGGGGTCGCCTCCGTGGCCCTCGCCCTGGCGATCCCGCTGAAGACGGACGACGGGTCGGCCTTCCCCAACCGGGACGAGATCGTGTTCATCGCTTTCGGGGTGATCATGGCGACGCTCGTGGTGCAGGGGCTGACGCTGCCCTGGATCGTCAAGAGGCTCGGCGTGCGGTCCGACACCAAGGCGGAGATGGCCTTCGAGAGAGAGCTCGCGGTGCGGGCGGCGAAGGCGGCCCGGGGGAGGCTGAAGGAGATCGAGGCGGAGGAGGAGCTGCCGGACGAGGTGTCCGAGCAGTTGCGGCGGCGGGCGCTCGACATCGGGTTGCGGATCAGCCCGGACCTGGGGGAGGGCGAGCGGCGGGAAGGGCATGAGCAGCGGGTCCGGCGGATCAAGAGGTTCCGCCGGATCCAGGGCGAGATGTTGAGTGCGGCCCGGCACGAGGTGCTCTCCGCACGGAGCGAGCCGGGGGCGGACCCGGAGATCGTGGACAGGGTGCTGCGGCACTTGGATGTGCGCAGCCTGCGGTGACGCGGCGCTGGGCTTGAGCGGGTCCTCTCCCGCCCGCGCACCGCCTGCTTCTGCGCTGAAGACAGGTGCAAGTTGCCTGTGGGATCGGTGTCGTTGGCGGCTGCGGGGGTGCATGACAGACCTTGAACCCAAGGTCAGCCTCTGCCCGGGCCTGTCCTCGGGGGTTCGGTGGCTCGGTCGCGGTTTTGGCGGGGGGCCACGCCGTTGGTGTGGCCCGGCGGGAGTATGGCGTCTGCTGTGTTGACCCGGGGGAGCGCGTAGGGGTGTGTCTCGGTCAGCCAGCGGATCATCCGTTCGCGGACGGTGACCCGTACCGTCCAGATGTCGTCCGCGTCCTTGGCGGTGACCAGGGCGCGTACTTCCATGGTGTTGGGTGTCGAGTCCGTGACGGCCAGTCCGTAGTCGCGGCCGTCCCAGGCCGGGCACTCGCGCAGGATGTCCCGCAGCTGCTCGCGCATCGCCTCCACGGGGGCGGCGTGGTCGAGTTGGAAGAAGATGATGCCGGTCATCTGGGCGCTGCCGCGCGACCAGTTCTCGAAGGGCTTGGAGACGAAGTACGAGACCGGCATCGTGATCCGTCGTTCGTCCCAGGTCCGTACCGTCAGGAACGTCAGTGTGATCTCCTCGACCGTGCCCCACTCGCCGTCCACCACGACCGTGTCGCCGAGGCGCACCATGTCACCGAAGGCGATCTGCAGCCCCGCGAACATGTTGGCGAGCGTCGACTGGGCGGCGACACCGGCGACGATGCCGAGGATGCCGGCCGAGGCCAGCAGGGAGGCACCGGCCGCGCGCATCGCCGGGAACGTGAGCAGCATCGCGGCGACCGCCACCACACCCACGATCGCGGAGACCACGCGCTGGATCAGCGTCACCTGCGTCCGTACCCGGCGGACCCGCGCCGGATCGCGGTGGGCGTGCGCGTAGCGCGAGTACGAGGTCTCGACGATCGCCGCCGCGATCCGCACGATCAGCCACGCGGCGGACCCGATCAGGACCAGCGACAGGACCCGGCCGATGCCGGCCGAGTGCTCGCGGGCGATCTGTGCCTGGTCGTAGGAGCCTCTCAGCAGTGCCACGCACAGTACGAGCTGGAAGGGGATGCGGGCGCGGCGGAGCAGGCCCCACAGCACGGTCTCACCGTGCCGGGCGTCGGCCCGTCGCAACGTGATGTCCACGGCCCACCCGATGAGCAGCGTGAGCACGACCGAGCCGCCGAGGACGATCAGAGGGCGCAGTACGTTCTCCATGCCTGAGACCGTAACCGGCCCGAGGGGCTCATGAACATGTGTTCTTGGCCCGGTACGGGGTACCGCGTCCTCGCTCCTGGCCTGATCAGGTGTTGTCAGTGCGGGCTGGCACGATGGGGCTCATGAACATCATGCTCTTTCACTCGACCTACGGGCTCCGGCCTGCGGTGCACGCCGCGGCGGACCGGCTGCGTGCGGCGGGCCACGAGGTGTGGACCCCCGACCTCTTCGAGGGGCGCACCTTCGAGACCGTGGAGGAGGGCATGGCCTTCAACGACGGGATCGGCAAGGACGAGCTGCTCAGACGCGCGGTCCTGGCCGCCGCGCCCTACTCGGATCGAGGCGTGGTGTACGCGGGATTCTCGCTCGGCGCCTCCATCGCGCAGACCCTCGCGCTGGGCGATGAGAAGGCTCGCGGACTGCTGCTCCTGCACGGCACGTCGGACATCGCGGAGAGCGCGTCGGTGGACGAGCTGGCCGTCCAGCTGCATGTCGCCGAGCCCGACGCGTTCGAGACGGATGACTGGCTGAGCTCCTGGTATCTGCAGATGCGCAGAGCCGGGGCCGATGTGGAGGTGTACCGGTACGCCGGTGCTGGGCACCTGTACACCGACCCCGAGCTGCCCGATTACGACGCGGAGGCCGCCGAGGCCACCTGGAAGGTGGCGCTCGGTTTCCTCGACAGTCTGTAACAGGTCTTTCTGTAACGGGATTTGGGCCGCAACGGGATTTGGGCCGCAACGGGATTTGGGCCGCAACGGGATTTGGGCCGTAACGGGGCTTCGGGGCCGTCACACCGGGTCGTACGTCCGCTCCACCTGCTGCGTGCCGCTGCGCGTGCGGTACGAACGGGCCCAGGACGAGGTCGCGTCCGCCTTCGTGCGGTCGGAGAGCACGTAGTAGTCCATCTGCGCCCGGTCGGCGGTGATGTCCAGGACGCCGTAGCCGTGGCGGTCGGTGTCGACCCAGTGGACATGCCGGTTGGCGACGCGGATGATCGGCGCGGCGATCGCGGAGACGCTGCCCTCGGGCACCTTGAGAATGTCGTCGAGGTTGTCGGAGGTGACCGAGGTGACGACGAACTCCGTGGCGGCGGAGGCGGACAGCGGGTACGTACCGGCGTCGACCGGCACGTCGTTCGCCCAGGCCATGTGGATGTCGCCGGTCAAAAAGACGGTGTTGCGGATCGCGTTGGACCGCAGGTGGGCCAGGATCTCGCGGCGGTCGTCCGTGTAACCGTCCCACTGGTCGGTGTTGAGGGCCAGGCCCTCCTTGGGGAGGCCGAGCAGCTCGGCGAGCGGCTTCAGGAGGTCGGCGGCGAGCGAGCCGATGGCGAACGGCGAGATCATCACCGAGTTGCCGACCAGGCGCCAGGTGGTGTCCGAGGTCTTGAGCCCCGACTTCAGCCAGTCGAGCTGGGCTCGGCCGGTGAGCGTACGGTCCGGGTCGTCGACCGAGCCGCTGCCGACGGCCGCCTGCTGGGAGCGGAAGGAGCGCAGGTCCAGCAGCGAGAGGTCGGCGAGCTTGCCGAAGCGGAGGCGGCGGTAGGTGGTGCCCGCGATCGCCGGGCGGACCGGCATCCACTCGAAGTAGGCCTGCTTCGCGGCGGCCTGACGTGCCGTCCAGGTGCCCTCCGCGCCCTCGGTGTGGTTCTGCGCGCCGCCCGACCAGGCGTCGTTGGCGAACTCGTGGTCGTCCCAGATGGCGACGACCGGGGCCGCGGCGTGCAGAGCTTGGAGGTCGGGGTCGGTCTTGTAACGCCCGTGCCGGGTGCGGTAGTCGGCGAGGGTGGTGATCTCGTTGGCGGGGGCGTGCGAGCGTACGACCGTGTCGCGGGTGCCGTAGTCGCCGGCCGCGTACTCGTAGATGTAGTCGCCGAGGTGCAGCCAGGCGTCCAGGTCGCCGCGCGCCGCGAGATGGCGGTACGAGGAGAAGTAGCCCGCCTCCCAGTTGGCACAGGAGACGACGCCGAAGCGCAGGCCGGTCACGGCGGCGTCGGCCGCCGGGGCGGTGCGGGTGCGGGCGGCGGGCGAGTCGGTGCCGCCGGCGGAGAAACGGAACCAGTAGTCGGTGGCCGGCTGCAGGCCGCGGATGTCCGCCTTCACGGTGTGGTCGGAGGCGGCCGACACGTTGGTGGAGCCCTTGGCCACGATCGAGCCGAACGCCCTGTCCGTGGCGACGGTCCAGCTCACCTCGGTGTCCGGGCCGAGTCCGGAGCCGGGTATCGCCTCGGCGGTGGGCGTCACCCGGGTCCACAGCAGAATGCCGTCGGGCAGCGGATCGCCGGAGGCGACACCGTGCAGGAAGGCCGGGGTCTCGGTGGCGGCGCGGGCCGGGAGAGAGGCCGCGAGCGGAGCAGCGAGGACGGCGGTGGCGGCCGCGGCCTTGACGACCGTACGGCGGCGCGGGGCGCGGGAGTCGGCGGCGCCCGAGGAGTCGGATGATCTGAAGCGACTGGTCACGAGCGAGCAGGTTACCGGCCAGTACAAGACAAGAGCGGGCGAACTCCGAAAAGTTCGCCCGCTCTTCGACTGCCGGACCCGTCAAGTCGGGGGAGGGACGGGCCTGTTCAGACCTTGTGGCTACCGGACTCGTCAGGCCTTGAGCGCCGCGTCGATCGCCGTGGTGAAGTCGGCCACCGTCATCGGCGCGTTACCGTCGGCACCGGTGAGCGTCTTGCCGTCCATCTTGAGCGTCGGCGTGCCCTGCACTCCGCTGTCGTCGAACTTCGCGGACATGTCCAGCGCCCACTTGTCGTACGTGCCGTCCTTGACGGCAGTCTGGAACTTGGTGTTGTTCTTCAGCGCCGGGACGGTGTCCGCCACCTCGATCAGGTACGAGTCGTCCTTGAACTTGTCGTCGGTCTCCTCGGGGTGGTACTTCGTCGAGTACAGCGCGGTCTTGTACTCGAGGAAGGCATCGGGGCTGACGTTCAGCGCGGCGCCCATGGCACTGAGCGCGTTCTTGGAGCCCTCACCGCCCAGGCTGTTGTCGAGGAAGGAGGCGCCGATGTACTGGATCTTGTACTCGCCGTCGTCGACGCCCTTGTCGACGGTCGCGCCGACGGTCTGCTCGAACTGCGCGCAGACCGGGCAGCGCGGGTCCTCGTACATCTCAAGGGTCTTCTTGGCGGTGCTCTTGCCGATGACGACGGTCGTGCCGTCCGTGCCCGTGGTGTTGGCCGGCTTGACGAGCTTGTCGTCCTTCGCGGCCTCCCAGTAGCCGGGCTTGTTGCCCTGGACGACCGCGTAGCTGATGCCGCCGGCTATCGCGAGGACGCCGACGATGGAGCAGGCGACGATGACCTGGCGCTTGATCTTGTCGCGCTTGGCCTGCCGCTCGCGCTCGATGCGCAGGCGCTCACGGGCCGCCGTCTTCGCGGCCTTGCTGTTCCGCTGGCTCATGTTGGTGATCTCCATGTGGGACGCGCACAGGTCGTACGCGGGATACGTATGGGGGACTGCAGGTGCTCGGATGCTGTCGCTCAGGCGGGCTCGGTCACGCGAAGGCGGCTGTCGCTCAGGCGGGCGTGCTCACGCGAAAGCGACGGAGCTCGGCGGTCCGCGGAGTCCCAGGGAATGCACGAGAAGGCGTGTGCGGGCGGTGGCCGTCCGGCGGGTGGGGCGCGGCAGCCGGCGGACCGGGGCGAGCAGCCGCACGGTCACCGCGGCGACCGCGATCAGCAGCGGCCGGAAGGTGGACGCGGCCGCCGCGTGCAGCAGCTGTTCAAGGGCACGCTCGCCGCGGCGCAGCCAGGCGGCCGCGAGCAGTCCGACGCCGATGTGCGCGCCGAGCAGCAGCCAGGCGGCGGTCGGGTCTGTGTGGGTGAGCAGGGCGGCGGCTCGGTCGCCGCCGGTGCCGGTCACCCTCGTCAGCGGGGTGCCGACGGCGCCCCCGCCGCACAGCAGGTCGAAGCCGACGGAGCGCAGCGGGCCGGCGACCGGGCCGCCCGCCCTGCCGTAACAGACGTGCTGGCCCGTGGTGAAGACGGTGTCGGCGGCCAGCTCCAGCGGTATCAGCAGGGCGGCGATCCGCCCGAAACCGCGCTCGCGGCCACCGAGGGCGTAGGCGAGGACGAAGACGGCGGCGGCGATCGCGGCCACCGTCCCCATCGGCAGCGGGACCCGGGACAGCAGCACGTGCGACGCGGTGCTGAGCGTCACGACCATGGCCGTGAACAGCACCGCGCGAACGGCTCTGAGATGGGTCCCGGATATGTCCATAGCGGGGAGAGTGTGTCACGTGCTCCTGTAGGGGACCCCTAAAGGGTCCCTGTGAGTTAGCCGCCCGCTACAGACCCGGAATCCGTCCGTTACGGAACAGGTCGACGAAGATCTGGTGGTCGGCGCGGGCGCGGGCGCCGTAGGTGTGGGCGAAGTCCACCAGGAGGCCGGGGAAGGCGTCCTCGTCGGCTGCGATCGCCGCGTCGATGGCGCGCTCCGTGGAGAACGGGACCAGCTCCGAGTGGCCGCTCTCGTCGTCCGCCGCGGCGTGCATCGTGGCCGTGGCGCGGCCGAGGTCGGCGACGACGGAGGCGATCTCCTCGGGGTCGTCGATGTCGCCCCAGTCCAGGTCCACCGCGTACGGGGACACCTCGGCGACCAGCTGGCCCGCGCCGTCCAGCTCGGTCCAGCCCAGCCACGGGTCGGCGTGTGCCTGGAGGGCGCGCTGCGAGATGACCGTGCGGTGGCCCTCGTGCTGGAAGTATTCGCGGATCGAGGAGTCCGTGATGTGCCGGGAGACGGCGGGGGTCTGGGCCTGCTTGATGTAGATCACCACATCGTTCTCCAGGGCGTCGCTGTTGCCCTCCAGCAGGATGTTGTAGGACGGCAGCCCCGCCGAGCCGATGCCGATGCCACGGCGGCCGACGACGTCCTTGACGCGGTAGGAGTCGGGGCGGGTCAGTGAGGACTCCGGGAGTGTCTCCAGGTAGCCGTCGAAGGCGGCCAGCACCTTGTAGCGGGTCGCGGCGTCCAGCTCGATGGAGCCGCCGCCGGACGCGAAGCGCCGCTCGAAGTCACGGATCTCGGTCATCGAGTCGAGCAGTCCGAAGCGGGTCAGCGAGCGGGCGACGCGCAGCGCGTCCAGGAGCGGGCCGTCGGCGGTGTCCAGGGTGAAGGGCGGCACCTCGTCGCTCTTGGCGCCGGTGGCGAGGGCGTGGATCCGCTCGCGGTAGGCGGCCGCGTAGGTGTGCACCAGGTCGGTGATCTGCTCGTCGCTGAGCGCCTTGGCGTAGCCGAGCAGTGCCACGGAGGCAGCGAAGCGCTTGAGGTCCCAGGTGAAGGGTCCTACATAGGCTTCGTCGAAATCGTTCACGTTGAAGATCAGACGGCCCTGGGCGTCCATGTACGTGCCGAAGTTCTCGGCGTGCAGGTCGCCGTGGATCCACACGCGAGAGGTGCGCTCGTCCAGGTAAGGGCCGCCCCGCTTCTCCTGCTCCAGGTCGTGGTAGAACAGGCCCGCCGTGCCCCGGTAGAAGGCGAAGGCGGAGGCCGCCATCTTGCGGAACTTCACGCGGAACGCGGCCGGGTCGGCGGCCAGGAGCTCGCCGAAGGCGGTGTCGAATACGGCGAGGATCTGCTCGCCGCGTTGCTCGTCGCTGAGCTGCGGGACCGACATCGCTGGGTGCCTCCTGGTGCAGGTGATGCTGATGTGTGGGACATGTGCGGGGTCAGGCGCCCCGTCCACGTGCAACGTGCGACGGAAGGCCGGAGTGCCCGGATTTCCCGGACGAAGGTACGCCCTCGGAGCCCGAGTACCCGCATGAAGGTACGTGTGATGGCCCGCGGAGTGTCAGTGCCCCGGCATAGACTTCGACGCTGTCCGCCCAGACTGTCCGCAGCCTGTCGCCCAGTGTTTCCTCAGGAGGCCGAAGCCGTGTCAAAGCCGCCGTTCACGCACCTGCACGTCCACACCCAGTACTCGCTGCTGGACGGTGCCGCGCGGCTCAAGGACATGTTCAACGTCTGCAATGAGATGGGCATGACGCACATCGCCATGTCGGACCACGGCAACCTGCACGGGGCGTACGACTTCTTCCACACGGCCAAGAAGGCCGGCGTCACGCCGATCATCGGGATCGAGGCGTATGTGGCCCCCGAGTCGCGCCGCAACAAGCGCAAGATCCGGTGGGGCCAGCCGCACCAGAAGCGCGACGACGTGTCCGGTTCGGGTGGTTACACGCACAAGACGATCTGGGCGGCGAACAGCACGGGCCTGCACAATCTCTTCAGGCTCTCCTCGGACGCGTATGCCGAGGGCTGGCTGCAGAAGTGGCCGCGGATGGACAAGGAGACCATCTCCCAGTGGTCGGAGGGCCTCATCGCCTCCACCGGCTGCCCTTCCGGTGAGCTCCAGACCCGGCTGCGGCTGGGCCAGCACGACGAGGCACTGAAGGCGGCCGCCGAGTACCAGGACATCTTCGGCAAGGACCGGTACTTCCTGGAGCTGATGGACCACGGCATCGAGATCGAGCGCCGGGTCCGCGACGGCCTCCTGGAGATCGGCAAGAAGCTCGGCATCCCGCCCCTGGTGACGAACGACTCGCACTACACGTACGCGCACGAGGCGACCGCGCACGACGCGCTGCTGTGCATCCAGACCGGCAAGAACCTCTCGGACCCCGACCGCTTCCGCTTCGACGGCACCGGCTACCACCTGAAGTCCACGGACGAGATGTACGCCATCGACTCCTCGGACGCCTGGCAGGAAGGCTGCGCCAACACGCTCCTGGTGGCCGAACAGATCGACACCAGCGGCATGTTCGAGGCGCGGAACCTCATGCCGAAGTTCGACATCCCCGAGGGCTTCACCGAGGTCACCTGGTTCCAGGAGGAGGTCCGCCGCGGCATGGAGCGGCGCTTCCCCGGCGGTGTCCCGGACGACCGGCAGAAGCAGGCCGAGTACGAGATGGACGTCATCATCCAGATGGGGTTCCCGGGGTACTTCCTCGTCGTCGCCGACTTCATCATGTGGGCCAAGAAGCAGGGCATCGCGGTGGGTCCGGGCCGTGGTTCGGCGGCCGGTTCGATCGTCGCCTACGCCATGGGCATCACCGACCTCGACCCGATCCCGCACGGTCTGATCTTCGAGCGGTTCCTCAACCCCGAGCGCGTCTCCATGCCCGATGTCGACATCGACTTCGACGAGCGCAGGCGCGTCGAGGTGATCAGGTACGTGACCGAGAAGTACGGCGCCGACAAGGTCGCCATGATCGGTACGTACGGAAAGATCAAGGCGAAGAACGCCATCAAGGACTCGGCGCGCGTGCTGGGTTACCCGTACGCCATGGGCGACCGGCTCACCAAGGCGATGCCCGCCGACGTCCTCGGCAAGGGCATCGACCTCAGCGGCATCACCGACCCCGCGCACCCGCGCTACGGCGAGGCCGGCGAGATCCGCGCGATGTACGAGAACGAGCCGGACGTGAAGAAGGTCATCGACACCGCCAAGGGCGTCGAGGGCCTGGTCCGGCAGATGGGCGTGCACGCCGCCGGCGTGATCATGTCCAGCGAGCCGATCGTCGACCACGCCCCGGTGTGGGTGCGGCACACGGACGGCGTGACCATCACGCAGTGGGACTACCCCCAGTGCGAGTCGCTGGGCCTGCTGAAGATGGACTTCCTGGGCCTGCGCAACCTCACGATCATGGACGACGCCGTCAAGATGGTGAAGGCCAACAAGGGCGTCGACCTCGATCTGCTGGCCCTGCCGCTGGACGACCCGACGACCTTCGAACTGCTCCAGCGCGGCGACACCCTCGGCGTCTTCCAGTTCGACGGCGGCCCCATGCGCTCGCTGCTGCGCCTGATGAAGCCCGACAACTTCGAAGACATCTCCGCCGTCTCGGCGCTCTACCGTCCCGGCCCGATGGGCATGGACTCGCACACCAACTACGCGCTCCGCAAGAACGGCCTGCAGGAGATCACGCCGATCCACAAGGAGCTGGAGGAGCCCCTCCAGGAGGTCCTGGCCGTCACCTACGGCCTGATCGTCTACCAGGAGCAGGTGCAGAAGGCCGCCCAGATCATCGCCGGGTACTCGCTCGGCGAGGCCGACATCCTGCGCCGCGTGATGGGCAAGAAGAAGCCCGACGAGCTGGCGAAGAACTTCACCATCTTCCAGGCCGGCGCCAAGAAGAACGGCTACAGCGACGAGGCGATCAAGGCCCTGTGGGACGTGCTGGTCCCGTTCGCCGGATACGCGTTCAACAAGGCGCACTCGGCGGCCTACGGCCTGGTCTCGTACTGGACCGCGTACCTGAAGGCGAACTTCCCCGCCGAGTACATGGCGGGGCTGCTCACCTCGGTCAAGGACGACAAGGACAAGTCCGCGGTCTATCTGAACGAGTGCCGGCGCATGGGCATCAAGGTGCTCCCGCCGAACGTCAACGAGTCGGAGCAGAACTTCGCCGCGCAAGGCGACGACGTGATCCTCTTCGGGTTGTCCGCCGTCCGTAACGTCGGGACGAACGTGGTCGAGTCGATCATCAGGAGCCGCAAGGCCAAGGGGAAGTACGGCTCGTTCCCCGACTACCTCGACAAGGTCGAGGCGGTCGCCTGCAACAAGCGCACCACCGAATCGCTGATCAAGGCGGGCGCGTTCGACACGATGGGGCACACCCGCAAGGGCCTCACCGCGCAGTTCGAGCCGATGATCGACAACGTGGTGGCGGTCAAGCGCAAGGAGGCCGAGGGGCAGTTCGACCTCTTCGGGGGCGGCGACGACGACACCAGTGAGCCCGGCTTCGGACTCGACGTCGAGTTCACGACCGATGAGTGGGACAAGGTCTATCTGCTCGCCCAGGAGCGGGAGATGCTCGGTCTGTACGTCTCCGACCACCCGCTCTTCGGCCTGGAGCACGTGCTGTCCGACAAGGCGGACGCGGGTATCTCCCAGCTCACCGGCGGTGAGCACGCGGACGGCGCGGTGGTGACCATCGGCGGCATCATCTCGGGTCTCCAGCGCAAGATGACCAAGCAGGGCAACGCCTGGGCGATCGCCACCGTCGAGGACCTCGCGGGCTCCATCGAGTGCATGTTCTTCCCGGCCACCTACCAACTGGTGTCGACCCAACTCGTCGAGGACGCCGTGGTGTTCGTCAAGGGACGCCTCGACAAGCGCGAGGACGTGCCGCGTCTGGTCGCGATGGAACTGCAGGCCCCGGACCTGTCGAACGCGGGCACCAACGCGCCGGTGATCCTCACCATCCCGTCGGTGAAGGTCACTCCGCCGATGGTGAGCCGGCTCGGTGAGATCCTCAGCCACCACAAGGGCGAGAGCGAGGTCCGCATCAAGCTCCAGGGACCGCTCAAGACGACGGTGCTGCGGCTCGACCGGCACCGGGTGAAGCCGGACCCGGCGCTCTTCGGCGACCTGAAGGTGCTGCTCGGACCGGCCTGCCTGGCCGGCTGAGCCGGCGGGTGACCGACGTACGCGAGGGGCGCATCCGGATCCGGATGCGCCCCTCACGGCGTGCCTGGGCTGCAACAGCCCTGCCGGGCCTCTCAACCTGCCGGGCTTCAGCGGCCCTGCCGGGCTTCAACGGCCCTGCACCAAAACTTAGTTGTGGCCGAAACGCTTCTGGTGCTTACGGGCGACATCCGCGGGGCTGCCCTGGGTCTGCGGCATCGGCGACTGCTGCGCCTCCGCCGAGGACCGCTCGGCCTGCTCCTGTGCACGCTCGGCCTGCGAGGAGCGGTCCTGCTGGCCGCCCTGCTTGCGGTTCTTGTTCTTGGCCATGGTGATTGCCTCCTACGGGGTTCCAGGGGCCAGGGCCGGGACCAGACTCACATAGGCGGAGAACCACCGCATTTCGGAGAATTACCGTGCGTAATAAGCCCTGTCGGAGCGTGATGTTCCGATACGCCACGCCGAAGATCGAGTTCCGGCCGTTAACCTCCGCGTGGTCGGGCAGACTCGAAGGAAGCCCAAAGCAAACCTCCCGGAAAGAGGGTGGACCGCGTGGACCGCTGCATCGTCCTGGTGGACGCCGGGTATCTGCTCGGGGCTGCTGCCAGCCTCCTCGCCGGGGATTCGTCCCGCTCCCGGATCACCGTCGACCACGCCGCCCTCATCCAGGGCCTGCGCGAGCGCGCCGAGTCCGACACGGAGCGCCCGCTGCTGCGCATCTACTGGTTCGACGGTGCCCCCGACCGGGTGCCCCAGCCCGAGCACCGCAGGCTGCGGGTGATGCCGCGCGTCACGGTGCGGCTCGGTGCCCTGACCCGTAGCGACGGGCGGTGGGCCCAGAAGGGCGTCGACGCCGCCATGCACGCCGAGCTGACCGAGCTGGCCCGCAACCGGGCCTGCTCCGACGTGGTCCTGGTGACCGGCGACGGCGATCTGCTGCCGGGCATGATGGCCGCCAAGGAGCACGGGGTCGCCGTACACCTGTGGGCCGTGCAGGCGGCCGACGGGGACTACAACCAGTCCGAGGACCTGGTGGCCGAGGCCGACGAGCGCCGGGTGCTCGACCGGGTGTGGATCACCAAGGCCGTACGCGCCAAAGAGCTCGGCGGGGTCTGCGCGCCACCGCCCGTGCCGCGCCCCGAGATCGCCGCGATCCTCTCCGCGCCGTTGCCCGAGTCGCACGGCACCGCGAGCGAGCGGCCGGCGCAGGAGACGGAGCACGCCTCGGCGGCCGAGTCCCCGAACGGCATCGAGGAGCGCGCGCCCGCGCCCAAGGGCGTACCCACCCCGAAGGACCTGGCCGCGCTGCGCGGTCCCGGCACACAGCCCGCCCAGCACCCCGCGAGCGCGACCCTGCGCTGGTCCTCCGACAAGGGCTGGGTCGAGCGCCCCGGGGGCGCCGCCGAGTCCGCGGAGGCCGCCTCGCTGCCCACGCTCGCCCAGCTGACCTCCGCCGAGCAGCGCTGGGCGGACCGCGAGGAGGACATCACCACCGTCGGTGGCGATCCGTACGAGGTGGGGCAGGTCTTCGCACGCCGCTGGATGGAGCGGCTCATCGACCAGAGCCATCTGCAGAAGCTGTCCGCGATGTACCCCCGTGTTCCGCACCGGGTGGACGGTGAACTGCTGCGCTACGCGGCCCGTTTCGGGCTGCTCACACACAAGGACGACCAGATCGACGAGCACGACCGGTATGCGATCCGGGCCGGGTTCTGGCGCGAGATCGACGTGCGTACGGCGGCGGAACACGCGCCTGTGGGGGAGTGAGCGGAGGGCCGCGGGCTGCTCTTGGCACAGGCTGAGACCGCCCCTCCCGGGAGCGGGCCAAGGTCCTGGAACAGGCCTTTCGAGGGTCGGCCGGCCATCGCCACCGGACTGGCCTCTCCCAGGCGGAGGTCCAGGAGCGGCCCGCGGAGGGGTGCGGCGAGGCCCCGGGCTCATATCGGGGCATCGGACCCCGTAGTCTCGTCCCTCGTGAGTACGCGCACGGCAGGGACAGCCCGGAACGGGCACAGAGGTGATCTGGTGTGCGCGGTGCGCGGGCTCACCAAGACCTACCCGGCCACCCGCGGACGGCGCGGCACCCCCGGTACGCCGGAGGTGCGGGCCACCGACGGGGTACGTCTGGACATCCGGCGCGGTGAGATCTTCGGGCTGCTCGGGCCGAACGGTGCCGGCAAGTCGACCCTTGTGCGACAGCTGACCGGGCTGCTGCGCCCCGACAGCGGCAGTGTGGACATCCTCGGGCACGACATCGTGCGCCACCCCGAGCGGGCGGCGCGGCTCCTCGCGTACCTCGGTCAGGAGTCGACCGCCCTCGACGAGCTGACGGTGTCGCTCGCCGCCGAGACGACCGCGCGGCTGCGCGGGCTCGAACTCCGTGCGGCGCGGGCCGAGCGGGACGCCGTACTCGACGAGCTGGGTCTCACCTCGATCGCCTCCAGCCCTCTGAAGAAGCTGTCCGGCGGCCAGCGGCGCCTCGCGTGCGTCGCCGCCGCCCTGGTGGGGGAGCGGCCGCTGCTCGTCCTGGACGAGCCGACCACGGGCATGGACCCCATCGCCCGCCGGGCCGTCTGGACCGCGGTGGACCGGCGCCGGGCCGAGCGCGACACGACCGTTCTGCTGGTCACCCACAACGTCATCGAGGCCGAGACCGTCCTCGACCGGGTCGCCGTCCTGGACCGGGGCCGGGTCATCGCCTGTGACAGCCCGGCCGGGCTGAAGGAGAAGGTCGCGGGCGAGGTGCGGGTCGAACTCGTCTGGCGCGAGAGCGCGCCGCTGCACGTCCCCGAGGTCGCCGCGCTGCGTGAGCGGGCCGTCGAGTCCGGCCGCCGCTGGACCCTGCGGCTCGCCCCCGAGGAGGCCCGCGCGGTCGTCGCCACGGTCACCGGTGGCGCCGCCTTCGCCGCCCTGGACGATTTCACGCTGGCCACCCCGAGCCTGGAGGATGTGTATCTGGCCCTCGGCGGGGCCGCCACGCAGGGGCTGGTGAAGGCGTGAGGGCCGTGAGGGTGGGAGTGGGTGTCTTGAGTGTGCGGGGCGCGGAATCCGTACGGACTGTCGTAGGCCCCGAGAGCAGGACTGCTGCCGGAGCGAAGAGGAGCAGCTCGACGTGAGTGTCGTACCCGCTGAGGTGCTGCCGGGCAGTGCGCTGTCCGTGGCCGAGGACGTCACCGATGCCGCGGAACCACTGGGGCCCCGGGCACGGCTGTGGCCGTCCATGGCCGCCGTCTACCGGGCACAGCTGTCCCGGGCGCGCGTCGCGCGGATTCCGCTGCTGTTCGTGGCCACCTTCCAGTCCGTCGGGATCATGGTCCTGATGCGGGGCGTGGTGGACGGCGGCGGCGAGGCGCAGGCCGTGGTGGCCGGGTCGGCGGTGCTCGTGGTGGCCTTCGTCGCGCTCAACCTCCTGGCCCAGTACTTCGGACAACTGCGCGCCGACGGCGGACTCGACCACTACGCGACGCTGCCCGTGCCGCCGGCCGCGGTAGTGCTCGGTGCCGCGGGAGCGTATGCCTCCTTCACCGTGCCCGGGACCATCGCCACCGCCGTCTGCGGCTGTCTGCTCTTCGGGCTGCCGATGGCCAACCTGTGGGTGCTGGTCCTGGTGATCCCGCTCGCGGGCGCCGCGCTCGCCGGGCTCGGGGCGGCGTTCGGGCTGCTCGCGCCGCGACCCGAACTCGCCACGCTCCTTGGCCAGATGGGGATGTCGGCGGCTCTGCTGCTCGGGGTGCTGCCGGCGGACCGGTTGCCGGTGGTCGTGCAGTACGGGCGGGATCTGCTGCCCTCGACGTACGGGGTCGACGCTCTTGCGCGGACCTTCGACGCGCATCCCGACTGGGCCGTCGTCCTCGGAGACCTGGCCGTGTGCGCGGGTGTCGGGGTGGCTTCGCTGGCCTTGGCGACCTGGGCGTACCGCCGTGCGGCCGTCCGGTGACGCGGCTGACAGACGGGCCTGGCACGATGTCAGGGTGACCGCTCCGCTGACTCCGCCGCCGCCGCCGCACCACCAGCCCTCGCACGACGCCTGGCAGGTCCCGCCCGCCGATGGTGTGGCGGGGGCCGCCGGGTATGAAGAGGACGGCCCCGGGATGAAGACCGAACTGCGAGAGGCCGCCGTGATCGTGGTGGCCGTGGCGCTCGGTGGGGTGCTCCTCGGGGTGCTGTGGTGGTGGCTGGCGCCGTCGGTGCCGTTGGTCGCGGACGACAGTGCGGTGTACCTCAAGGACTCCGAGGGGGAGCAGGCCATCGGGGTCGACGGAACGTTCACTCTGCTGGCGTTGGCGTTCGGGGCGGTGAGTGCGCTGGTCGTGTTCCTGTGGCGGCGGCGTGGGGGTGTTCCGCTGGTCGTCGCTCTCGCGGTGGGGGGACTGCTCGGGTCGCTGCTCGCTTGGCGGATCGGGATCTGGCTGGGGCCCACGCAGGATGTGGTCGCGCATGCCAA
The DNA here is from genome assembly GCF_042871385.1 of Streptomyces sp. NPDC005808. NCBI lineage: Bacteria > Bacillati > Actinomycetota > Actinomycetes > Kitasatosporales > Streptomycetaceae > Streptomyces > Streptomyces sp. NPDC005808. The sequence continues at coordinate 335,597 of NZ_JBIAIK010000007.1, read as the reverse complement.
GGAAGTGGGCAAGGGGGTCACGTTCTCCGCGCCGTTGAAGTTGGGGGCGCACGGGGCGCTGCTCGCGTGGTCTCTGGCGGGGCTGGTCGTTCACCTCGGGCTGACCGCGCTCTTCGGGCCGCGGGACCCTGATCCGTTCCTGAGCCCGTACGAGGCTGCGCCGCCTTCGCCGCCGGTCGGTTAGTCGCCCTGGGTGGGGCGGGCCCTGGGTTTTTCGCCCCCTCCGCCCCTGCCCGTCCCTTGGTTCTGGGGGCTGCCGCCCCCAGGCCCCCGCTTCGGCCTGGACGGCCTCGTCCTCAAACGCCGGACGGGCTGAAAGATCCCCCCGACCGGATTTCGAGAGGCGGGCTACGCCGGGCGGCTGCCGTGGTTTGCTCGGCCCTTTTTGGTGCGCCATTTGCGTTTTCGGGTTTTCTTCGACATGTCTCTCGTGCTTAGCCGAGGACGGGACCTACGTCGAGGGGTCAGGCGCGGCCGATGGGGGCGGACACCGCTGCGGTGAGGGTCAGGAGGTCGGCGGGGGCGAGTTCGACCTCCAGGCCGCGGCGGCCGGCCGAGACGCAGATCGTGGGGTGGGCGGCGGCGGAGGCGTCGAGGACCGTGGGGAGCTTCTTGCGCTGGCCGAGGGGGGAGATGCCCCCGCGGACGTACCCCGTGGTGCGTTCGGCGGCCGACGGGTCCGCCATCGTCGCGCGTTTGCCGCCCACCGCCGTGGCCAGAGCCTTCAGATCGAGCGAGCCCGCGACGGGGACGACCGCGACGGTGAGCGTGCCGTCCACGTCGGCCACCAGCGTCTTGAAGACGCGCTCCGGAGAGACGCCCATCGCCTCCGCGGCCTCCTCGCCGTAGGAGGGGTGCGCGGGGTCGTGGTCGTAGGCGTGCACGGTGTACGGGACGCCCGCGGCCGTCAGGGCCACCGTCGCCGGGGTCCCCCCGGCCTGCTGCTGTTTCTTCGGCTTCTTCGCCATCGGCCTTCCCGGATGCGTCGGTGGGGAGTCGTCAGTTGAGACTCGTCGGGCCGCGCGTCAGCTCCGCCGCCGGCAACGACGGCAGGTTACGGATGATCGCGGTCTCCGCGCGCAGGAGTTTCAGCTCCGCGCGCAGGCGGGCGGCCGTGTCCGGCGCCTGGAGAAGCTGTTGCTTCGCCGGGATGTCCAGCATCACGGCGGCTGCGACGAGGTAGGAGACGACAGCCGGCTCGTCCGGAAGGTCGGCGCCGGTGGACAGCGAGCGCTCGCGGGCCCCCGCCAGCCGCTTCTGGTACTGCCGGAAGGCGCGCAGGACGCCCTCGGCGAGCGCGCCGGCCTCCTCGCCGGGGTCTTCGGGCAGTTCCTCCAGTTCGGCAGTGAGGAACTCGCCCGAGGTGTCGATGGAGAGAAGCCTGACACGCGTGGTGCCGGTCGCCAGTACCTCGAAGCTTCCGTCTGCGCGCTCCCGGATGGTCGCCGCGTCCGCGACGCAGCCCACCTCGTGGAAGGCCTTGGCCAGGTCGTCGCCGAAGCCGGCGGCGGGCCCGCGCCGGGGCACGGAGGTCTGGTCCGGCATGCCGGGTGCGGTGGGCGCGACCTCGTGGCCGTCCCGGATGGCGACGACGGCGAACCGGCGCGGTTCGTCCTCCGGGGTCTTCAGCAGGCTGCGCATCATGGCGCGGTAGCGCTCCTCGAAGATGTTCAGAGGAAGCACGAGCCCCGGGAACAGAACCGAGTTCAGGGGGAAGAGCGGGAGCCGCACGGTGGTCACGTCGGGAGAGCCTAATGGTCGCCGGAGTGGACGGGTCCGTCACGCTCACTCCGTGGATGCAGCGGCATACCCGCGGCGACTTCCAGACGGACCCCGTCGCGCAGTTCCAGGAACTGGCCCAGAGGGTCGTCCGAGACCCGGTCCCAGGGGAACGAGGTCGCGTACGGGCCGATCGCGCGGAGCTGTTCCAGCGCGTCCGCCCAGCGCTCCAGCCTGACCAGGACGTACGTGAGGAGGTTGCGTACCTCCGCGGGCCAGGCGTCGCCGTCGGTGTACGTCGCCGAGACCGCGATCGCCAGGTCGGCCGCCGCATCGAGGCGCTCGCGCGGCACCACGGCGCCACCGCCCTCGGTCAGATACGCGAACGCGGCGCGCACCGGCAGCGCCTGCACCAGGGAGCCGGGCAGTGCGTCGTGCGCGGCCCGCTCGGCGAAGTCGAAGCACTCGCGGTGCGAGCCGTACCAGGCTGCCGACAGATACCGCAGGGCGGCCACATGACAGCCGTAGTGATGCGGGGAACGGCGTACGGCCTCGCCCCACAGCTGCCCGAACTCGGTGTGCCCGGCGTTCGTGCCGCGGGCCTGGTCGAGCGCGATCCGCCAGGGCACCGGATCGCGCGGGTCGCCCTCGGCGGCGGCGGCGATCAGCGGGCCGACCTCGCGCAGCAGCTCGACGCGGGCCGGGGACTCCCAGCCCCGGGACACCGCCAGCTCGGCCTTGACCAGCAGGGCGTCCGGGTCGTGCGGGGAGGCGGCCTGCCACTCCTGGAGCCACTCGTCGCGGGAGCGCGCGAAGGTGGCGAGACGTGTCGCGTACCGGTCGCGGTTCTCCCACTCGGCGGCCTCCCGCGTGGTCGTGAGCAGTTTGGCCGCGGGGGCGTATTCGCCACGGCCCGCCGCGACCAGCGCGGGGCCGAGTCGCTCGTCCGGGGCGTCGAGCAGTACCTCCTCGTCGGCCGGCAGTCCGGCGGCGAGGCGCGAGGTGTTCTTGGCCATCCGGGCGGTACGGATGAACGCGCGCAGCAGTGCCATGGTGGAGACCATTGAAAGCTGCAGGTCGGGCCCGTACCAAGGAGGTGCGGTGAAGCTTTCGTAACCGCCGATTGGTTGTACGGGCAAGAGTCAAAGGAAGGTAAAAGGTGACTGTTGTTCTACTGTCGGTGAGCTGTCAACGCTGGTGAGCACAGTGCGCTGAACGTCAGCCGCGCCGCAGCAGCCGGGTCGCCCCCGCCGCCACCGTCGTGGCCAGGATCCAGCCAAGGAGGATCACCGCGGCGGCCAGCCACTGCCAGCCGCCGCGCAGCTGCCAGAAGCCCACCTGACCCAGGTCGATCACCGGAAGCAGCAGGTCCAGGGCGAACAGTGACGGGTTCCACGGTGGATGTTCGCCGCTCTTGAGAGGCGGATGGTCGGCATGCCGGAAGGCGATGGACGTCGCCGCCCACAGCACCGCCATCCACAGGGCGGCGCGCCCCGGCCGGTACCCGTAGGCGACTGTCAGGTCCTGCGCGTACCCCCAGAGCTTCGCGGCGAGCGGCAGCGTCTCGCGGCGGCGGCGCTGCTTGGCGAGCAGCACCTCGCGGGCGTCCTCGTCCTCGCCGGTGTTGCGCAGCACGGTGGCGAGGCGCTCGTAGGGCTCCGGGTTGTACTCGGCGGTCGCCGCGGCCACCCATTCCAGGCGCCGGGCCAGCGGGAACGCGCCCTGCGGCACCAGGTTCTCGTAGCCGAAGCCGCCCATGTGGAGGCCGCCGGGTCCCGGCCAGCTCGCCGCCCTGTCGACCAGGTTGACCACCTTGGCGCCCGACAGCACCACCTTGCCGCGCTCCGGCTTCTCCCCGAGGAAACGCAGCTCGGGCGTCTGGACCCGGCGCAGCGACAGTTCCTGGTCGTCGTCGAAGGTGAAGCGGGCCCGCTCCATGTCGAGCGCGTCCCCGAACCTCCCGTCGTCCAGGCGGATCCCGCCCTGGCACTCGAAGCGCTGCACCACCGTGCCGCGCGCCGGGGTGGTCCCGCCGGTCAGGATGGGATTGCCGACAGCGGCCGGGGTCAGGTAGAGCGTGCGGTTGACGGTGAGCTGGGGGGCGTTCAGCGCGAGGCGTGTGTACGGGTTGGTCAGCCTGCTGCCGCGCAGGCTGAGCGAGACGCCGACGGTGGCGCCCCGCAGGCTCAGCTCACCGTGCGACTCCAGCATCTCCGCCTGCAGGTCCTGCCCCACGGTCATGCCGTCGCCGGTGATCGAACGCCCGCGCCGGTCCCGGTAGACCACGGCCTGGTTGAGCAGCAGATCCGTGCCGATGTGCGCGTCGGTGAGGCGTACGCCGTTGTGGAAGCGGCAGCGCGGCAGATGCAGGTCGCCCTCGGTGTGCAGGCGGGCCGCCTCGAGGCGCGGCACCGAACAGTTCACCAGCCGTACGGTCTGGAACCGGGCCTCCGGCAGCAGGATCTCCTTCTCGAACCGGCACGCCTTCAGCTCGACGTACGGCACCACGGTGCCGCCCGCGAGATCGAGCACGTCGGTTATCTGCACCCCGGTCAGCTTCAGGGAGGAGACGCGGCCCTGGAGTGCGGGCGGCCCGTCGAGCAGCAGCCACGCCACGATCCGGGCCCGCACACTGCGCTCGGGGCCCCAGGGATGGCCGCCGTGCGGATCGTCGGCGAGCGCGTCGCCGCTGCGCAGGTCGTACACGCTGCCGTTGCGGAAGGACTGCCACATTCCGGCCTCGGCGGCGGTCAGTTCGTCCGGCAGGTCCCCATGGTGGATGCCGGCACCCTCGCTCACGGTTTTCCCTTCCTCCCCAGTTCCAGGCGTCCTCCCCAACTACTCGCGGGTTTCGGACAACCGTTCAATGCCCGCTGGGTGACGCCTCGAACGCTAACCGTGAAGCTGATCTTCCGGGGCTTGTATCAGCCATTGATACGGACGTCCGACGCCTCAGCGCCGTCTGAGAGAATTGGGCATGTGATCTCCCGAATCGATCTGCGCGGCGCTGCCCTCCCCGAGGGTTCCGCTCTGCGCGACCTGCTGCCCCGAGCCGACTTCGACGTTTCGGCCGCCCTGGAGAAGGTGCGTCCGATCTGCGAGGCCGTGCATCATCGGGGCGACGCGGCGCTGATCGACTTCGCCGAGAAGTTCGACGGCGTACGCCTGAAGTCGGTACGGGTCCCGGCCCAGGCGCTCAGCGCGGCGCTGGAGCAGCTCGACCCCGCGGTGCGCGCGGCCCTGGAGGAGTCCATCCGGCGCGCCCGGCTCGTCCACCGTGCGCAGCGGCGTACGACGCACACCACGCAGGTCGTGCCCGGCGGCTCCGTCACCGAGAAGTGGGTGCCGGTGGACCGCGTGGGGCTGTACGCCCCCGGCGGACGCTCCGTCTACCCCTCCTCTGTGATCATGAACGTGGTGCCCGCGCAGGAGGCCGGTGTCGAGTCGATCGCCCTGGCCTCGCCCGCCCAGGCGGAGTTCGACGGGCTCCCGCACCCCACGATCCTCGCCGCCTGTGCGCTGCTCGGCGTCGACGAGGTGTACGCGGCCGGTGGCGCCACCGCCGTCGCGATGTTCGCGTACGGCACCGAGTCCTGCCCGCCCGCCAACATGGTCACCGGCCCCGGCAACATCTGGGTCGTCGCCGCGAAGCGCTTCTTCACCGGCAGGATCGGCATCGACTCGGAGGCCGGACCCACCGAGATCGCGGTCCTCGCGGACGACACCGCCGACCCGGTGCACGTCGCCTCCGACCTGATCAGCCAGGCCGAGCACGACCCGCTCGCCGCCGCCGTCCTCGTCACGGACTCCGTGGCGCTGGCCGACGCGGTCGAGAAGGAGCTGGAGCCGCAGGTCGCGGCCACCAAGCACATCGAGGACCGGATCGTCCCGGCCCTGAACGGCAGGCAGTCGGCGATCGTCCTCGTCGACGGCATCGACGAGGGCCTGCGGGTCGTCGACGCGTACGGCGCCGAGCACCTGGAGATCCAGACGGCCAACGCCGCGGCGGTGGCCGACCGGGTGCGCAACGCGGGCGCGATCTTCGTGGGCCCCTGGGCGCCGGTCTCCCTCGGAGACTACGCGGCCGGCTCCAACCACGTGCTGCCCACCGGCGGTTGCGCCTGCCACTCCTCGGGGCTGAGCGTTCAGTCCTTCCTGCGCGGGATCCACATCGTGGACTACACGCGCGATGCCCTCGCGGACGTCGCCCACCACGTGGTGACGCTCGCGGAGGCGGAGGACCTGCCCGCACACGGCGCGGCGATCAAGGCACGCTTCGAGTGGAAGGTGCCCGGCAAGTGACCTTCGGAATTGATGACCTCCCGGTACGCGACGAGCTGCGCGGCAAGACCCCCTACGGCGCGCCCCAACTCGACGTCCCCGTACGGCTCAACACCAACGAGAACCCGTACCCGCTGCCCGAACCGCTCGTCGAGCGGATCGTCGAGCGGGTCCGCGAGGCCGCCCGGAACCTCAACCGCTATCCCGACCGGGACGCGGTCGAACTCCGGACCGAGCTGGCCAAGTACCTGACGAAGACCGGCAAGTACCCGGTCGCCGTCGAGAACGTCTGGGCGGCGAACGGTTCGAACGAGGTCATCCAGCAACTGCTGCAGACCTTCGGCGGACCCGGCCGGACCGCGATCGGTTTCGAGCCCTCGTACTCGATGCACGGGCTCATCGCGCGCGGCACGGGAACGGGCTGGATCTCCGGCCCGCGCAGCGAGGACTTCACGATCGACCTCGCCGCCGCCGAGCAGGCCGTCGCCGAGAACCGGCCGGACGTCGTCTTCATCACCACCCCCAACAACCCCACGGGCAACGCGGTGCCGCCCGAGACGGTCCTCGCGCTGTACGAGGCCGCGCAGGCCGCGAAGCCTTCGATGGTGGTGGTCGACGAGGCGTACATCGAGTTCAGTCACGGCGACTCGCTGCTGCCGCTGCTCGAAGGTCGGCCGAATCTCGTCGTCTCGCGGACGATGTCGAAGGCGTTCGGCGCGGCCGGACTGCGCCTCGGCTATCTCGCCGCGCACCCGGCGGTCGTCGACGCCGTCCAGCTCGTACGGCTGCCGTACCACCTGTCGGCGGTCACCCAGGCGACCGCGCTGGCCGCCCTGGAGCACACCGACACCCTGCTGGGATACGTCGAGCAGCTGAAGGCCGAGCGGGACCGGCTGGTCGCCGAACTGCGCGCGATCGGCTACGACGTGACCGAGTCGGATGCCAACTTCGTGCAGTTCGGGCGGTTCGCCGACGCCCAGGAGGTCTGGCGGAAGATCCTCGACCGGGGCGTCCTGGTCCGGGACAACGGCATCCCGGGATGGCTGCGGGTCACCGCCGGAACTCCCGCCGAAAACGACGCGTTCCTGGACGCGGTACGTGAACTGAAGAAGGAGCAGAGCGCATGAGCCGCGTCGGAAGAGTTGAGCGGGTGACCAAGGAGACCTCGGTCCTCGTCGAGATCGACCTCGACGGAACGGGCAAGGTCGACGTGTCGACAGGGGTCGGCTTCTACGACCACATGCTCGACCAGCTCGGCCGGCACGGTCTATTCGACCTGACCGTGAAGACCGAGGGCGATCTGCACATCGACTCGCACCACACCATCGAGGACAGCGCCCTCGCGCTCGGCGCCGCCTTCAAGCAGGCGCTCGGCGACAAGGTGGGGATCTACCGCTTCGGCAACTGCACGGTCCCGCTGGACGAGTCGCTCGCCCAGGTGACTGTCGACCTCTCCGGCCGCCCCTACCTGGTGCACACCGAGCCCGAGAAGATGGCGCCGATGATCGGCGAGTACGACACGACGATGACCCGGCACATCTTCGAGTCCTTCGTCGCACAGGCCCAGATCGCGCTGCACGTGCACGTGCCCTACGGCCGCAACGCGCACCACATCGTGGAGTGCCAGTTCAAGGCGCTGGCCCGCGCACTGCGTTACGCCTCCGAGCGTGACCCGCGCGCCGCCGGCATCCTTCCGTCCACGAAGGGTGCGCTGTAAAGCCATGACAGGCCTCAACACCATCCTCATCGTCGTCGGACTCTTCCTGCTCGGCGGTGTCTACTCCTTCGTCAAGCAGAAGATGCCGATGAGCCTCATCGTGCTGCTCTCGATCGCCGCCGCGATGTGCCTCGTGGCGGGGGTCCTGCGCTTGGAGGTGTGGAATTGACCGCGCCGAAGAAGGTTGTTGTCTTCGACTACGGCTTCGGGAACGTGCGTTCCGCCGAGCGGGCGATCGCGCGTACCGGTGCCGAGGTCGAGATAACGCGTGACTACGACAAGGCCATGAACGCCGACGGGCTGCTGGTGCCGGGCGTCGGCGCGTTCGAAGCGTGCATGAAGGGCCTGCGGGAGGCGCGCGGCGACTGGATCGTCGGCCGGCGACTGGCCGGCGGCCGCCCGGTGATGGGCATCTGCGTCGGCATGCAGATCCTCTTCGCGCGGGGCATCGAGCACGGCGTGGAGACCGAGGGCCTGGACGAGTGGCCCGGCGCGGTCGAGCCGCTGCAGGCCGAGATCGTGCCCCACATGGGCTGGAACACCGTCGAAGCCCCGGCCGGCTCGCAGGCCTTCGCGGGGCTCGACGCCGACGCGCGCTTCTACTTCGTGCACTCGTACGCCGTCCACGACTGGACCCTGGAGGTCGGGAACCCGCTGATACGGGCACCCCTGGTGACCTGGTCCACGCACGGCAAGCCCTTCGTGGCGGCCGTCGAGAACGGCGCCCTGTGGGCCACCCAGTTCCACCCCGAGAAGTCCGGCGACGCCGGAGCCCAGCTGCTCACCAACTGGATCGGAACCCTGTAGACCATGGCCAAGCTCGAACTCCTCCCCGCCGTCGACGTCCGTGACGGCCAGGCGGTCCGCCTGGTGCACGGCGAGTCCGGCACGGAGACCTCCTACGGCTCCCCGCTGGAGGCGGCCCTCGCCTGGCAGCGGTCGGGCGCCGAGTGGCTGCACCTCGTCGACCTGGACGCCGCGTTCGGCACCGGCGACAACCGCAAGCTGATCGCCGAGGTCACCGGCGCCATGGACATCAAGGTGGAGCTGTCCGGCGGCATCCGCGACGACGACACCCTCGCCGCGGCGCTCGCCACCGGCTGCACCCGCGTCAACCTCGGCACCGCGGCTCTGGAGACCCCCGAGTGGGTCGCCAAGGTCATCGCCGAGCACGGCGACAAGATCGCGGTCGGTCTCGACGTACGCGGCACGACGCTGCGCGGCCGCGGCTGGACCCGCGACGGCGGCGACCTCTACGCGACGCTGGAGCGCCTCAACTCCGAGGGCTGCGCGCGGTATGTGGTGACGGACATCGCCAAGGACGGCACCCTGCAGGGCCCGAACCTGGAACTGCTGCGCGATGTGTGCGCGGCGACCGACCGCCCGGTCGTGGCCTCCGGAGGCGTCTCCTCCCTGGACGACCTGCGTGCCATCGCCGAGCTCGTGCCCCTCGGCGTCGAGGGCTCGATCGTCGGCAAGGCCCTGTACGCGAAGGCGTTCACCCTGGAAGAGGCCCTGGAAGCGGTGGCTGCCCTGTGAGCGGCGTACGACGTATCCAGACCGGCGCGCCCTGGGAGGAGTCCTTCGGGTACTCCCGTGCGGTGGAGCTGCCGAACGGCCTGGTGCTGGTCGCCGGGTGCACCTCCGTGATCAACGGGGAGATCGCAGCCGGAGACCCGTACGAGCAGACGGTCAACTCCTTCAACGTGGCGTTCGCCGCGCTCGAGCAGCTCGGCCTCGGCCGTGACGACGTCGTCCGTACGCGCATGTACATCACCCACGCCCGGGACGTGGAGGACATCGGCCGCGCCCACAAGGAGCTGTTCGACTCAGTGCGCCCCGTCGCATCGATGATCATCGTCTCCGGTTTCGTGGACCCGAGTCTGGTCGTCGAGGTCGAGGTGGAGGCGTTCCGGGGAGAGTCGGCGTCATGACCCTCGCCGTACGAGTCATCCCCTGCCTGGACGTCGACAACGGCCGGGTCGTCAAGGGCGTCAACTTCCAGAACCTGCGCGACGCGGGCGACCCCGTCGAGATGGCCAAGGTGTACGACGCCGAGGGCGCCGACGAGCTGACCTTCCTGGACATCACCGCCTCCTCCGGCAACCGCGAGACCACGTACGACGTGGTGCGCCGCACGGCCGAGCAGGTCTTCATCCCGCTGACCGTGGGGGGCGGTGTCCGCACCGCCGAGGACGTGGACAAGCTGCTGCGGGCCGGTGCGGACAAGGTCGGGGTCAACACGGCGGCCATCACCCGGCCCGAACTCATCCGGGAGATCGCGGAGCGGTTCGGGCGGCAGGTCCTGGTGCTGTCGGTGGACGCCCGGCGCACGGAGAGCGGCTCCTTCGAGGTCACCACGCACGGCGGGCGCAAGGGCACCGGCATCGACGCCGTCGAGTGGGCGCACCGGGCCGCCGAGCTGGGCGCGGGGGAGATCCTGCTCAACTCGATGGACGCGGACGGCACGAAGGACGGCTACGACATCGAGATGATCGAGGCCGTACGCAAGCACGTGACCGTTCCGCTGATCGCCAGCGGCGGCGCGGGGCGGCTCGCCCACTTCCCGCCGGCCATCGCCGCGGGCGCCGACGCGGTCCTCGCCGCGTCCGTCTTCCACTTCGGGGACCTGCGGATCGGTGAGGTGAAGGAGACGCTGCGGGGGGCGGGGTATCCCGTTCGCTGAGGCCAACCGCCTTTGAGCCCCGGTCACTTGGTGGCCGGGGCTCAGTTGTGTGTCCGCACGGAGTTCATGAAAGGAAAGTTGCGCAATTTTAGTTGCGCAATTTTCCTTTCGCATCTAGGGTCGAGGCATGGCAAGCAAGGAGAACCGCCGGATCACGGACGTGGGCACGCTCAAGGCCCTGGGGCATCCGCTGCGGATGAAGCTGTACCGGGCGTTGATCGTGACCCGCGCCGCGACCGCGTCCCAGTTGGGCGAGCAGGTCGACGAGGCGCCCTCACTGGTCAGCTACCACCTGCGCAAGCTCGCCGAGCACGGGCTGATCGAGGAAGCCGAGCAGCGCAGCGAGGACGGCCGTGAGCGCTGGTGGCAGCCCGCCTCGGACGGCGTGAGCGTCCGGGGCGAGGACTTCCGGGACGCGCCCGAGAAGGAGGCCGCGCACCTGGCCTTCACCCGGCTCTTCTACGAACAGCGCGGCGACGCCTACCGGCGCTACCTGGACGAGCGTGCCACCTGGCCCACCGAGTGGAACGACGCCGCGGCCGACTCGGAGGCCACGCTCCGGCTGACGGCCGTCGAACTCGACGCGCTCAAGGACGAGTTGCTCACGGTCATCAGGAAGTACGACGACAAGGGCCGCGTCGACGAAGCGGCCGGCGCCACCGAAGGGCGCGAGAACGTCGCGCTGCACGTGTACGGCTTCCCCTTCCGCCCCTGAGAGCCCTGAGAGCCCTGAGAGCCCTGAGACCACTGAAAGTCCTGAGCCCCTGAGAGTCCTGAGAGGACGCGCTCCGTGACCATGACCGCCGCACCCCGGACCCAGGGCCCGGCCCCGGTCATCACCGAAACACCCGCCCACCGCGACGGCAACGTGCTGCGCTGGCTCGGCGCCTACGCCTCGTCGATGATCGGCGACAACGTCTACTACATCGCGTTGTCCTGGGCGGCCGTCCAGGCCGGTACGCCTTCGCAGGCCGGGCTCGTGATGGCCGTGAGCGCCGTGCCGCGGGCGCTGCTGATGCTGGGCGGGGGAGTCGTCGCCGACCGCTTCGGGCCGCGGAAGGTCGTCATCGGCAGTGACGCCATACGCTGCGTGGCCGTCCTCGCGGTGGCCGCACTGCTGTTCACGGCGAGCCCCGGACTGTGGCCGCTGGCCCTGCTCGCCGTCGTCTTCGGCGCCGTCGACGCGGTCTTCATGCCCGCGGTGGGCGCCCTCCCCGCCCGCGTCACCGGCCACGGCCAGCTCGCCCGCGTCCAGGGCATGCGCGGCCTCGCGATACGCCTCGCCAACGTGGTGGGCGCACCGCTCGGCGGTCTCTGCGTGGCCCTCGGGGGCGCGGCGGCGGCCTTCGGCCTGGCGGGGATGCTGATCGCCGTGTCGGTGCCGCTACTGGTCTCCGTACGGATGAAGGACCTGCCCGCCGACGACAAGGTCGCGCGGGGCACCCCGTGGCGCGACCTCCGGGACGGGCTGCGGTACATCCGGCGCCACCCCGTCCTCGCCCCGCTCATCGTCGCCATCGCGCTCGGCGACCTCGGCTTCGTCGGCCCGCTCAACGTGGGCCTGACCCTGCTGGCCGATCAGCGCGGCTGGGGCGCCTCCGGGATGGGCTGGGTGCTCGCCGGGTTCGGGACCGGTGCGGGGGCCGCCGGACTGCTGCTGACCGTGCGTGGCCGGCTGCCGCACGCAGGGCGGGTCTCGGCGGTGGCGATCCTGGCGGGTGCGGTCGCGATCGGTTCGCTCGCGTACGTCCCCACGGTTGCCGCCGCCGTCGGTGTCGCCCTCCTCATCGGACTGCTCGCGGGGCTCAGCGGCGCCCTGTGCGGCGCGCTGCTGCAGACCCAGGCGGACCCCGCCTACCTCGGGCGGGTCAGCTCCGTCTCGGGCATCGTCAGCCTCGGCCTCGCCCCGCTCAGCATGCCGTTGACCGCCGCCGCGATCGGCTGGTGGGGCACCGGGCCCGTCTTCGTCACCAGCGCGGTGGTCTGCGGGCTCGGCGGGGTGCTCGCCCTGAGCGTCGCCCCCTTGCGCCGCGCCGAGCTGCCGAAGTAGCCGGGCTGCCGCAGCAGCGGTCAGAGGTCGAGCTGCTTCGCCTCGTGCAGCTTCGTGATCGCGTCCTTGTCGCCCTCCAACTCGACATCGGCCACCTGCTGCCGTCCGAACACGAACATCAGCAGTTCCGAGGGCTCGCCGGTCACCGTCACGACCGGCGTGCCCTTGTGCGCGACCGCCGTCTGGCCGTCCGGCCGGCGCAGTACCAGGCCGGTCGGGGCGCTGCGCCCCGTCAGCCGGGCCGTGCGCTCCAGACGGGACCACAGGGCGTCCTGGAAGACCGAGTCCAGCGCCCGCGGTGTCCAGTCGGGCTGCGCACGGCGTACGTCCTCGGTGTGGACGTAGAACTCGATGGTGTTCGCCGCCTCGTCGATCTGCTTCAGGGAGAACGGCGAGAAGCGCGGCGGACCCGTACGAATCAGCTGGATCAGCTCTTCGTACGGCTTCTCGGCGAACTCTGTCATCACCCGCTCGAGGCGCGGCGCGAGCTGCTTGATCCACGTTCCGCCGACGGCGTCGGCGCGGCGCTCGCGTATCACCACGTGCGCGGCGAGATCACGGGTGTTCCAGCCCTCGCACAAGGTGGGGGCGTCCGGACCCTCGGCCTCCAACAGGTCGGCGAGGAGAAGTCGTTCACGCTTTGCATGGGTCGACATGCCAGCAAGCCTACGACCGCCTTACCGGTCCGCCCAGTGGACGGCGGCCAGTAGGGCAGCGGGAGGGGCCCTGGGCGGGTGGACGACCGGCGTGCCGTGCCCGGTCCGGCCCGTGGGGCGAATGCCGGGCGATACCCGGCCCGGCCTGCGGGGCGAATGTCGAGCGATACCCGGTCCCGCCTGTGGGGCGAATGTCGAGCGATACCCGGTCCCGCGTGTGGGAAAAATGCCAAGCGATACCCCGGTCCCGCCTGTGGACAAACATCGGGCCATGCCCGGTCCGGCCTGTGGACAACTGGCGGGCGCGTCTCGTCGGCGCGGCACAATGGTCCCCATGACCAGCACGCCTCCGCCCAGCAGGCCCAGCAGCCTGGACCCCGAGATCGCCGCGCGCCTCAAGCGCGGCACCGACGGGCTCGTCCCCGCCATCGCCCAGCAGTACGACACCGGTGAGGTGCTGATGCTCGGCTGGATGGACGACGAGGCGCTGCATCGCACGCTCACCACGGGCCGCTGCACGTACTGGTCGCGCAGCCGCCAGGAGTACTGGGTCAAGGGCGACACGTCCGGCCACTTCCAGCACGTGAAATCCGTCGCGCTGGACTGTGACGCCGACACGGTTCTCGTGCAGGTCGACCAGGTCGGCGCGGCCTGCCACACGGGTGCCCGCACCTGTTTCGACGCCGACGTACTGGTCGACGTAGTGCTCAAGGGCGCCGATTCCGGCGTACCGGCACGGGATCAGTAAGGTCAGCCGCCATGGACCTCGAGACCTTCCGCAAGCTGGCCACCGACCGCCGTGTGATCCCCGTCAGCCGCAAGCTCCTCGCGGACGGTGACACACCGGTCGCGCTCTACCGCAAGCTGGCCGCCGAGCGCCCCGGCACCTTCCTCCTGGAGTCCGCGGAGAACGGCCGCACCGCGATTGCGTGGTCCCGCTACTCCTTCGTGGGCGTCCGAAGCCGAGCCACCCTCACCGAGCGGGACGGGCAGGCCCACTGGCTCGGCACCCCGCCCGTCGGCGTCCCCGTCGACGGGGACCCGCTCGCCGCGCTGCACGCCACCATCGAGGCCCTGCACACGCCGCACGGCGAGGGACTGCCGCCGTTCACCGGCGGCATGGTCGGCTATCTGGGGTACGACATCGTGCGCCGCCTGGAGAAGATCGGCGCCGGTGAGCACGACGACCTGAAGCTCCCCGAGCTGACCATGCTGCTCACCAGCGACCTCGCCGTCATGGACCACTGGGACGGCTCGGTCCAGCTGATCGCCAACGCGATCAACCACAACGACCTCGACACGGGCGTCGACGAGGCGTACGCGGACGCCGTCGCGCGCCTCGACGCCATGGAGGCGGACCTCTCCCGCGCGGTCTCGCAGCCGCCCGCCGCGCTTCCGCCCTCCGAGCTCCCCGAGTACACCGCGCTCTGGGGCGGCCCGGACTACCAGGACGCGGTCGAGGACATCAAGGAGCGCATCCGCGCCGGGGAGGCCTTCCAGGTCGTACCCTCCCAGCGCTTCGAAACGCCGTGCACGGCAAGCGCGTTGGACGTGTACCGAGTCCTGCGGGCGACCAATCCCTCCCCGTACATGTACCTCTTCCGCTTCGACGGGTTCGATGTCGTCGGCTCGTCCCCCGAGGCCCTCGTCAAGGTCGAGGACGGGCACGCGATGGTGCACCCCATCGCCGGCACCCGGCCGCGCGGCGCCACCGTCCAGGAGGACCAGGCCCTGGCGGACGAGCTGATCGCCGACCCCAAGGAGCGCGCCGAGCACCTCATGCTCGTCGACCTGGGGCGCAACGACCTCGGGCGGGTCTGCGAACCGGGCTCCGTCGAGGTCGTCGACTTCATGTCCATCGAGCGGTACTCACACGTGATGCACATCGTCTCGACGGTGACCGGGCGGGTCGCGGCAGGCCGCACCGCCTTCGACGTCCTGACCGCCTGCTTCCCCGCGGGCACCCTCTCGGGCGCGCCCAAGCCGCGCGCGATGCAGATCATCGACGAACTGGAGCCCTCCAGAAGGGGGTTGTACGGCGGCTGCGTCGGCTATCTCGACTTCGCGGGCGACTCCGACACCGCCATCGCCATCCGTACGGCGCTGTTGCGCGACGGCACCGCATACGTACAGGCCGGTGCCGGAGTCGTCGCCGACTCGGACCCCGTGGCGGAGGACAACGAGTGCCGCAACAAGGCCGCGGCGGTGCTCCGCGCCGTGCACACGGCGAACCGGCTCGGGCAATAGGACAAGGCTCACGTGAACCCCGGGTGACCGTTCGGCCGGGGTTCAGGCGATAGTGGAGTACGTGACTGCTGTTCCGCACCCCCGATCCGAAACGCCCGGCCCCGTCGGCTCCGGCCGCCGCAGCCTCGCCGTGGCCCTGCTGAGCGGCGCCCTCGGCGCGGCAGTGGCGCTGCTGTCGACCCGGCAGAACTGGTCTTCGGGCACCGCCTCGGTGGCCGGCGGCGACTTTCCGCTGACCGCCTCGGGCAGCGACGTCACGGGCGTGCCCGCGGCGCTCGCGATAGTGGGCCTCGCCGCGCTCGTCGCCGTCTTCGCGGTCCGCCGCTCCGGACGCTTCCTCGTCTCCGCGCTGCTCGCGCTCTCCGGCGCCGGCATCGTCGTCGCGGCCGTGCTCGGCGCCGGCGACAGCTCGGCCCTCGACGAGAAGGCCGCGGCGGCCTCGGGCGACACCGCCGCCACCGCGGACGCGCTCAGCCACACCGCCTGGCCGTACGTCGCCGCCGCGGGCGGCGCGCTCATCCTCCTCGCGGGTCTCCTCGCGCTGCGCTACGGGCGGCTGTGGCCCGCGATGTCGGGCCGCTACGAGCGCGACGGGACACCCCGGCCGCGCAAGGCCAAGCCGGTCGACCCGGACCGCCCCGAGGACATCTGGAAGGCGCTCGACCGGGGCGAGGACCCGACGGGGCCGGACCCGGCGGGGACCTGAGCCCCGGTCCTCGGCAGGCTTCGGGAGGCTTCCGCCCCGGGCTTCCGTCCTGACCCGGCGGAACCGACGCGCGAGGACCGACCCCCCGCTCACGGCATGCCCGGGAGTACGGGACAATGGCCGTGGAGCGTCCGACCCACCACACATACGCAGCACATACACAGCAACGAGGAGCAAGTCATGGCGGGCAGCAGCCACGGTCACACCCCGGCCGCCTGGACCGGTGTCATCATCGCCTTCATCGGTTTCTGCGTCTCAGGCGCCTTCACGGTGCTGGCCGACCCGCTGGGCTTCTGGGCCGGCCTGGTCATCGTCGCCCTCGGCGGTGTCGTCGGCATGGTGATGCAGGCGGCGGGCCTGGGCAAGGCGAAGACCAAGCCTGTGCAACAGGCCCGTGAGGCCGTGGGCGCCGAGGGCTGAGCATCCCGTAGGCCTGTTCGAGGGGCGGTTCCGGCGCAGTCGCCGGGGCCGCCTCTCGCACATGTGGGCGTTCCGGGCGGGCGAGGGGCACAATGCGGGGGGTGAACGCCGAATCCCAGCGAGTGACACACGGCGCGGAGCCCGGAGCGGGCGCCGCACTGCGGCGGCTCGCCGTACCCGGTGGGGTGCTCGCGGCCGTCGTCGGCGCCTTCGCCTACGTCGGGGCCGTCGACCCCAACCAGCCAGGGCACTACCCCGTCTGCCCGCTGTTGCGCCTCACGGGCGTGTACTGCCCCGGCTGCGGAGGCCTGCGCAGCGCGCACGCCTTCGTGCACGGGGACTTGGCGGCGGCGTTCACGGACAACGCGCTCGCCGTCGTGGCGTTTCTGGGCTTCGCGGCGGTGTGGACCGTATGGGTGGTTCGGTCGGTGCGCGGGCGCCCGGCGCGGATCGAACTGGGGCGACTTCACCTGTGGACCATCGGCACGTTGGTGCTGGTTTTCACGGTTGTCCGGAACCTGCCCTTCGGTGGCTGGCTGCGTCCTTGATCAAATGGCAAAGGTCCAGGTAGTGGGACCGGCGTCAACCGGATGCGAGGTCTACGCCTTCCTCCGGATACCATCGCAGTGAGGGCTCTGACCCGTCCGAACCGTCCGAGGCGGTGAACCCGGGTCAGCTGCTCAACCGCTTCAGCTCTTCACCGCAGGGAAGGGGGCCGCTCGCGTGAGTGTGCTCGACGAGATCATCGACGGAGTCCGTGCCGACCTCGCGGAGCGGCAGGCGCGCGTCAGCCTCGACGAGCTCAAAGAGCGCGCGGCGAAGGCTCCGGCGGCCAAGGACGGCGTGGCAGCCCTGCGCGGTGACGGCGTCAAGGTCATCTGCGAGGTCAAGCGCTCCAGCCCGTCCAAGGGCGCGCTCGCCGCGATCGCCGACCCGGCCGGGCTCGCCGCGGACTATGAAGCGGGCGGTGCGGCCGTCATCTCGGTCCTCACCGAGCAGCGCCGTTTCGGCGGTTCGCTGGCCGACCTGGAGGCCGTTCGCGCCAGGGTCGACATCCCCGTACTGCGCAAGGACTTCATCGTCACGTCGTACCAGCTGTGGGAGGCCCGTGCGTACGGCGCCGACCTCGCGCTGCTGATCGTGGCCGCCCTGGACCAGCCCGCCCTGGAGTCCCTCATCGAGCGTGCCGAGTCCATCGGGCTCACGCCGCTCGTCGAGGTGCACGACGAGGACGAGGCCGAGCGGGCCGTGCAGGCCGGCGCGAAGGTCATCGGCGTCAACGCACGCAATCTGAAGGACCTCAAGGTGGACCGCTCCACCTTCGAGCGCGTCGCCCCCGAGATCCCGTCCGGCATCGTCAAGATCGCCGAGTCCGGCGTCCGCGGACCGCACGACCTCATCGCGTACGCCAACGCCGGCGCCGACGCGGTCCTGGTGGGCGAGTCCCTCGTCACCGGCCGCGACCCCAAGACGGCCGTCTCCGACCTGGTCGCGGCGGGCGCCCACCCCGCCCTGCGGCACGGACGGAGCTGACACCCCGGTGCCCGTCTCGCCCCACGCCGACGCTGTCTTCCGTCAGGGCCTGCGCCCCGACGGGGGTTCGGTGTGCGTGGGGTCGGCTGATACGCGCTTGGCCACAGCGTCCCGCGACGCCTACGCCCGCCTCGCCCGGGGCTGCCGCCCGCGCGGCTGCCGGGCGCCCGCGCGCCGCGTTCACGGGCGCCGCGTTCGCTATGTCATCGGCGATGAGCCGGGCCAGGTCAACGGCATGCGATGGCGCCTCGCACACGCACGCTGACGCCGTTCCGGGCGGTTTCACCCCGCGGGTGAGCTGACCGGACCCCGCACGGTCGGTCCACGCCGGTGGGCTTTTCGCCCTCGCGGTGGGAGGACCACGGCTTCGCCGTCCGGCTGGGGTCTCGCCGGGTTCGGCACCGCCGATCACCACCATCGGCTTCTCACCGTCGCGCAAGCGTGCGCGGGAGAGCCGGCGCGGGTTGACCGGTTCGGCAAAGGTGCCTCCAGCGAGGCACGTTGCCGGAGGTGTGTGCGTGCGTAAGTGGATAACGTGAACCCCTGTCCGACCTGTAACCGGGGCCGACGCCCCTGCGAGGTAGCCGCATGCCCAGCGAGTTCTTCATTCCCGACCCCGAGGGTCAAGTTCCCAGCGCCGAGGGGTACTTCGGCGCGTACGGCGGCAAGTTCATCCCGGAGGCGCTGGTCGCCGCCGTGGACGAGGTCGCCGTCGAGTACGACAAGGCGAAGTCGGATCCCGAGTTCGCGCGTGAGCTCGACGATCTGCTCGTCCACTACACCGGGCGGCCCAGCGCACTGACCGAGGTGCCGCGGTTCGCCGAACACGCCGGTGGCGCACGGGTGTTCCTCAAGCGGGAAGACCTCAACCACACCGGATCCCACAAGATCAACAACGTCCTCGGGCAAGCTCTGCTCACGCGGAGGATGGGCAAGACGCGCGTCATCGCGGAGACCGGGGCGGGCCAGCACGGCGTCGCCACCGCCACCGCCTGCGCCCTGTTCGGCCTTGAATGCACCATCTACATGGGCGAGATCGACACCCAGCGGCAGGCCCTCAACGTCGCGCGCATGCGCATGCTGGGCGCCGAGGTCATCGCCGTGAAGTCCGGCAGCCGCACCCTCAAGGACGCCATCAACGAGGCCTTCCGCGACTGGGTGGCCAACGTCGACCACACCCACTACCTCTTCGGCACCGTGGCCGGCCCGCACCCGTTCCCGGCCATGGTCCGCGACTTCCACCGGGTCATCGGGGTCGAGGCGCGGCGGCAGATCCTGGAGCGCGCCGGACGGCTTCCCGACGCCGCCGTCGCCTGTGTCGGCGGCGGCTCCAACGCCATCGGGCTCTTCCACGCCTTCATCCCCGACGCCGGCGTACGCCTCATCGGCTGCGAGCCCGCCGGGCACGGAGTGGAGACCGGGGAGCACGCGGCCACGCTGACCGCCGGTGAGCCGGGCATCCTGCACGGCTCACGGTCCTACGTCCTGCAGGACGAGGAAGGGCAGATCACCGAGCCCTACTCCATCTCGGCCGGCCTCGACTACCCGGGCATCGGGCCCGAGCACTCCTACCTCAAGGACAGCGGCCGGGGCGAGTACCGCGCGGTCACCGACGACGCGGCGATGCAGGCCCTGCGCCTGCTCTCCCGCAGCGAGGGCATCATCCCGGCGATCGAGAGCGCGCACGCGCTCGCCGGAGCCCTGGAGGTCGGCAAGGAGCTGGGACCCGACGGCCTGATCCTCATCAACCTGTCCGGCCGCGGCGACAAGGACATGGACACGGCCGCCCGCTACTTCGGCCTGTACGACACCGACGCGGAGGTCGCCGCCAACGCGGCCGACACCGCCGAGATCGAAGGGGACGCCAAGTGAGCGGCAACATCCAGCTGTTGAGCGACACCCTCGCCGGCGCCAAGGCGGAGGGGCGGTCCGCTCTCATCGCGTACCTGCCGGCCGGGTTCCCGACCGTCGACGGCGGGATCGACGCCATCAAGGCCGTCTTCGACGGGGGCGCCGACATCGTCGAGGTCGGTCTGCCGCACAGCGACCCCGTCCTGGACGGCCCCGTCATCCAGACCGCCGACGACATCGCCCTGCGCGGCGGAGTCAAGATCGCCGATGTGATGCGTACGGTCCGGGAGGCGCACGAGGCCACCGGCAAGCCGGTGCTCGTGATGACGTACTGGAATCCGATCGACCGCTACGGCGTCGAGCGCTTCACCGCCGAACTGGCGGAAGCGGGCGGCGCCGGGTGCATCCTGCCCGACCTGCCGGTGCAGGAGTCGGCTCTGTGGAGGGAGCACGCCGAGAAGCACGGGCTCGCGACCGTCTTCGTCGTCGCGCCCAGCAGCAAGGACGCCCGGCTCGCCGAGATCACCGCGGCGGGCTCCGGCTTCGTGTACGCGGCCTCGTTGATGGGCGTCACGGGGACCCGTGCGTCGGTGGGCGCGCAGGCGCAGGACCTGGTGCGGCGCACCAAGGCCACCACCGAACTGCCCGTCTGTGTCGGCCTCGGCGTCTCCAACGCCGAGCAGGCCGCCGAGGTCGCCGGCTTCGCCGACGGTGTGATCGTCGGGTCCGCCTTCGTGAAGCGGATGCTGGACGCGCCCGACGAGCGGGCCGGCCTGGAAGCCGTACGCGCGCTCGCCGCCGACCTTGCGAAGGGTGTGCGAGGGGCGCTGTAACAGACAGTGCATATCTGTAGGTAACAGACAATCCGCTCACTCGAACGGGTGGACCTGGGGCCGGGGAGGCGCGCTGCGCCTTCCCGGTTCGTTCTGCCGGATGTGAGCGAGAAGAACCGTGACGGAAAGCGCAACGCCCGCGAGCGGCTGGCGGCTGAGCGAGAGAAGCAGAAGACCACGGAGAAGCGCCGTCGGGCGCTGATCGTGGGGGCTTCGGTGGTCTGTGTCCTTGGCCTGGCCGCGGTGGTGGGCGTCGTGGCCGCCAACTCCGGCAAGGACAAGAAGAGCGACAGCGCCGGCCCGGTCGTGACGCCCTCGGGCGCGACCGGCAAGGACAGCCTCGCCATCCCTGCCGGCAAGGACAGTGCCAAGTCGACCCTCACGGTGTGGGAGGACTTCCGCTGCCCGGCGTGCAAGTCCTTCGAGACCGCCTACCGCTCGACCATCCACGAACTGGTCGACGCCGGACAGCTGAAGGTCGAGTACCACCTCGTCACGATCATCGACGGGAACATGGGCGGCAGCGGCTCCCGCAAAGCCGCCAACGCCGCCGCCTGCGCCCAGGACACCGGAAAGTTCACGGCGTACCACGACGTGCTCTACGAGAACCAGCCCGAGGAGACCGACGACGCCTTCGCCGACAACAGCAAGCTCATCGAGCTGGCGGGCAAGGTCGACGGCCTGGACACGCCCGCGTTCCAGAAGTGCGTCGACGACGGCACGCACGACAGCTGGGTCGCGAAGTCCAACGACGCTTTCGGAACCAGCGGATTCAACGGCACGCCGACGGTGCTGCTCGGCGGCACGAACATCTACGCGGACCAGTCGATGACCCCGGCGAAGCTGAAGCAGATGGTGGAGGCGGCGAACAAGGGCTGACGCGTTTGCGGGCTCGGGCGCCCACGGAAAGGCATCAGCCCTTGTTGGGCACGGGCGCCCCCGGCTTTCCGCAGGCCGGGGGCACAGCCCGTTATGGAGCCGTTGCCGGGCTGCCTGCCGTGGGCCGGGTCCGGCACGGTAGCGTCGACCCTGCCATGGAAATTGCCTACATTCCCAGTCCGTCGCAGGGTGTGCTGCATCTCGGCCCCATTCCGCTGCGCGGCTACGCGTTCTGCATCATCATCGGCGTCTTCGTAGCCGTCTGGCTCGGCAACAAGCGCTGGATCGCCCGCGGCGGGCGGCCCGGCACTGTGGCCGACATCGCGGTCTGGGCCGTGCCGTTCGGCCTGGTCGGCGGCCGGCTCTACCACGTGATCACGGACTACGAGCTGTACTTCAGCGAGGGCCGCGACTGGGTGGACGCCTTCAAGATCTGGGAGGGCGGGCTCGGAATCTGGGGCGCGATCGCGCTCGGCGCGGTGGGCGCGTGGATCGGCTGTCGACGGCGCGGTATCCCGCTGCCCGCCTGGGCCGACGCGCTCGCTCCCGGCGTCGTCTTCGCACAGGCCATCGGCCGCTGGGGCAACTGGTTCAACCAGGAGCTGTACGGCAAGGAGACGGACCTTCCCTGGGCGCTGAAGATCACGTCCTCGACGGACGGCCGGGTGCCGGGGCTGTACCACCCGACGTTCCTCTACGAGTCCCTGTGGTGCGTCGGCGTCGGCTTCCTCGTCATCTGGGCGGACCGCCGCTTCAAGCTTGGGCACGGGCGGGCGTTCGCGCTGTACGTCGCCGCGTACTGCGTCGGCCGCTTCTGGATCGAGTACCTGCGCGTCGACGAGGCCCACCACATCCTGGGCATGCGCCTCAACAACTGGACCGCGATCGTGGTCTTCATCCTCGCGGTGGTCTACCTCGTGCTGTCGGCACGGATGCGACCCGGTCGCGAGGAGGTCGTGGAGCCGCTCGCTCCCGGCGAGGGCGACGGGGACGGTGCGGCCGACGGGGGTCCCGTCGACCTGGAGAAGGCCGACGGGCCCGAGTCCGTGGACGGGGACGCGGAGTCGGCTGATGCCGAGGCGGCGGCACCTGACGACTCCGCGGAGTCCGACGAGGCCACGGCGGACGAGGCCGAGTCGGCCAAGAAGAGCTGACGGTTTTCTGTACGTCTTTCTGTACGTCGGAGGGGGCGCCGCATCCAAGGATGCGGCGCCCCCTCCTCGCTTGCCGCGCCGGGTTCCGGGGATTCGGCACCGCCGGGACGGGTGCGCTGTGGCTGAGCGCCGTTGCGGCGGTGATCAGTGGGCCGGCGTGCTGCGGGCCACTGATCACCGGACGCGGGCTTCAGCCGTTCGGCGTGCCTGCGCGAGCGGGTCGGGCGTCGTTCGGCGGTGATCAGTGGGCCGGCGTGCCGCGGGCCACTGGTTACCGGACGCGCGCTTCAGCCCCTCCTGCGTGCCAGAGCGAGCGTTCGGTGGGCGCCCGCCACCACTGCCGCGTCGATGAAGCTGCCGTCGGGGAGGGCCTGGGCGCCGGGGTCGGTGGCGGCCGCCTTGAGGATGGCCTCGGCGGTTTCGATCTCCTCCAGGGTCGGAAGGTAGGCCCGTTCGATGATCGGGAGCTGGCGGGGGTGGATGGCCGTACGGCCGAGGAAACCGAGGTCGCGACCGTGGGCGCAGGAGGCGGCGAGGCCTTCGAGGTCGCGGATGTCGGGGTGGATCGACTGGGCGGGCGGGGCCAGGCCGGCGGCGCGGGCGGCCACGACCACGCGGGCGCGGGACCAGTCCAGGCCCGCGTCCCCCCGTGCGCCCAGGTCCGCCCGAAGGTCGGCCTCGCCGAGCGCGATGCCGCGCAGCGCAGGGTGGGAGGAGGCGATGGCGAAGGCGTGTTCCACGCCGAGCGCCGTTTCCAGGAGGGCGTACAGCGGGATCGCGCCTCCGCCGGAGGAGGGCGTGTCCTGCGCGACCCTGACGACCTCGGCGGGTGAGGTCACCTTGGGCAGACGGAGTCCCGACAGGCCGGGCAGCGGGGAGAGTGCGTCGAGGTCGGCTTGCGCGTGGGGGCCGCCGAGGGCGTTCACGCGGACGTGGACCGGGACCGGCGGGGCTTCGGAGAGGAGTTCCGCGGTGGCCGCGCGGGCATACCCCTTGCGGTCCGGGGCGACCGCGTCCTCCAGGTCGACGATGACGACGTCCGAGCCCGACACCAGCGCCTTGGCGACGACTTCGGGCCGGTCACCGGGAACGTACAGCCAAGTGAGGGGCAGGGGATGCTCGGTCATAGCGCGCCCTCCGACCGCAGCGCGTCGATCTCCCGGTCCGTCAGGCCGAGTTCGGCGAGGACCGTGTCCGTGTCCGCGCCGTGCGGGCGGCCCGCCCAGTGGATCGCGCCGGGGGTGGAGGAGAGGCGGAAGAGGACGTTCTGCATGCGGAGGGGGCCCAGTTCGGGGTCGTCGACGGTGGTGATGGTGTCGAGGGCCTGGTACTGGGGGTCCGTCATCACATCCCGTACGTCCTGGATGGGAGCCACCGCCGCCTCCGCCTTCTCGAAGGCCGCGAGGACTTCCGCGCGGGTGCGGACGGCGATCCAGGTGCCGACCGCCTCGTCCAGGACGTCCGCGTGGCGGGCACGGTCGGCGCCCGTCGCGAACCACGGCTCGTCGATCAGCTCCGGGCGGCCGACCAGCCGCATCAGGCGTTCCGCGATCGACTGGGCGGAGGTGGAGACCGCGACCCAGGAACCGTCCGCCGTCCGATAGGTGTTGCGGGGCGCGTTGTTCGCGGAGCGGTTGCCGGTGCGGGGCTGGACGTGGCCCAACTGGTCGTACCAGAGCGGCTGCGGGCCAAGGACGGTCAGGATCGGTTCGATGATCGCCATGTCGATGACCTGGCCCTCGCCGGTGCGCTCGCGGGCGGTCAGCGCGGTCATCACGGCGTACGCCGTCGCAAGGCCCGCGATCGAGTCGGCCAGGCCGAAGGGCGGCAAGGTCGGCGGCGCGTCCGGCTCGCCGGTGATCGCCGCGAAGCCACTCATCGCCTCCGCCAGGGTGCCGAAGCCGGGGCGGTGCGCGTACGGGCCGAACTGGCCGAAGCCGGTGACCCGGGCGAGGACGAGGCGGGGGTTGGCGGCCGAGAGCTCCGCCCAGCCGAGGTCCCACTTCTCCAGCGTGCCGGGACGGAAGTTCTCGATGACCACATCGGCGGTGGCGGCGAGGCGCAGGAGGGTCTCGCGGCCACCCGGCTTCGACAGGTTCAATGTGATCGTGCGCTTGTTGCGGCCGAGGAGCTTCCACCACAGGCCGATGCCGTCCTTCGACGGGCCGTGGCCCCGCGACGGGTCGGGCTTGGCCGGATGCTCGATCTTGATGACCTCCGCGCCGAAGTCACCGAGCATGGTCGCGGCGAGCGGGCCGGCGAAGAGGGTGGCGAGGTCGAGGACGCGCAGACCGGTGAGGGGTGACTGCCCCTGGTGCGCGCTCATGAGGTGGACCGCAGCGTGCGCGAGGCCTGGGTCTCGATCTCGGCACGGTAGGGCATCGAGGACGTCGCCCCGATCCGCTGCACCGACAGCGCGGCGGCGGCCGAGGCCCAACGGAGGGCCTCCGGCATCTCCCGGCCCTCGGCGAGTGCCACCGCGAGGGTGCCGACGAAGGTGTCGCCCGCGCCGGTCGAGTCCACGGCGGTCACCCGCGGCGCGTGCACGGTCAGCGGTTCGGCTCCCCGGGCCGCGTACAGACAGCCCGCCGAACCCAGCGTGATGACCACCTCCGGGACCTGGTCGAGGAGTGCGGCGGCTGCCCGGCGGGGGTCGGTGGCGCCGGTGAGCGCGGCGGCCTCGTGCTCGTTGGGCACCAACAGGTCGACGGCACCGAGGAGTTCGGGTGGCAGCGGCTGGACGGGGGACGGGGTCAGGATGGTGCGTACGCCGTGGCTGCGCGCGGCTTCGGCGCCCGCGAGAACGGCCGACTGCGGGATCTCCAGCTGGAGCAGAAGCCCGTCGGCGGTGGCGATGAGGCCCTCGTCGCCGGGGGCGAGGTCGGTGACGGTGCCGTTCGCGCCGGGGATGACGACGATCGCGTTGCCGCCCTCGTCGTCGACGACGATGTGCGCGGTGCCCGACGGGCCCTCGGTGGTGCGCAGATGATCGGTGTTCACGCCCGAGTGCTCCAGCGTGGAACGGAGTTGGCTGCCGAAGGCGTCCACGCCGACCGCGCCGACCAACGAGACGTCGGCACCCGCGCGCACCGCGGCGACCGCCTGATTGGCGCCCTTGCCGCCGGGGATCGTACGGAACTCCTGGCCCGTCACGGTCTCTCCGCGCTGCGGGGCCTTGGCGACGTACGCGACGAGGTCCATGTTCGTGCTGCCGAGTACGGCGATGTGGGTCATGGGCGGGGTGCCTCCGGGCGGGTGAGCAGATGGGTCAGCCGGGCGAGGGTGTCGAAGCCGGTGCCGTCGAAGTCGGCGATCGAGGTGGACAGGCGGTTCTTGAGGGGGCCGGTCCAGTGGTCGGGGAGGGCCGCCGGGTTTCCCGCGAGCAGGCCCGCGATGCTGCCCGCGGTCGCGCCGTTCGAGTCGGTGTCCAGGCCGCCCGATACCGCCCGGCAGATGGAGCCGGTGAAGTCGCCGTTCGCGTGGGTGAGGGCCGCGGCGATCAGCGCGGTGTTGGGGATGGCGTGGACCCAGTGGTAGGCGCGGTGGGTGGTGTGGAGTTCGTCCACGACCACGTCGAAGTCGTCGTGCGTCCGGGCGAGTTGGATCGCCTGGCGGATCGCCTTCGCCAGGCGGGAGGCGGGGGGTACGACGGTGAGTCCGGTGCGCAGACAGGCGTGGACGTCGCTTGTTCCGGTGGCCGCCTCGGCGATGGCGGCCGCCGTGAACATCGCTGCGTGGACGCCGTTCGCCGTGTGGGTGAGGGTGGCGTCGCGGTGGGCCTGTTCGGCGGCGGCCGCCGGGTCGCCCGGGTTCGTCCAGCCGTGGACGTCCGCCCGGATCAGGGCGCCGATCCATTCGCGGAACGGGTTGCGGTGGACGGCCGTTCGCGGTGGTTCGACGCCGCCGAGGAGGTTGCGGTAGGCGATGCGTTCCGCGGTGAACGTGCGGCCTGCGGGGAGTTCGTCGAGCCAGAGCCGGGCGACGTCTGCGGTGCTGAAGTCCCGGCCGTGACGTTGGAGCAACAGGACGTTCAGGAGAGGGTAGTTGAGGTCGTCGTCCTCCGGCATGCCGTCGATGTTCTCGGCGAGGGAGGTGGGCGCGGAGCGCTTGTTCCAGGGGTGGGCGCGGGTGAGTTCCTCGGGGAGGCCCTTTGCCGTGAACCAGGTGTGGAGGGGCCAGTTGCCGGTGGCTCGGGCCAGTTCGCGGATGCCGCGGAGGGGGAGTTTCTCCACCGGTTTGCCCAGCAGGCAGCCGACCGCCCTTCCGAGCCAGGCGGCTTCCAGGCGGGACTGGGAGGGAGCGAAGGCGGGGGCGCTTGCCGGGGCTTGCAGGGTGCCGCTCTCTGTGGGACGGGCGCCGCCCCTAGTGGCACGCATGCCCACAGCGGGATGGGCTGCGGGCCAGTCCGGGCAGTGGGCCTTGATCTGTGTGAGGTCTGTCGGTTCCTCTTCCGTCAACTTGCTTGGTAGGTCCGCGAGTTCGTCCAGTAGGTCCTCTGCCAGTGCACGCAGGTACGGCGAAGCCGGGTTCGAGGACGCGCCCGCGCGGGACGGGGCCGCCGTGCCGCCCGCCGCTCGCCAGCGGGCCGCGACGCCCGACGGGTTTCGGCCGTCCTGGTTCGCCTGGGCGAGCTCGTGGCCGAGGAGGTCCT
The DNA here is from genome assembly GCF_042871385.1 of Streptomyces sp. NPDC005808. NCBI lineage: Bacteria > Bacillati > Actinomycetota > Actinomycetes > Kitasatosporales > Streptomycetaceae > Streptomyces > Streptomyces sp. NPDC005808. Next base: position 308,214 of record NZ_JBIAIK010000007.1, on the reverse strand, counting down.
CGGGCTGGACCCACGTCAGGCGGAGGCCGGTCATCGAGGGCCGGCCAGTGCGGCGTACGCCGCCTCGTGCGCGCGTCTGCGCTGTACGTCCCGTTCGAAGATCTCCTGTGTGACCTCCGTGAGCGCTCTCCCGGGGGCGTCGAGGTCGAGGCGGCTGGACTCCGCGACCGTCTTGGCCCAGTCGCGGGGGATCTCCGAGCCGAGGGCGCCGGCGAGTGCGCCGGACATGGTGGCGATGGAGTCGCAGTCGCGGCCGTAGTTCACGGAGCCGAGGACCGCGTGGCCGTAGTCGCCGCCGGAGATCACCAACATGCCCAGGGCGATGGGGAGTTCCTCGATCGCGTGCAGCCGGGAGGGGCGGCGCGCGCCGAGCGAGGGGGACCGGTAGTCGGGGCCCACGGTGTCGAACGGGGTCACCGCTGCACGCAGCGGACCCAGCGCCGACTCGAAGTTGGTGTGGCGGGCGGCGACTTCGCAGACCGCCTCGATGGCGGCGCGGGTGCCGTCCTTCGCCAGGCCGAGGCAGGTGTCGATCACGGAGGCGGGGGTGGCTCCGGGCACGCAGGCCGCCGCGACCGCCGCCGCGAAGACGCCGGCGGCCTCACGGCCGTACGACGACTGGTGGGCGCCCGCGATGTCGAGCGCCTCGGCGTACGCTGCCGCCGGGTTGGCGGCGTTGACCAGGCCGACCGGGGCCATGTACATCGCTGCACCACAGTTGACGATGTTGCCGGTGCCCGCCTCCCGGGGGTCGATGTGACCGTAGTGGAGGCGGGCCACCAGCCACTTCTCCGCGAGGAAGATCCGCTGGAGAGGAAGGGCCTCGGCCTCCAGCTCGGGGATCCAGCGCGGGTTGCCCATGAGGTCGGGGACCAGGTGCTCGGCGACGGCGTAGGCGTCGAGGTGGTCGCGGACCGTGGCGTACACGCGTACCAGCGCGTGGGTCATCAAGGTGTCGTCGGTGACGTGCCCGTCGCCCTTGTGGTACGGGGCGATGGGGCGGGCGGTGCGCCAGGCGTCGCCGTTCCAGGGGCCCACGATGCCGTGCACCCGGCCGCCGTGGCGTTCCACGATCTGTGCGGGGGTGTAGCCCTCGACGGGGCCGCCGAGGGCGTCGCCCACGGCGGCCCCGACGAGGCTTCCGGTGATCCGCTCTTCCAGACTTGCTGTCAGACTTACTGCTCCTTTGGGCGTCATGCCCGAATCATCCCTCTGGGGTCGTCAGTTCCATCGCTTCGAGGAGATCGGCGAGTCCGATGAGATCCGTGCCGGTCAGACGTGGCAGGGCGCAGCCGGAGAGGGTGCGGCAGGCGTCGCGCCAGGTGGCCGGGATCGCATCGCCGCCGCCGAGTGCGCCGGTGAGCGCGCCCGCGAGGGCGGGGGCCGAGTCGGCGACCCGGGACAGACACGCGGCGGCGGGCACCGCCTCGGCGATCCGGCCGCGTGCGGCGGTGGCGAGTGCGAGGGCGACGGGGACGGTTTCCGCCGCCGCGATGCCGTAGCTGTACACGTGGTCGACGATCTGGTGTTCAAGAAGCGGCACCAGGGCGAACGTGCCCCCGCAGGCGTGGGCGAGTTTCAGTGCGTGCCGGGCGTTGCGGCCGATCTCCGTCGACTCGGGGAGTTCGGCGAGGGCGGCGCCCACGCAGGCGTCGACGTCGGCTCCGTCGAGGGCGAGCGAGATGGCGGCGGCCATCGCGCGGGCGCCGTGCACGCCGTCCCCGTCCTGGGTGTAGCGGGCGTCGAACTCGGAGAGTTCCGCGGCGAGTCGGGGGTCGCCCGGGTGGGCCACGGCGAGCACGCAGGCCCGTACGCAGGCCGCATCGTCGAAGTAGTGGGGGTTGTCGTGGCCGGTGGCGGGCGGGCGCAGGCCGGTGGCGAGGTTGCCGAGTCCGGCCCGTACGGAGATCCGGGCGCGCAGGGGGAGCAGGGCCGATTCGACCTCGGGGGCGCGGTCCGCCGCCGCGGCGACCTCGCTGGCGATCGCGTTCCACGACAGGTCGATGGACGCACGCATGCGCCGCTCGCGGCTCAGGTCTCCGAGCGCGATCGCGTCCCCGGACCGCAGTACGGCCTCCGCCGCGAACGCCGCCCACTCCGCGTCGTCCGACGGGCCGAGCCGCAGGGGTTCCGGCGGCTGGTTCAGTGCGATCGGCACGGGCAGCGTCGTCGTCGCGTTCTGCTCCGCGAACGTGTCCAGCTCCCGGGTCAGACGCCGCGTCCACTCGGGCATCCGTGCGGCGCGATGCCGGGCCGCGGGCCAGCCCGCGGCGTCGCCCGCGGCGAGGCCGAGAAGGAGACCCTCGATGCGGCGGGGTCGCCCCGAGGGGGCGGCATCTTTCGCAGTGCCGCGGGCGGGAGCCGCTGTGGAGGCGGAGCCGGCCTGACCGGCGGTCGCCCCTTCGCCGGACCCCTCTACGGGCCCGTCTCCGACCAGTCCGGGCCTCATCGCTGTACCTCCTCGTCACCGGTGACGAGGGCGAAGGCATCCGGATCGAGGGCCGGCCACTCGCCCTGTGGATCCCGTACGGGCCCGCCCGCCCTCCACTTCCCGTCATCCCCCGGCGTCAGCAGTTCCGCCACGTCCAGCACGTGGTGGCCCTGCATGGAGGGGAGGCAACTGCCCAGGGCGGGGCCGATCGCCGCAGCCCAGGCGGCCGGGATCGATGAGGCGCCGCGGGTAGCCCCGGCGAGTGCGCCGGCGACCGCCGCTGTCGTGTCCGCGTCGCGGCCCATGTTGACGGCGGTGAGGACGGACTCGGGGAAGTCGCCGTCGGCGGCCGCGTAGGCGCCGAAGGCGAGGGCGACGGCCTCGGGGGCGAGGTCGGTCCAGGGGTAGCCGCCGATGACGACCGCCGAGCGGACCGCGCGTTCGCCGCGATGGGCGACGGCGACCGCGCGGCGCAGGGAACGGGCGGTCCAGGAGTCGTCCGGGATGACGGCAAGCGCGGAGGCGACGACGGCGATGGTCGGGGCCCCCGCCATGGCCGCCGCGACGCCTGCGGCGACCGCCTGGCCGCCGTAGATGCCTTCGCCCTCGTGGCTCACCGAGCCGTCGATCGCCACCAGGCGCGCAGCCTCGGCGGGACGGCCCGCGGCGAACACGCCGAAGGGCGCCGCGCGCATCGCGAGCCCGTCGCTCCACGCGTGCCGGTGCTGGGCGGAGATCGGTGCGGCAAGGCCGCGGCGGAGGTTCTCCAGGGTGCCGCGCTCGCTGAATCCGGCGCCCTTGAACGGGCCCTCGTCCCGGTCCGCGATCCACTGGTGCCAGGCCGCCTCGACATGGGCCACGGTGAGCGCCGAGCCGTGCCGGGCAAGCAGCAGGCCGGAGAAGATCGCGTACTCGGTGTCGTCGGTCCCGGCCGGGTGCTCGGCGACGTACCCCGTGATCCGGCCCCACTTCGCGCGGATCTCGGACGGTTTCATGTTCTCGGCGGGCGCACCCAGCGCGTCTCCGACGGCGAGGCCGAGCAGCGCACCGCGTGCCCGTTCGCGGAATCCGGCGGCGTCCCCGGAGGCCGGGGCCGAGGGAATGCAGGCGATGGAAGCCATACGGTGCTGCTCCTCTCAGGGCTCCATCGCCGCCGTTCGCGACGAGTCAACGCGCGGAAACCCGGCAAACCTGGGCGACCCGCGCGGAACCCTTTGCGGATCTGTCCCACCTCCGCGGTTCACCAGAGCCTCGCGCACCTCAGCATCACCCGGTCGACATCTGCGCGTCACCTGGCACGGATGAGCGAAAATCCTTAAAGGCGCAGGTAAGCCCAGCCTTTCCTTGCTGGCGGCCTCGAAATTATCGACGTACTTTGGGTGTTGTCGAAAAGTAGAACCAGTCCAAGAGGCGCACCCCTGGGGGACCCGCATGGCCATCATCGAGACCGAAGCAGCGCTGCACGAGGCGCACCGCGACAACCACACCCACAGGGACGTCAACGGTGGCTGGCTGCGCCCCGCGGTGTTCGGTGCGATGGACGGCCTGGTCTCCAACCTGGCGCTCATGACCGGCGTCGCCGGCGGATCCGTGTCGCATCAGACGATCGTCATCACCGGGCTCGCGGGCCTCGCGGCCGGCGCCTTCTCCATGGCGGCCGGCGAGTACACCTCCGTCGCCTCGCAGCGCGAGCTGGTCGAGGCCGAACTCGAGGTCGAGCGACGCGAGTTGAGGAAGCACCCGAAGGACGAGGAGCGGGAGCTCGCCGAGCTGTACGAGACTCGCGGTGTCGACGCCTCACTGGCGCGGGAGGTCGCCCGGCAGTTGTCCCGCGACCCCGAGCAGGCCCTGGAGATACACGCCCGCGAAGAGCTGGGCATCGACCCGGGCGACCTGCCCTCCCCGACGGTCGCCGCGGTGTCGAGCTTCGGCTCCTTCGCTCTGGGCGCCCTGCTCCCCGTACTGCCGTTCCTGCTCGGCGCGACCGCCCTGTGGCCCGCGCTGCTGCTCGCGCTGATCGGGCTCTTCGCCTGTGGCGCGGTCGTGGCCAGGGTGACCGCGCGATCCTGGTGGTACAGCGGGCTTCGGCAGCTCGCTCTCGGTGGTGCCGCGGCGGGTGTGACGTACGCCCTGGGCAGTCTGTTCGGTGCGGCCGTAGGATGACCTGTTGGGCGCCTATGCGGATGACCGCATAAGTAGTCGTTACCCGGCGGTTTCGAACGCTTAACCACTGGGCATGAGCCGTAAGCGCTGTGGGCAATGAAGCCTTCTCTGCACAACCGTGGCGGGTGACGTTGCCTGCCACGCTCCGGGTCGACGGACACGGATCTGTCCGGTCGACCCCTCAATTCCACCGCCGTGCGCGGTATCCCCGCCGCGACTGCCCGGTGTCCGCATGTTGGAACGCAGTATCCAGTTCCCGAGAAGCGCCCCATCATGTAACCTGCACGAAATTTTGCGCACATAAAGCAGAGGGCCAACGTCGTCCCTCGGCACTTGAAAATGCCACGACGACGACGGGAGAGCCGATGCGTACGCCGCGCCAGCCGTCCCAGCACTCCACGAATGGCCAGAAGTGGTCCTTCATGGATGCTCGCCCTGCCGCGCAGGGTATGTACGACCCCCGCAACGAGCACGACGCCTGTGGCGTCGGCTTCGTGGCCACCCTCACCGGTGAGGCGAGCCACGCGCTGGTCGAGCAGGCGCTCACGGTTCTGCGCAACCTGGAGCACCGAGGAGCCACCGGCGCCGAACCCGACTCGGGTGACGGCGCGGGCATCCTCTCCCAGGTGCCGGACGCCTTCTTCCGTGAGGTGGCCGGATTCGAGCTGCCCGCGGCCGGTGCGTACGCGGTGGGTATCGCCTTCCTGCCCGAGGACGGCATCACCGACGCCGTCTCACGGATCGAGACGATCGCCGCCGACGAGGGCCTCACCGTCCTCGGCTGGCGCGAGGTCCCGACCGCACCCGAACTGCTCGGATCCACCGCGCGTTCGACCATGCCCGTCTTCCGTCAGGTCTTCGTGACCGACGGCGGCTCCGCTGCTTCTTCAACGGGTATCGACCTCGACCGCAAGGCCTTCGTGCTGCGCAAGCGCGCCGAGCGCGAGGCGGACGTGTACTTCCCGTCGCTCTCCGCCCGCACCATCGTCTACAAGGGCATGCTGACCACCGGCCAGCTGGAGCCCTTCTTCCCGGACCTGTCCGACCGCCGCTTCGCCTCCGCGATCGCGCTCGTGCACTCCCGGTTCTCCACGAACACCTTCCCGAGCTGGCCGCTCGCCCACCCGTACCGCTTCGTCGCGCACAACGGCGAGATCAACACGGTCAAGGGCAATCGCAACTGGATGGCGGCCCGCGAGTCCCAGCTCGTCTCCGACCTGTTCGGAGCCGAGGACAAGCTCGACCGGATCTTCCCGATCTGTACGCCCGAGGCGTCCGACTCCGCCTCCTTCGACGAGGTGCTCGAACTCCTGCACCTGGGCGGCCGCTCCCTCCCGCACTCCGTGCTGATGATGATCCCGGAGGCCTGGGAGAACCACGCCTCCATGGACTCGGCCCGCCGCGCCTTCTACCAGTTCCACGCCACGATGATGGAGCCCTGGGACGGCCCGGCCTGCGTCACCTTCACCGACGGCACCCAGGTCGGCGCGGTCCTCGACCGCAACGGTCTGCGCCCCGGCCGCTACTGGGTCACCGACGAGGGCCTCGTCGTCCTCGGCTCCGAGGTCGGCGTCCTCGACATCGACCCCGCGAAGGTCGTCCGCAAGGGCCGCCTCCAGCCCGGCAGGATGTTCCTCGTCGACACCGCCGAGCACCGCATCATCGAGGACGACGAGATCAAGGCCGGCCTCATCGCCGAGAAGCCGTACGCGGAGTGGCTGGAAGCCGGCGAGATCGAGCTCTCCGACCTTCCCGAGCGCGAGCACATCGTGCACACCCACGCCTCGGTCACCCGCCGCCAGCAGACCTTCGGCTACACCGAGGAAGAGCTGCGCATCATCCTCGCGCCGATGGCGAACACCGGCGGTGAGCCGCTCGGCTCCATGGGCACGGACTCGCCGATCGCGGCCCTGTCCGAGCGCCCCCGGCTGCTCTTCGACTACTTCACCCAGCTGTTCGCGCAGGTCACCAACCCGCCGCTGGACGCGATCCGCGAGGAGCTCGTCACCTCCCTGCGCTCCTCCCTCGGCCCCGCGAGCAACCTCCTCGAGCCGACCGCCGCGTCCTGCCGCAGCGTCACCCTGCCCTTCCCGGTGATCGACAACGACGAGCTGGCCAAGCTCATCCACATCAACGCCGACGGCGACATGCCGGGCATGAAGGCCGCGACCCTGTCCGGTCTCTACCGGGTCAGCGGCGGCGGCGCCTCGCTCGCCGCCCGCCTCGACGAGATCTGCGTCGAGGCCGACGCCGCCATCGAGAACGGCGCCCGGCTGATCGTCCTCTCGGACCGGCACTCCGACGCCGAGCACGCGCCGATCCCCTCGCTGCTGCTCACCGCGGCCGTGCACCACCACCTCATCCGCACCAAGCAGCGCACCCAGGTGGGCCTGCTCGTGGAGGCGGGCGACGTCCGCGAGGTCCACCACGTGGCCCTCCTCATCGGTTTCGGCGCCGCGGCCGTCAACCCGTACCTGGCGATGGAGTCCGTCGAGGACCTCGTCCGCGCCGGCACCTTCCTGCGGGGCATCGAGCCCGAGCAGGCCATCCGCAACCTGATCTACGCGCTCGGCAAGGGCGTCCTCAAGGTCATGTCCAAGATGGGCATCTCGACCGTCGCCTCCTACCGCGGCGCCCAGGTCTTCGAGGCCGTCGGCCTCGACCAGGCCTTCGTGGCCAAGTACTTCAGCGGCACGGCGACGAAGATCGGCGGCGCCGGTCTCGACGTCATCGCCAAGGAGGTCGCCGCCCGGCACGCGAAGGCGTACCCGGCCTCCGGCATCGCGCCCGCGCACCGCGCCCTCGACATAGGCGGCGAGTACCAGTGGCGCCGCGAGGGCGAGCCGCACCTGTTCGACCCGGAGACGGTCTTCCGCCTCCAGCACTCCACGCGCACCGCCCGCTACGACATCTTCAAGAAGTACACGGACCGCGTGAACGAGCAGTCCGAGCGGCTCATGACGCTCCGCGGGCTCTTCGGCTTCAAGTCGGACCGCGAGCCGATCTCCATCGACGAGGTCGAGTCGGTCGAGGACATCGTCAAGCGCTTCTCCACGGGCGCCATGTCGTACGGCTCCATCTCCCAGGAGGCGCACGAGACCCTCGCCATCGCGATGAACCAGCTGGGCGGCAAGTCCAACACGGGTGAGGGCGGCGAGGACGCGGACCGGCTGTACGACCCCGCGCGCCGTTCGTCGATCAAGCAGGTCGCCTCCGGCCGCTTCGGTGTGACGAGCGAGTACCTCGTCAACGCGGACGACATCCAGATCAAGATGGCGCAGGGTGCCAAGCCCGGCGAGGGCGGCCAGCTGCCCGGCCACAAGGTGTACCCGTGGGTCGCCAAGACCCGGCACAGCACCCCCGGCGTGGGCCTCATCTCGCCGCCGCCGCACCACGACATCTACTCCATCGAGGACCTCGCCCAGCTCATCCACGACCTGAAGAACGCCAACCCGCAGGCCCGCATCCACGTGAAGCTGGTCTCCGAGGTCGGCGTCGGCACGGTCGCCGCGGGTGTCTCCAAGGCGCACGCGGACGTGGTGCTCATCTCCGGCCACGACGGCGGTACGGGTGCGTCCCCGCTCACCTCGCTGAAGCACGCGGGTGGACCCTGGGAGCTCGGTCTCGCCGAGACCCAGCAGACCCTGCTCCTCAACGGCCTGCGCGACCGCATCGTCGTACAGACCGACGGCCAGCTGAAGACCGGCCGTGACGTCGTCATCGCCGCGCTGCTCGGCGCCGAGGAGTTCGGTTTCGCGACCGCGCCGCTCGTCGTCTCCGGCTGCGTCATGATGCGCGTCTGCCACCTGGACACCTGCCCGGTCGGCATCGCCACGCAGAACCCGGTGCTCCGCGAGCGGTTCGCCGGCAAGGCCGAGTACGTCGTGAACTTCTTCCGGTTCATCGCCGAAGAGGTCCGCGAGATCCTCGCCGAGCTGGGCTTCCGCACCATCCAGGAGGCCGTCGGCCACGCCGAGAACCTCGACGTCGAGCGGGCGATCACCCACTGGAAGGCACAGGGCCTGGACCTGAGCCCCCTCTTCTACGTGCCCGAGCTGCCCGAGGGCACCCCGCTGCACCAGGTCGTCCAGCAGGACCACGGCCTGGAGAAGGCGCTCGACAACGAGCTGATCAAGCTCGCCGCCGACGCCCTCGCCGCGTCCAGCGCCACCGACGCCCAGCCGGTCCGCGCCCAGGTCGCGATCCGCAACATCAACCGCACGGTCGGCACCATGCTCGGCCACGAGGTGACCAAGAAGTTCGGCGGGGCGGGCCTGCCCGACGACACCATCGACATCACCTTCACCGGCTCCGCGGGCCAGTCCTTCGGCGCCTTCGTGCCGCGCGGTGTGACGCTGCGCCTGGAGGGCGACGCCAACGACTACGTCGGCAAGGGCCTCTCCGGCGGCCGGCTGATCGTCCGTCCCGACCGGGGCGCCGACCACCTCGCCGAGTACTCGACGATCGCGGGCAACACCATCGCGTACGGCGCGACGGGCGGCGAGATCTTCCTGCGCGGCCGCACCGGCGAGCGCTTCTGCGTCCGCAACTCCGGCGCGACGGTCGTGGCCGAGGGCGTGGGCGACCACGGCTGCGAGTACATGACCGGCGGTCACGCGGTCGTCCTCGGCGAGACGGGACGTAACTTCGCGGCCGGCATGTCCGGCGGTGTCGCCTACGTCCTCGACCTGAACCCCGACAACGTGAACGTCAGCAGCACCGGGGCCGTCGAGGCCCTCGACGAGGCCGACGAGCGATGGCTGCACGACGTGGTGCGCCGGCACGCGGAGGAGACCGCCTCGACGGTCGCCGAGAAGCTCCTCGCCGAGTGGCCCGCGTCGGTGGACCGCTTCAGCAAGATCATCCCCAGCACCTACAAGGCAGTACTCGCCGCCAAGGACGCCGCCGAGCGAGCCGGACTCCCCGAGTCCGAGATCACCGAGAAGATGATGGAGGCGGCGACCAATGGCTGATCCCAAGGGCTTTTTGAACCATGGCCGCGAGGTCGCCAGGACCCGTCCGGTCGAGGAGCGCGTCAGGGACTGGAACGAGGTCTACGTCCCGGGCTCGCTGCTGCCGATCATCCCCACGCAGGCCAGCCGCTGCATGGACTGCGGCATCCCGTTCTGCCACAACGGCTGTCCGCTGGGGAACCTGATCCCCGAGTGGAACGACTACGCCTACCGCGAGGACTGGTCCGCCGCCTCCGAGCGCCTGCACGCCACGAACAACTTCCCGGAGTTCACCGGCCGCCTGTGCCCCGCTCCCTGTGAGTCGGCGTGTGTGCTCGGCATCAACCAGCCCGCCGTGACCATCAAGAACGTCGAGGTCTCGATCATCGACAAGGCATGGGACAGCGGCGATGTCGCGGCCCAGGCCCCGGAACGCCTCTCCGGCAAGACGGTCGCGGTCATCGGCTCGGGCCCCGCCGGTCTCGCCGCCGCCCAGCAGCTCACCCGGGCGGGCCACACGGTCGCCGTGTTCGAGCGCGCCGACCGCGTCGGAGGCCTCCTGCGGTACGGCATCCCCGAGTTCAAGATGGAGAAGCGGCACATCAACCGGCGTATCGAGCAGATGCGCGCGGAGGGCACCAAGTTCCGTACGGGTGTGGAGATCGGCCGTGACATCGACGCGGTGCGGCTGCGCAAGCGGTACGACGCCGTGGTCATCGCGGCGGGTGCGACGACAGCCCGCGATCTCCCTGTCCCCGGGCGGGAGCTGAAGGGCGTCCACCAGGCGATGGAGTACCTTCCCCTCGCCAACAAGGTCCAGGAGGGCGACTTCGTGGCGCCCCCGATCACGGCCGAGGGCAAGCACGTCGTGGTCATCGGCGGCGGCGACACGGGCGCGGACTGCGTGGGCACCGCCCACCGCCAGGGCGCGGCCTCGGTCACGCAGCTGGAGATCATGCCGCGGCCCGGCGACGAGCGGACCCCTGGTCAGCCCTGGCCGACCTACCCGATGCTCTACAAGGTCAGCTCCGCGCACGAGGAGGGCGGCGAGCGCGTCTACGCCGTCTCCACCACCCACTTCGAGGGCGACGAGGACGGCAACGTCCAGTGGCTGCACCTCGTCGAGGTCGAGTTCATCGACGGCAAGCTGACCCCGAAGCCGGGTACGGAGCGCAAGATCCCCGCCCAGCTGGTGACGCTCGCGATGGGCTTCACCGGAACGGACGTCGAGAACGGTCTGGTTTCCCAGTTCGGCCTGGAGCTGGACGCGCGCGGCAACATCGCCCGCGACGCCGACTTCGCGACGAACGTCCCCGGTGTGTACGTCGCCGGTGACGCGGGCCGTGGCCAGTCCCTCATCGTCTGGGCGATCGCGGAGGGCCGCTCGGCCGCCCGCGGAGTCGACCGCTTCCTGACCGGGGTCAGCGAACTGCCGGCCCCGATCCGCCCGACGGACCGCTCGCTGATGGTCTGACGCTCCACCCCAACAGACGTCCCGTACAAAGGCGTACGGAACTGAACGCGGCGCCTGCCTTGTCCCCGACCGGACGGTGGTGGGCGCCGTGGTGCGTCCGGGGGCGTTCACGGCCCCGCGGGGAGCGGGAGCAGGAGGAACCCCCTGCACGGGGCCGTACCGCCGTGGTCGGTCCTACGCCGTGGCGGCGGGTGCCGTGTTCTGCGAGAGGCGGGCGAACTGGCTCTCGGAGAGGGTGACTTGATGAGCGCCGAGGTTCTCCTCCAGGTGTGCCAGTGAGGTCGTACCGGGGATGGGGATCACGTTGGGGGCGCGGTGCAGCAGCCAGGCGAGGGCCGTCTGCGCCGGGCTCGCGTCCAGTTCACGTGCCACTTCGGCGACCGGGCTGCCCGGCGCCGCGTGCTCGCCCATCGCGATGGGGAAGAAGGGCAGGAAGGCGATTCCCTGCGCGGTGGCGTGGTCGAGTACGGCGTCATGGTCCCGCGCGGCCAGGTTGTAGAGGTTCTGCACGCTCGCGACGGGCGCGACCGCCGTGGCCTCCTCGATCTGCTCGACCGTGACCTCGGAGAGGCCGATGTGCCGGACCTTGCCCTCGTCCTGGAGCTGCTTCAGGGCGCCGATCTGTTCGGCGAGGGGGTAGTCGGGGTCGATGCGGTGCAGTTGGAGCAGGTCGATGCGGTCGACGCGCAGCCGGCGCAGGGAGAGTTCGGCCTGCTGACGCAGATAGGCGGGGTGGCCGAGCGGTACCCACTCCGTGGGAGAGGGCCGGGCCACGCCCACCTTGGTGGCGACGGCCACCTCGCCCGCATACGGCCTCAGGGCCTCGGCCACCAGTTCCTCGCCGGCCCCGAGCGCGTAGGCGTCCGCCGTGTCGAAGAGCGTGACGCCGAGGTCGACCGCTCGCCGCAGCACGGCGATCGCGCCGTCGCGGTCGGCGGGCGCGCGCCAGATGTGGGCCTCGCCTCCGGTCGGATCGCCGGGACCGTCGGCAAGGCGCATCGTGCCGTAGCCGATCCGCCGGACGGGAAGATCGCCGCCGAGGGTGAACGTTGTGTTGGACGAGGTGTTCGTCGCGGTTTTCGTCATGACCGTGACGCTAGGAGCTCACATGGATGTGAGGTTCAAGAGGATGTGAGGGGCATCACATGGGCATGGGCGGTGCAGGCATGAGGATCGGCGAGCTGTCGGTCAGGACGGGCGTCAGCGTGCGGCTGCTGCGCTACTACGAGGAGCAGGGACTCCTCGACTCGCGGCGTACGCCCGGCGGGCATCGCTCGTACGATGCCGATGCGCCCACCGCCGTACGCGGCATCCGGCTGCTCCTGGACGCAGGGCTGCCCACGCGCGTCATCCGCGAGGTGCTGCCCTGCGTCGAGAACGACGGCACGACCGTCGGCGACTGTATGGCCGACCGCCTGCGCGGGCGGCTGTGCGAACTCGACGCCAGGATGACGGAGTTGGCGGAGAAGCGGGCCTCGCTGGTCTCCTTGCTCGACTCGTGACGGCCCGTTGGCTTCGCCGGGACGTCGTGTCACCCTGGAGTGAGCCGAGGAGCGGCATATGGATGACGCGCGAGACATCGACTCCGGGCGCGGTGCGGGGACTTCGGGGAACGGGCGGAGAGCCGGCACCTCGCCGCCCGGACGGTCCGCCGAGGGCGGCAGGGGAGAGCGGTTCGCGGACTGGGCCGATGGGCGGCTCGGGGTGTACGCGCAGGCCAAGAACAATCTGCGCAAGGTCTTTCCCGACCACTGGTCGTTCATGCTGGGCGAGGTCTGCCTCTACAGCTTCCTCATCCTGATCCTCACCGGGGTCTACCTCACGCTGTTCTTCGAGCCCAGCGGGGTCGAGGTCGTCTACAACGGCTCGTACGAACCGCTGAAAGGCGTCATCATGACGCGCGCGTATGAGTCCACGCTCGACATCAGCTTCGACGTACGCGGCGGACTGCTGATCCGGCAGATCCACCACTGGGCGGCCCTCGTGTTCGTCGCCGGAATGCTCGTGCACATGATGCGGGTGTTCTTCACCGGCGCGTTCCGCAAGCCGCGCGAGATCAACTGGGTGTTCGGCTGGACCCTGTTGATGCTCGGCCTCATCACCGGACTGACCGGCTACTCACTCCCCGACGACCTGCTCTCCGGCACCGGCGTCCGCTTCGCACAGGGCGCCATCCTGTCGATCCCGGTGGTGGGGACGTACCTCTCGTTCTTCCTCTTCGGAGGGGAGTTCCCGGGCCATGACATCATCCCGCGGTTCTTCCCGATCCACGTACTCCTGCTGCCCGGGATCATGCTGGGCCTGGTGGTCGTCCATGTGATCCTGGTCTTCCACCACAAGCACACGCAGTACCCCGGCCCCGGACGGGACGAGAAATCCGTCGTCGGGATGCCGTTCATGCCGGTCTACATGGCCAAGGCGGGCGGCTTCTTCTTCCTCGTCTTCGGGGCGCTGGCGATGATGGGGGCGGTCGCAACGATCAACCCCGTCTGGGCCTTCGGTCCCTACCGCCCGGACCTGGTGACGACCGGCGCGCAGCCCGACTGGTACCTCGGCTTCTCAGAGGGACTGATCCGGGTGATGCCGGGATGGGAGATCAACGCCTGGGGCCACACACTCGCGTTGGGCGTCTTCATCCCCTTCATGCTCTTCCCGCTGGTCATGATGGCCATCCTCGTCTACCCGTTCGTCGAGGCCTGGATCACCGGGGACAAACGCGAACACCACCTGCTGGACCGGCCGCGCAACGTGCCCACCCGCACGGGACTCGGCGTGGCCTGGCTGAGTCTGTACGGGGTGCTGCTGATCGGCGGTGGCAACGACATCGTGGCCACGCATCTGCACCTGTCGATCAACTCGATCACGTGGTTCGTGCGGATCGCCTTCTTCGCCCTGCCGGTGCTCGCCTTCGTCGTCACGCGGCGGATCTGCCTGGGGCTGCAGCGCCGGGACCGCGACAAGGTGCTGCACGGACGGGAGTCCGGCGTCATCAAGCGGCTTCCGCACGGCGAGTTCGTCGAGGTCCACGAACCGCTCACGCAGGAACAGCTGTTCGCGCTCACCCAGCACGAGCAGGCGCCGCCGTACGACGTGGGTCCGCTCGTCGACGCGAACGGTGTCGCCCGCCGCGTCAGCCGCTCCCACCGGCTGCGCACGCGACTCGCCCGCTCCATGTACGGGCCGGGCACGCACATCCCGAAGCCGACGGTGGAGGAGTACCGGGAGCTCACGAGCGAGGATCACCACCACTGAGGGCGCCGAGCACTTCGGCCCTGCACTCGGCCGGACTGCCCCACGCGGTGCGCAGGGCACGGGCCTTGGTGAGCCAGAGGGACAGGTCGTACTCGGCCGTGTAGCCGACCGCGCCGTGCAACTGGAGCGCCGTACGGGCGGTGGCGTACGCCGCCTCACCGGCCGTGACCTTGGCCGCGGCGACGTCCGCCGGCTCCATGGACAGCGCCGCCCCGAAGAGCAGGGGCCGCGCGAACTCCAGGGCGATCTTCGCGTCCGCGAGCTGGTGCTTGACGGCCTGGAACGAGCCGACGGGAACGCCGAACTGGGTGCGCTGCTTGACGTACTCCACCGTCCTGTCGAGAAGGGCGAGTCCCACACCGAGCGCTTGGGCGGCCGTGGCGAGCCGGGCCCAGATCAGGGCCTGGGCGGCGGCACGCGTCACCTGGGGACCGGCGGCGAGGAGTTCGCCACCGGGGCGGGGGAGGGGGAGGGGGAGGCTTAGACGGCGGGCGGGGTCGAGGGAGGGGCGGGGGATTTCCGTGGCGGTGGTCCTTGTCGGCGGGTGGGGTTCTGGGTGTGTGGGGGTGTGCGGTGTCGTCACGTGGGGTTCCGGGCGCGCGGCGTTGTCCGGTGTCGTCAGGTGGAGTTCCGGGTGCGCGCCGGTGTCTCGTACCGCCAGGTGCAGCTCCGCCGCTTCGGCGTCCAGGACGAACGGTCCGCCGCCCGGCAAGGCGACTGTCGCCAGTGCCTGGCCCGAGGCGAGCAGCGGCAGCAGACGCTTGGCGGGGTACGAAGCTCCGAGCGCCGATGCTCCGAGCGCTGGTTCACCGAGCCTCGATTCACCGAGAGCCGGTTCACCGGGCGCCTGCTCGCCGAGTTCGCCGAGTTCGCCGAGTTCGGTGAGCAGGGCAGCCGCGGCGACTGTCTCCGCCAGCGGGCCCGGGACTCCGTGGCGGCCCAACTCGACGAAGGCGACGGCCAGTTCCACGGGGAGGGGGCCCATGCCCTCGTACGCCTCCGGTATCGCCGGCGCGAAGACGCCCGCGTCGGCGAGGCGGGACCACAGGGCGCGGCCGGGGGCGCGGTCACCCCTGGCCCAGGCGCGGATGACCGTCGGTGTGTCCGCCGCCGTCAGCAGCCCGTTCAGGGAGTGGGCGAAGGCGCGCTGCTCGGGGGAGAGGAGGAAGCGCATCAGCGGCGGCCCTTCGGGAGGCCGAGGAGGCGCTCGGCGATGATGTCGCGCTGGATCTCGTTGGTGCCGGCGTAGAGAGGTCCGGCGAGGGAGAAGACATAGCCCTCGGCCCAGTCGGTGTCCGCCAACTCGCCCTCCGGGCCCAGCAGATCGAGTGCCGTCTCATGCAGCGCGATGTCGTACTCGGACCAGAAGACCTTGTTCAGGCTGGACTCCGGGCCGATCGGCTCGCCGGCGGCGAAACGGGAAGCGCCCGCGTAGGTGAAGAGCTGGTACGCGCGGGCGCCGATCACCGCGTCGGCCACCCGGTCGCGCAGCGCCGTGTCCGTGGGGTCGGCGTGGCTGCGCCACAGGGCAACCAGCCGGTCGGCGGCGGCCAGGAAGCGGCCCGGTGAGCGGAGCGTCAGACCGCGTTCGTTGCCCGCTGTCGACATGGCGACCCGCCAGCCCTGACCCACCTCCCCGATCACGTCCTTGTCGGGGACGAAGACGGAGTCGAGGAAGAGTTCGGCGAAGGCCGGTTTGCCGTCCAGACGACCGATCGGGCGGACCGTCACGCCCGGCGCGCGCAGGTCGAACATCAGGTAGGTGAGGCCCTGGTGGCGCTCAGGAGTGCCCGGTTCGCTGCGGAAGAGGCCGAAGGCGCGGTCGGCGAACGCGGCCCGTGACGACCATGTCTTCTGCCCGCTCAGCAGCCAG
This sequence comes from Streptomyces sp. NPDC005808, assembly GCF_042871385.1. Taxonomy (NCBI): domain Bacteria; kingdom Bacillati; phylum Actinomycetota; class Actinomycetes; order Kitasatosporales; family Streptomycetaceae; genus Streptomyces; species Streptomyces sp. NPDC005808. Next base: position 292,069 of record NZ_JBIAIK010000007.1, on the reverse strand, counting down.
CCCCCGTCCGTGCGCACCGCGCGGGAGGTGAGCGAGGCCAGGTCGGAACCCGCCTCGGGCTCGGACCACGCCTGCGCCCAGATCGTCTCGCCCGTGGCCATCGACGGCAGTATGCGCGCGCATTGCTGCTGCGTTCCGTAGGCGAAGAGCGCGGGGGCCAGCAGATTGATGCCGTTCTGGCTGACCCGGCCGGGCGCGCCCGCCGCGTAGTACTCCTCCTCGAAGACCAGCCACCGCATGATGTCCACGCCACGGCCGCCGTACTCCGTCGGCCACGACACCACCGACCAGCGGTCCGCGGCGAGTTCGGCCTCCCATGCGCGGTGGGCGGCGAAGCCCTCCTCGGTCTCCAGGGAGAGGAGGGGGACGGGCGGCACGTGGGTGGCCAGCCAGGCCCGGGCCTCGGCGCGGAAGGAATCGGCGGCGGGGGAGTGGACGAGATCCATCGGCGGCACCCTTCGGCAGCGCTTTTCGGGAGTACTTTCCGTCAGCACCTTTCGGCGACAACCTTCCCTAACAAGTGTTTGGTAGGTTAGCGTGGAGCCATGAGCGACGTCGAGAGTCCGGCGTACGTATCCGGGCACGGGCTGCTGAAGGGGCGTACGGCTGTCATCACCGCCGCCGCGGGTGCCGGGATAGGTGGGGCGACCGTGCGCAGGTTCCTCGAAGAGGGCGCTCGGGTACTGATCGGCGACGCGCATGCGCGGCGGCTCAAGGAGAGCGCCGAGGCACTGGGCGAGCTCTTCGGTGCCGGGAGTGTCGCCTCGCTGCCCTGCGACGTCACCCGCGAGGACCAGGTTCAAGCCCTCTTCGACACGGCTCGCGAGCTGCACGGAGGCTTGGACATAGTTGTCAACAACGCCGGTCTCGGCGGCACTTCGCCCCTCGTCGACATGACCGACGAGCAGTGGTCGAAGGTGCTCGACGTGACGCTGAACGGCACGTTCCGGTGCACGCGGGCAGCCCTGCGGATACTCAAGGAGCAGGGCGGCGGCGGAGTCGTCGTCAACAACGCCTCCGTCGTCGGCTGGCGGGCCCAGGCCGGGCAGGCGCACTACGCCGCCGCGAAGGCCGGGGTCATGGCCCTCACCCGCTGCGCGGCCATCGAGGCCGCCGCGTACGGAGTGCGGGTCAACGCCGTGTCGCCGAGCCTCGCCATGCACCCGCACCTGGCGAAGGTGACCACGCCGGACTTGCTCGCGGAGCTGACTGCTCGCGAGGCGTACGGGCGGTACGCCGAGCCCTGGGAGGTGGCCAACGTGATCGTGTTCCTGGCGTCCGGCTACTCCTCGTACCTGACCGGAGAAGTCGTGTCCGTCAGCAGCCAGCACCCTTAGAAGTGAGGCGGCCGGCATGCGTGGATACGCGGGCCACGGGACCACAATGAACCCGTGCCTACCAAGAAGAAGCCCCAGGTGACCGCTTCACCCGAGCGGCGCCGCGAACTGCTCGACACGGCCGCCGAGGTCTTCGCCGAGCAGGGCTACAACGCCACCACCGTCCGCAAGATCGCGGACCAGGCCGGAATGCTCGCGGGCAGTCTCTACTACCACTTCGACTCCAAGGAATCGATGCTGGAGGAGATCCTGCGGACCTTCCTCGACGAGCTCTGGGGCGGGTACGACACCGTCCTGGACGCCGAACTGGGCCCCCGGGAAACCCTGGAGGCCCTGGTCACCGAGTCCTTCCGGGAGATCGACCGGCACCGCGCAGCCGTCGCGATCTACCAGAAGGAGTCCAGGCACCTCGCCGCGCAGCAGCGGTTCGCGTTCCTGGCCGAGTCGCAGCGCAACTTCGAGAAGGCGTGGCTGAGCACGCTGGAGCGCGGTGTCGCCGCCGAGGTCTTCCGGGCCGACCTCGACATCCGGCTCACCTACCGGTTCGTGCGCGACACCGTGTGGGTCGCCGCGTCCTGGTACCGGCCCGGTGGTCACCACAGCCCGGAGGAGATCGCCCGGCAGTACCTGTCGATGGTCCTCGACGGGATCTCCGTGCGCGAGTAACCACCTGTCCGTGAGCTCCCCGGCCGTGCGTCCCATGTCCCTGAGTCGCATGTCTGTGAGCTCCACGTCGGTAAGCCCCATGTCCGTCAGTTCCACGTCCGTAAGTCCCATGTCCGTGAGTTCCTGAGGGAGTTGTCATGGCCGAGGCCTACATCGTCGAAGCGGTCCGTACGCCTGTCGGGCGGCGCGGGGGAGGCCTGAGCGGCGTCCATCCGGCCGACCTCGGCGCGCATGTCCTGGGCGCGTTGGTCGAGCGGTCGGGCGTGGACCCGGCGGCCGTCGAGGACGTCGTCTTCGGATGCCTGGACGCGGTCGGGCCGCAGGCCGGGGACATCGCCCGCACCGCCTGGCTGGCGGCCGGGCTGCCCGAGGAGGTGCCGGGGGTCACCGTCGACCGGCAGTGCGGGTCCTCCCAGCAGGCCGTGCACTTCGCCGCCCAGGGCGTCCTGTCCGGCACCCAGGACCTGGTGGTCGCGGGCGGCGTCCAGAACATGAGCCAGATACCCATCGCCTTCGCCTCCCGCCAGGCCACCGAACCGCTCGGCCTGACGCAGGGCCCCTTCGCGGGCAGCGAGGGCTGGCGGGAGCGCTACGGCGACCGGCCCGTCAACCAGTTCCACGGCGCCGAGCTGATCGCCGCCAAATGGGGCATCAGCCGCCTCGACCAGGAGGAGTTCGCCCTCCGCTCCCACCAGCGGGCGGTCCGTGCCATCGACGAGGGCCGCTTCGCGCGCGAGACCGCGGCGTACGGGGAGGTCACGGTCGACGAGGGCCCGCGCCGGGACACCTCGCTGGAGAAGATGGCGGGCCTGAAGCCCGTCATCGACGGCGGTACCGTCACCGCCGCCTGCTCCTCCCAGGTCTCCGACGGCGCCGCCGCGATGCTGCTCGCCTCCGAGCGGGCCGTACGGGAACACGGGCTGACGCCCCGCGCCCGCGTGCACCACCTCTCCGTACGCGGCGAGGACCCCATCCGGATGCTGACCGCTCCCATCCCGGCCACCGCCCACGCCCTCAAGAAGACCGGCATGTCCATCGGCGAGATCGACCTCGTCGAGATCAACGAGGCCTTCGCCCCGGTCGTCCTCGCCTGGCTCAAGGAGACCGGCGCCGACCCGGCGAAGGTCAACGTCAACGGCGGCGCGATCGCCCTCGGCCACCCACTGGGCGCCACCGGCGTAAAACTGATGACGACCCTGCTGCACGAACTGGAGCGCACCGGCGGGCGGTTCGGGCTCCAGACCATGTGCGAGGGCGGCGGCCAGGCGAACGTGACGATCATCGAGCGGCTCTGAGCAGCTCCAGGCACTTCAATGTCGCCGCGGCCTCGGCCATCACCCGGTCCACCAGCTCCGCGCACGAAGGCAGGTCGTCCAGCACCCCGGCGACCTGCCCGGCGGACATCACTCCGAGGTCGGTCCGGCCGTCCACCATCGCGGATCTGAGGAGCATGGGGGTATTTGCGGCGAGGAGGACCTGGCTCCAGGACAGGTTTCTGCCGTGCTTCATCGCGAGTCCGTCGCGGATCATGGCGCGCCAGGAGAGCCCGGATGTCTTCCGCAGTCCGGCCGCCCGGCGAACGGCGTGGGCGAGCGCTCTCGTCCCGCCGGACTTCTCCAGTGAGTTGACGAAGTCCGTACGCAGCATGCGGTGCGGAAGGCCGTCTACGGCCGTCGTGACCGTGACGTCCCTGACCGTCGCCGCCAGATACCGCGCCTTCACCGCGTCGGGGACCGTCGAGTCGGAGGTCAACAGGAACCGCGTGCCCATGGCGACGCCCGCCGCGCCGAACGCCAGCGCGGCCACCAGGCCCCGCCCGTCATGGAAACCGCCCGCCGCCACGACCGGGATGCCGACCGCGTCCACCACCTGCGGCAGCAGCACCGTCGTCGCCACCTCGCCGGTGTGCCCGCCGCCCTCGCCGCCCTGCACGATCACCGCGTCGGCGCCCCAGGCGGCCACCTTCTCGGCGTGCCGGCGTGCCCCGACGGAGGGGATGACGACCACGCCCGCGTCCTTCAGCTCGGCGATCAGCCGACGGGAAGGGGCGAGCGCGAAGGACGCCACGCGTACGCCTTCGTCGATGATGATCCGCACCCGGTCGCCCGCGTCCCCGGCATCGGCCCGCAGATTCACACCGAACGGCGCGTCCGTGCGGGACCCGACCTCCCGTACGGCGTCCCGCAGTTGGTCGAGAGTCATCGTCGCCGAGGCCAGGATGCCCAGCGCGCCCGCGTTCGCCGTCGCGGAGACCAGGCGGGGCCCCGCCACCCAGCCCATGCCGGTCTGCACGATCGGGTGGCGGACGCCGACCAGCCGGGTGAGCGCCGTGTCCATCAGCGCTCCCCGGCCCTGGTGGCCCCGGTGCCGGACGACGCGGCGGACACCTCGCGCTCCCGCGTGCCCTTCGGGTCGATGACCTCGCGGATCAACTCCAGCTCCGCCGGGGTCGGTTCGCGGGTGAACGGCACCTCGGCGGGCACGTGCAGCTCGAAGCCCGTCGCCTCCCTGACCCGCTCCACGGTGACGCCCGGGTGCACGGAGGCGAGGCGCATCGAGTGGTCGGGGGTGGCGAAGTCCAGGACGCCGAGGTCGGTCACCACGCGCGGGATGCGGTGGAAACGGGTGGCGCTGGGGCCCGCGGCGGCGGCACGGTCGTACCCCACCCCGCACACCATGTCGACCTTCTCGACGAACACGCGCGTGGAGTGCTTCGGGATCCAGTAACTGGTCGGGTTGTTGAGGGTGTTGACCGGTGCGCCGCGCACGCCGAGCAGTTGGCGCTCTGGCCTGTTCCAGTCGCCGACGCACGAGATGTTCTGGTTGCCGAAGCGGTCGATCTGGCTCGCGCCCATCATCACGTGCCGGCGCCCGCCGGTCACCGTCGTCAGGTGCCGGCGGTACGGCAGCCAGCCCTCCGGTGTCCCGTCGAGCCCGACGAGCATCGCCTCGCCGTCGGTCAGCAGCAGCTCGGGGGAGAAGGTGCGCTTGGCGAGACGGGCGCCGATGGACGGGATCAGGCCCATGGGACTGGCGAGCACCTCGCCGTTGCCCCGCCAGGCCTCGGCGCAGGCGATCACGCAGTACTCGGCCAGGGTCGGGCTCACAGGTGCCGCTCCTTCTGCCAGGCCTGGACGGCACTCTGGTAGGCGTGTTCGTCGCCGCCGAGGAACCGCTCGGCGAACTCGGCGTACGGCGTGGTCGCGTACAGCTTCTGGAAGGCCTCGTCGCGGTCGTGGTCCGGCGCGCAGGACGTGAAGTGCGCGCCGTTCGGCGCCTCGACGACACCCGTCACGCTCGACCGCATGAGCAGCAGGGTCTGCGGCGCGGCCTCCTTGGTCAGCTCCGCTGTGTCGACGACCCGCTCACAGGAGACGTACGCCGCGTCGGCCGCCTCGCAGAACAGGTCGTCGAAGTACGGGTCCGGGCCCAGGTACTGGCCGTTGCCCAGCCGGTCCGCGCGGTTCATGTGGACCAGGGCCGCGTCCAGCCGCAGGGCGGGCATGGCGACGAACTCCTCTCTGACGCCGGAGAGTTCATCGACGTACGGCGAAGTGACCGTTCGCAGCCCGGAATTGACCCGCATCACGTCCGAGCCGAGCCCGGCGCGCACCGGCAGGAAGGGCAGCCGGTTCGCGGCGGCGCGCAGTCCCCACATGAACATCGCCTCGTCGACCTCCATCAGCTCGAAGGCACCGCTTTCGCGGGCCGCGCGGTAGTTCGGTTCCAGCGGGATCGAGTCCAGGGTCACGAACGCGGTCACCAGCTTGCGAATCCGTCCGGCGGCGGCGAGCAGCCCCACATCCGGGCCGCCGTAGGAGACGATGGTGAGATCGGTGATCTCGGTCCGGAGCAGTGCTCTCACCAGTGCCATGGGTTTGCGGCGTGAGCCCCAGCCGCCGATGCCGATCGTCATACCGCTCTCCAGGCGGCCCACGGCTTCCTGGGCCGACATGGTCTTGTCGCTCACTGAGTGGCCTCCTTGCCGGACTCGCCGAACCTGCCGGACTCGCCGAACCTGCCGGACTCGCCGAACCTGCCGGACTCGCCGGACCTGCCGAAGGTGTCGCGGACGTCGTCGGCCACGCCGCTGAGGCCGGCCTCGAAAGTGAAGCCCTGCTCGAAGCGGTAACTGCGGTGCACGTCGACGGGATCGATGCCATTGATGGCGGCCTTGGCGAGCCGCAGGAGACGGCCGTCCTTCGCGGCGATCTCACGGGCCAGCTCCAGGGCGGCCGCGCGCAGTCCGGCGCGCGGCACGACCTGCCACACCGAGCCGTGCGCGTGCAGCTCGGCCGCGGTCGCGGTGCGCGAGGTGTAGTACAGGACGCGCATCAGGTGCTGCGGCACCAGACGGGCCAGATGCGTGGCCGCGCCGAGCGCCCCGCGGTCCAGCTCGGGCAGCCCGAAAGTCGCGTCGTCGCTCGCCACGATCGCGTCCGCGTTGCCGACGAGACCTATACCGCCGCCCAGACAGAAGCCCTGCACCGCCGCGACCACCGGGACCTCGCACTCGTACACCGCCGCGAACGCCTCGAAGCAGCCGCGGTTCGCGCCGATGAGCACGCCATGACCTTGCGTCCGGCCGGTGGTGTCCCGCTGTATCTCCTTGATGTCCACGCCCGCGTTGAAACCGCGGCCCTCGGCCGTCAGCACGACACAGCGGGTCCCGGGGTCACGGCCCGCCGCGCGGACGGCGTCGGCCAGGTCGAACCAGCCCCGCACCGGCAGCGCGTTCACCGGCGGGAAGTCGGCCGTGACGACGGCGATCCCCTTTTCCGGGTTCGAAGTGGAGACACCCATGGGCACATCAGCTACCTTCGGCTATCTTTCCACCAAACGTTTGTTAGGTGAGATTTCGAAGCTAGCAGCGAATGCATCCCAGCGGGAGGCCCTGTGGACAACGTGGATCTCGACGACGCGGGCAGGACGGTCGTCGTCACCGGCGGCACCCGCGGAGTCGGGGCCGGGATCACGCGGGCCTTTGTCGAAGCGGGCGCGAAGGTCGTGGTCTGCGCGCGCCGGCCGCCCGAAGTGCCGGTTGAGGGTGCCGCGTTCACGGCCGTGGACCTGCGGGACCCGTCCGCCGTCCACGACTTCTTCGATGCCCTGCCCCGGCTCGACGTCCTCGTCAACAACGCGGGCGGCTCTCCCTACCGGCCGCTCGCGGAGTCGGACGCCGAACGCCATGCCCGCGTGATCGAGCTCAACCTCACCGCGCCGCTGACCGCCTCGCTGGCCGCGTACCGCCATCTCCAGCGGGCCAGGGGCTCGATCGTGATGATCGGCAGTGTGAGCGGGACGCGGCCCTCGCCCGGTACGGCGGCGTACGGGGCGGCCAAGGCGGGGCTGGAGAACCTGGCCCGTTCGATGGCCGTCGAGTGGGCCCCCGACGTCCGGGTCAACACCCTCGTCGTCGGCATGGCCCGCACCGAACGCTCGTACCTGCACTACGGCGACGAGGACGCCGTCGCCGCCGTCGCCCGGACCGTGCCGCTGGGCCGCCTCGCCGAGCCGTACGACGTCGGGAAGGCCGCTGTCTTCCTCGCCTCGCCCGCCGCCGCGTACATCAGCGGAGCCAGTCTCCTGGTCCACGGAGGAGGCGAGCGGCCCGCCTTCCTCGATGCCGCAACCGCCAACAAGGAGAGCTGAGATGACTGGACCGCTGCTGTGCGAGGGGCGTGTTGTCGTCGTCACGGGGGCGGGGCGCGGGCTCGGCCGGGCGCACGCGCTGGCGTACGCCGCCGAGGGCGCGCGTGTCGTCGTCAACGACCTCGGCGTCGGTCTGGACGGCACGCCCGGCCCCGACGTTCCCGGCCCCGACGCTCCAGGTCTCGATGTTCCCCGCCTCGACGTTCCAGGTCCCGACGTTCGAGGCCCCGGGTCTCCCGCCGGGCAGGTCGTCGACGAGATCCGCTCGGCGGGCGGGGCCGCGGTGGCCCACGGCGGTGACGTGGCGACCACCGAGGGCGCCGCGTCCCTCGTACGCACCGCTCTGGAGACGTACGGGCGCCTAGACACTCTCGTCAACAACGCCGGGTTCCTGCGGGACCGGATGCTGGTCAGCCTCGAAGAGGACGACTGGGACGCCGTGATGCGGGTTCACCTGAAGGGGCATTTCCTGCCGTTGAAGCATGCCGCGGCGTACTGGCGAGCGGAGACCAAGGCCGGGCGGCCGCCCCTGGCCCGAGTGGTGAACACCAGCAGTGGCGCGGGCCTGTTGGGGTCCGTCGGGCAGGGGAACTACAGCGCCGCCAAGGCCGGCATCGTCGCTCTGACGCTGGTCGCCGCCGCTGAGTTGGGGCGGTACGGCGTTCAGGTCAACGCGGTCGCTCCCGCGGCGCGGACGCGGATGACCGAGGGGGTGTTCGCGTCGGCGATGGCCGCGCCTGAAGGCGCCTCCTTCGATGCGATGGCCCCCGAGAACGTGTCGCCGTTGGTGGTCTGGCTCGGGTCCGCCGCGAGTGCCGGTGTCACCGGGAGGGTCTTCGAGGCAGAGGGCGGCCGGATCACTGTGATGGAGGGGTGGCGGGCGGGGCCCGGTGTGGACAGGGGGGCGCGGTGGACTCCGTCGGAGGCCGGGGACGCCGCGTTGAAGTTGCTGGCGGGGGCGGAGGTTCCGGGGGCGGTGTACGGGGCGGAGTGACGTGCGCTTTTTGCGCCCCGTCCGCCCCTGCCCGTCCCTTGCCCCTGGGGGATGCCGCCCGCAGACTCCCGCATTCGCGCCGAACGCGCTCGTCCTCAAACGCCGGACGGGCTGAAAGCTCTCCCGGGCAGGGGGCGAGGAACTTCCCCAGTCCGCCCCGCTCAGGAACCTGTGCTGCGCAGGACCGCTTCGAGCAGCGTGGCTATCTCGAGATGTCCCGTCTGCTGGTCGTTTCCCGCCACGGGGCGGCCTTCCGGGTTGAGCAGCTGGACCTCGACGATGACGCCTCCGTCGTCCGGGTAACGGTGGGTGACGAAGCGGCAGCCGGGGCCGTATGCCTTCTCCAGGCCCGCACGGAGTTCGGCCTCCACATCGAGGGTCAGCCAGCGGCGGGCCTCCACCAGAGCCTCGGACCGGGCCCGCGCCCCGTGCGTGAGGAGGGCGCGCACGCAGCCCGGGGAACCCCGGCGCGCGGCCGCCACCAGCGGGGGTTCGCCGGTCGGACCGGGACGGTCCGGGTCAGCGCCGCCGGCGAGAAGGGCCTCCGTCACCGCGACATGGCCGCACCGCAGCGCCCACACCAGCGCGGTGAACCCGTGTTCCTCCACCGTGTCGGGACCGGCCCCGGCCGACAGCAGGGCCCGTACGACCTCCGTGTGCCCGCCGCACGCCGCCCCGCACAGCGGAGCGTCGGAGCCCGCGCTGAGCCGGTCGGGCGCGGCTCCGGCCGCAAGGAGCAGCCGTACGATGTCGGGCTGGTCGCTGACCGCCGCCAGGTACAGCACCGTCTGGCCGTCCTCGTCCACGGCCTCCGGATCCGCGCCGGAACGCAGCAGCCGTACGACCGCGTCCTCGTCACCCCCGTACACAGCGGTGAACAGGAGCGCCGCGGGGTCGTTCTTGCTCATCCTTCGACCCTCGCTCTCGAAGGGTGGCCGGGGCAAAGGCTTTTGGGGTGTTCTGCCTCACTCCTCCCACCCTTCTCGCTTCCTACGTGTCGCACTCCAGTACCGTCCGGCACAGCGCGCAGCGAGCCCGTACCCGGCCGCGAACCGGCACCCTGATCCGCTGGTGGCAGGTCGGGCAGGGGAACGACACGCGCAGCGGGCCGCGGCCGTCCGGGCTGAAGGTGTAAGGGGCGCCGGGCTGTGAGCTGTGGCCGGGGTGGTCCTGGGCGTAGCGGCGGTCCTTGGCGTAGCGGCGGCGGCCCGCCCAGCCGGCCGCGGTCAGCGGCGGCTGCTGCTCGTCGCGGCGGGCCTGGGTCATGCCCTTGTTGTACGCCGTGTACGCCTGTGGGCTGGTGAACCAGATCGAGGGGTCCTCGCCGAAGACCAGAGCGCGTTTGGCGAGGACGTATCCGAACTCCTCCGGCGTCAGGTAGCCGAGCTTCTGCGAGGAGTCCGCGTCCTCGCGGTAGGCGTCGAGAAGGAGCCAGCCGGCGCCGAGGTAGGCCGCCGAGGTGTCCGTGAGGATCTCGGTGTCCCGCGTGCCCGCGAAGGCGAGGTCCAGGCGGTGCAGGTAGACGTGCATGACCTCGTGGGCGAGGGCGGCACCGATGTCCCGGCGGTGGGTACGGAACCGGTCGTTGAGCTCGATGAAGTACTCGGGGCCCGCGGCGAGTTCGACGTTCGCCGCGTGGGTCATCTCGCGGAAGCCGATGATCATCCGGGCGTCCGGCAGCCGGTAGTGCCGCACCAGCTCCCGGGCCACGCGCTGGGCGCCCAGATACAGGTCGTCGATGTCGCTGAAGGCCACGTCGGCGGGGGCCACGCTGGTCGCGAAGGTGTGGATGGTGTCGTACGAGAGGCGTCTGTAGAGCGCGGTGATCGAGGCCCGCACCGTGTCGAGGTGCGGGAAGCCGTGCTCGACGGGTCCGCCGTTCGCCACGTCCGCACCCCCTGAAGACGCCGGAACTGACTTCCACTGTAGGCCGGGGTTTCGTCCGGCGGTGGAGTACGGACGGGGGCGGCGAACCGGACATGGCCGGAATGAGCCCCTTGCCGGGGCCGTGGCGCGCTCTCCATAATCCGCAACAGCTTGGCAGGAACATGCCATGCATCTCGGGTCGCTCGGCATCATCGGTGCCGCGTCCCAGTGCTGTGCGTGCGGCTCCCCGCCACACGTTCAACCCCCCACGAAGGGAAGCACGTTGAAGTTCCTGAAGAAGTTCACCGGCGTCAAGAGATCGCTGGCCATCGGCGCCGTCCTCCTCGCGGCCGTCTCCCTCCAGCCCCTCTCCACCGCACAGGCCGCCCCCGCGCCCGTCGTCGGCGGGACCCGGGCGGCGCAGGGCGAGTTCCCGTTCATGGTCCGGCTCTCCATGGGCTGTGGCGGCGCGCTCTACACCCAGCAGATCGTGCTCACCGCGGCGCACTGCGTGAGCGGCACCGGCGCCAACACCAGCATCACCGCCACCGCCGGCGTCGTCGACCTTCAGTCCACCACCGGCCGGGTCCAGGTCAAGTCCACCTACGTCTACCGGGCCCCCGGCTACAACGGCACCGGCAAGGACTGGGCGCTCATCAAACTCGCCTCGCCCATCACCACCCAGTCCACCCTGAAGATCGCCACCACCACGGCGTACAACACCGGCACCTTCACCGTCGCCGGCTGGGGATCCGCCAGCGAGGGCGGCGCCCAGCAGCGCTACCTGCTGAAGGCCACCGTGCCCTTCGTCAGTGACGCCACCTGTCGCTCCTACAGCGGCTACAGCGGTCTTGTCGCAAGCGACGAGATCTGCGCCGGCTACGCCGCGGGCGGCGTCGACACCTGCCAGGGCGACTCCGGCGGCCCGATGTTCCGCCGGGACGCCGCCAACGCCTGGATCCAGGTCGGCATCGTCAGCTGGGGCATAGGCTGCGCCCGGCCCAACGCCCCCGGCGTCTACTCCGAGGTCTCGACGTTCGCGTCGGCCATCGCCAGCGCCGCGGCGACCCTCTGATCCCTGGCTCTCTGCCGGCACACGTGTGTTCGTGGGCGTCCGCGACCTGTTCTGGTGTCGCGGACGCCCTGGCGGGCGTATCCGGTCGTGGGCTGGTAGTCCTTCGTGGGCTGCTGTGGGCTTGCCGCGGTGGGCTGGTAGCTCTTCGGGGGCTGCTGTGGGCCTGTCGGCGTGCGCCTGCGGCTGTAGCGCTTGTCGGCGTGCCCTGCGGCCGCACACCTGCGGTTGTGCGCTTGCCGCCGTGCGGCCGCAGGAAAAAGCGTTCGGCCACTTGTCCCCGACGCTGGGATACTCCGCACCATGAGTACCGGACACCAGCCGCCCGTATCCGCGTCGTTGCAGGTCGGCGGCAAGGACGAGGCCCTGCAGCAGCGCCTCGACGACGAGTTGACCGCCTTCAACGACCGTGCCACCGGCGCCGGGCAGCCGGTCCCGCTCTCCGTCCGGGTGACCGACTCCGAGGGCGAACTCGTCGGCGGCCTCACCGCCTGGGCCTGGGGCAGCCTCTGCGCGATCGACATGCTGTGGGTGCGCGAGGACCAGCGGCACGCGGGCTGGGGAAGCAAGCTGCTGCGGGCGGCCGAAGAGGAGGGTGCCCGGCAAGGCTGCACCGAGGTGATCGTCTCCTCCTTCACCTTCCAGGCCCCCGGGTTCTACCAACGACACGGGTACCGAGAGTCGGGCCGCACGGTGGGCATTCCGGGCGGCCATCAGGACGTGCACTTCCACAAGGCGCTGAAGACCGGGCACTGACCTGTAGACCGAGCGCTGATCCAAAGACCGGGCACTGACCTGAAGACCGAGAACTGACTTGCGGTACGGGGCCACGGGCGTCGTCCCGGTCCCGGCGGGCCCCCGCCAGCGACGCGTCCCAGCCACGCCCGTCGCCGAGAACAGGAACGCGCGCAAGCCATGCGGGGACATTCGCAGTGCAGGCGGGGACATCCGCAGTGCACGCAGGAACATCCGCCCGCCCCGTGGAGAGCGCCGCACGCCCCTTAGGGTTGGCCCTCATGAGCACCAGTCACACCAACGAGACGGCCGGCGCCGCGGGCAGCCAGGTCGACCCGGCCGTCGGCGCCGAACTGGCCCGGCTGCGCGACAGCATCGACAACATCGACGCCGCCGTCGTGCACATGCTCGCCGAGCGCTTCAAGTGCACCCAGCAGGTAGGCCACCTCAAAGCCGCCCACCAACTGCCGCCCGCCGACCCGGCCCGTGAATCCCAGCAGATCGCCCGACTGCGCACGCTCGCCGAGAACGCCAAACTGGATCCGGCCTTCGCCGAAAAATTGCTCAATTTCATCATCGCCGAGGTCATCCGCCACCACGAGAGCATCGCGGACGGCATCGACGACCCCGTAGCCATCACGGGGGAGTGACACCGGGTGGTCCGACCGGGCATCCTGCGCTGAGCACTCCGCGCCGCCTTCGAGTCGAGCACTCCTTGTCATCCACGGGCACACATCGTGAGCGCCGACGGGCATAAGCTGGTACGCCCAAACGAGGGGACGTCGGGCCATGCCTTCGGACGCCAAGATCCTCATCGTCGACGACCACAAGGGAGGACCAGACCTCCCACCGGGCCAGATCACCTAGCAGGACCAGACCTCCTAGCTGGATCAGACCTCGGAACCTCATAGTCAGGGTGAGGGGTAAAAGCCGCATACCGGTCCGCCCCTGTGCGCTGTCAGACGCATCAGGCAGCATGTGCTCATGTCCGTACTGACGCGCGACGAAGCGCAGACCCGTGCCAAGCTCCTCGACGTCCACCACTACGGGATCGCCCTCGACCTGACAGGCGGGGACGAGACCTTCGACTCCAGGACCGTCATCCGCTTCACCGCCCGCGCCGACGCGGACACCTTCGTCGAGCTGAAGCCCGCAGAGCTGCGCTCCGTCACTCTCGACGGGCAGCCCCTCGCCCCCGAGACCCTCGACGAGAACCGGCTGCCGCTCAAGGGCCTGACCGCCGGCGAGCACGAACTGCGCGTCGACGCGGCGATGCGCTACTCCCGCACCGGCGAGGGCATGCACCGCTTCACCGACCCCACCGACGGCGAGACCTACCTCTACACCCAGCTGTTCATGGATGACGTCCAGCGCGTCTTCGCCGCCTTCGACCAGCCCGACCTGAAGGCCGTCTTCGAACTGTCCGTCACCGCCCCCGAAGGCTGGACCGTCCTCGCCAACAGCGTCGTCGAACACCTGGGGGAGGGCCGCTGGGAAGCCGCCGCGACCCCGCTCATCTCCACCTACCTCGTCGCCGTCGCCGCCGGACCCTGGCACTCCGTGCGCACCGAGCACCGAGGCCTCCCCTTCGGCATCCACTGCCGCCGCTCACTGGCCCCCCACCTGGACGCCGACGCCGACGAGATCCTGGACGTCACGCGCGCCTGCTTCGACCGCTACCACGAGAAATTCGACGAGCCCTACCCCTTCGACTCCTACGACCAGGCATTCGTCCCCGAGTTCAACGCCGGAGCCATGGAGAACCCCGGACTCGTCACCTTCCGCGACGAGTTCATCTATCGCTCCGCCGTCACCGACACCGAGCGCCAGACCCGCGCCATGGTCATCGCCCACGAGATGGCCCACATGTGGTTCGGCGACCTCGTCACCCTGCGCTGGTGGGACGACATCTGGCTGAACGAGTCCTTCGCCGAGTACATGGGCTACCAGACCCTCACCGAAGCGACCCGATTCACCGAGACCTGGACCGAGTTCGGCGTCACCCGCAAACCCTGGGGCTACGACGCCGACCAGCGACCCTCCACCCACCCCGTCGCCCCCGACCCGGACGCCGTCCCCGACACCGCCTCCGCCATGCTCAACTTCGACGGCATCTCCTACGCCAAGGGCGCCTCCGCACTACGCCAACTCGTCACCTGGCTCGGCGAGAAGGACTTCCTCGACGGCATCAACACCCACTTCACCCGCCACAAGTTCGCCAACGCCACCCTCGCCGACTTCATCGACTCCCTCGCCGGAGCCACCGAACGGGACGTACACGCCTGGGCGGAGGCCTGGCTGCGCACCACAGGCGTCGACACGCTGACACCCTCGATCGGCGAGGCCGAGGGCCACTGGCACCTCACCGTCACACATGAGGGCAGCCGCCCCCACCGCATCGCCGTCGGCGCCTACGACACCCTCCCGGCCGGTGAGAACCAGCTGGTCCTACGCGACCGCTTCGAACTCGACGTACCGCAGGGCGAATCCGTCAAGCTCGGCCCCGGCCGCCGCCGCCCCGACCTGCTGCTCCTCAACGACGGCGACCTGTCGTACGCCAAGATCCGATTCGACCCCACGTCCTTCACGACCGTCCACGCGGCCCTGTCCGGCCTGCCCGACCCGCTCACCCGCGCCGTCGTCTGGAACGCCCTCCGCGACGCCGTACGCGACGGCGAACTCCCCGCCATGGCCTACGTCGACGCCGCCCGCGCCCACCTGCCGCACGAGACCGACCTCGCCCTCGTCCAAGGAGTCCTGTCCTTCGCCGCCGCCCAGGTCGCCGACCGCTACCTGCCCGCCGAGGACCGCCCCACCGCCCTCGCCACACTCACCTCACTGTGCCGCGACCTGATCCGCCGCACCGAGGACGGCACCAACCCGGGCCTGCGCCTCACCGCCGTACGCCACTTCATCGACGTCGCCGCCCACCCCGACACCATCAGCGCCTGGTTCTCCGAGGGCACCGTCCCCGGCGGACCCGAACTCGACCCCGAGCTGCGCTGGCGCATCCTGGGCCGCCTCGCCGTCCACGGCGCGATCGACGACGCCGTCATCGACACCGAACTCGTCCAGGACCCCAGCGCCACCGGGCAGGAAGGCGCCGCCCGCTGCCGCGCCGCGCTGCCCGACCCGCAGGCCAAACGCGCGGCCTGGGAGTCGATGTTCGCCACCGACGACCTCTCCAACTACCTCTTCACCGCCACCGCCCAAGGCTTCTGGCAGCCCGAACAGGCCGACCTCGTCAGGGAGTACGTCGAGCGCTACTGGTCCGACGCCGTCGCCCTCGCCGCCCGCCGCGGCCCCGCCATCGCCGAAGCCGCCGGCCGCTGGGCCTTCCCCGCGTACGCCGTCACCCCGCACACCCTCGCCCTCGCCGAAGCCTGCCTCCGCGACGCCGACCCCATCCCGGCCCTGCGCCGCAAACTCGCCGACCAACTGGACGACCTCGCGCGGGCGTTGCGGGTCAGGGGGGCGTAAGCCCGGCGACTTCCGCACCCGTGTTCTTCCGCAAGAGGGCGCGTCCGGACAGCTCCTCCAGGTACAGGCCCGGCCGCTTCCTGCAACTCGACTCCGTGGCCGGCGGCGGCGCCAATGCCTACTGGCTATCCCGCGGACCCGATCAAGCGACTCCTCAGGAACCTGAAGGGCAAGAACAAGAAGAGCTGGGCGAAGACCGGCGGCGCCGCCGGTGGCGCTCTTGGCATCCTCTGCGGGGTCAACAGCCTGAAGGGTGCTGCGAGTTCCTCTGGGACCAACAGAGGTCCCGCCACCCCAGGGCGACGGATCCGTCGCCCCGGGGCGGCATCTTCAACCCATCACTCGATCATCTGAATGGGAAGAGAAAGTGCGCGACTCGACCTGGAATGCGCTTGCCTTTGCAGCGCTGGCGGCCGCAACACTGACCATGGCCGCATATGTCGTGGTCGCCCTGCGGATGCGAATGCGCAGAACTCCGGACAGTGAGGAGATTCTGCTGCCGCAGTTCACCATCATCTCGATCTTGACGTCGCTCTGCGGGTTCCTGGCAGGGAAATTGATCGCAGGCACCACAACCGACACAGGGTTCTCCGACCTGGAGACCCTCTGGGTCCCCATCCTTGCCGGCGCTGCCGCCACGACCCTGCTTCAACTCAACCCACGGACCGGGACCGAGGGTTCGAACCGGCCGCGAGTAATTGCTGGGGCCTTCTCCTTCGCCGTCGGTCTGGCACTGGCCGCCAACGGCGGCCTCGTTCCCTGACCTCCTCCCACCAGGAAGGCCGGACCCAGCGGCGTCGATGCCCTCGGCATGTGCGAACCCCAGCGACAAGGTGCCCAGCCGGTCCCGTGAAACCTGTACGGCTGTTGCCTCCCGACCTGGAGCCGCGTCCGCCCACCGGGCGGCACCCTTAGCACCACCCCCGCCCCAACACATTTCCTCCGCACGGCAGTACCCCCTTTTGGGTCGGATCGTTGTCCTTCGCGGGCGCGCCGACCCGAACTGCGTACAGGCTGGGACCCCATCCTGCCGCGCCCACCGGAGGACACCCCCATGAGCACGCCGCCCCTCGCCTCAGGCCCCCAAGGACCCGACGCGCTGCGGCCGTTGCTCGACACCGTGCTCGACGCACTGCGCGAAGGCGGCGAGGCCAGGGGAGGACCGCTGCCCGCCGGGGGACCGGAAGCGGTGGCGCGACGGATGCGGGACGCGGTCGGGGACGTACTGCCCCAGCAGGGAACCGAAAACGCCCTGCACACCCTCGTACGAGCCCTCGCCGAAGGCGCCGCGGACCCCGCGCACCCCCTGTGCGCCGCCCACCTGCACTGCCCGCCCCTCGCCGTCGCCACCGCCGCCGACCTCGCCGCCTCCGCCCTCAACCCCTCCCTGGACTCCTGGGACCAGGCCCCCGCCGCCTCCGCACTGGAAGCACTCGTGACACAGGCGCTCGCACGCGAAGTCGACGCGGCCGACGCACTCGTCACGACCGGCGGCACCGAGTCCAACCAACTCGCCCTCCTCCTCGCCCGCGAAGCCCACGACGGCGCCCACGGCGGCCTACGACTCGTCCACGGCGCCAACGCCCACCACTCCCTGCACCGCGCCGCCTGGCTCCTCGGCCTGCCCGACCCCGTCGTCGTCCCCGCACCCGCCGGCACCATGGACCCCGCCGCCCTCGACGAAGCCCTCACCAAGCTGTGCGGCCCCCTCATCGTCGCCGCCACCGCAGGCACCACCGACGCCGGCCTCATCGACCCACTCCCCGAGATCGCCGACCTCTGCGCCACCCACGGCGCCCGCCTCCACATCGACGCCGCCTACGGCGGAGGCCTCCTCTTCAGCGACCGCCACCGCCACAAACTCGACGGACTCCACCGCGCCGACACCGTCACCCTCGACCTGCACAAACTCGGCTGGCAGCCCGCCGCCGCCGGCCTCCTCACCCTCCGCGACGAACACGACCTCACCGCACTGCAACACCGCGCCGACTACCTCAACGCCGACGACGACACCGAAGCAGGCCTCCCCGACCTCCTCGGCCGCTCCCTGCGCACCACCCGACGCCCCGACATCCTCAAAATCGCCGTCACCCTCAAGACCCTCGGGAGGGAAGGCCTCGGCGCGCTCGTCGACCAAGTCTGCGCCCACGCAGAAGAGTTCGCCCAGCTCATAGCCGCCCACCCCGGCTTCGAGCTCTACGACCGGCCGGCCATCAGCACCGTCCTGTTCCGGCCCACCGAAGCCACCGACGACACCGTCGCCGCCGTACGCCGCACCCTCCTGCACCAAGGCCGCGCCGTCCTCGGCCGCGCCACCCTCGACGGCCGCCGCTGGCTCAAAGCCACCCTCCTCAACCCCCACACCCGCCCCGACGACCTGGCCGCCCTCCTGAAACTGGTGGAAGGACACACCCCCCGATGAGCCCGACGCCCAACCCCCCACACCCCGCCACCGAAGCACCCCGCGACCTGGTGGGCATCGGCATCGGCCCCTTCAACCTCTCCCTCGCCGCCCTCGCCCACCCCCTCGCCGAACTCGACACCGTCTTCTACGAACAACGCCCCGGCTTCGACTGGCACCCCGGCCTCCTCATCGACGGCGCCACCCTCCAAGTCCCCTTCCTCGCCGACCTGGTGACCCTCGCCGACCCCACCAGCCCCTGGTCCTTCCTCAACTACCTCAAAACCCGCGACCGACTCTTCCCCTTCTACTTCGCCGAGCGCTTCCACATCCAGCGCGTCGAATACGACGCCTACTGCCGCTGGGTCGCCGACAACCTCCCCGGACTCCACTTCGGCCACCAGGTCGACGCCGTCCGCTGGAACCCCGAACGCGCCCTCTTCGAAGTCGACTTCACCCAACTCGACACCGACGGAGAAGCCGAATCCCTCGGCCGCACCTACACCCGCAACATCGTCCTCGGCGTCGGCACCGCCCCCAACATCCCCGAAGCCCTCAAACCCCTCGTCGCAGCCCCCGGCGTACCCGTCATCCACGCCGCGGACTACCTCAAACACCGCGAACAGTTCCTCACCGCCGAACACATCACCGTCATCGGCGCCGGACAATCAGGCGCCGAAGTCTTCCTCGACCTACTGCGCAACCGCCCCGCCGGCCGCGAAAAAATCCACTGGCTCGCCCGCACCGAAGCCTTCGCCCCCATGGAGTACTCCAAGCTCGGCCTCGAACACTTCACCCCCGACTACACCCGCTACTTCCACCACCTCACCGAACCCGTACGCGACCGACTCGTCGCCGCCCAATGGCAACTCCACAAAGGCATCGACGCCGACACCATCGCCGCCATCCACGACGAGCTCTACCGCCGCACCCTGCACGGCGGCTGGCCCGACGCCGTCCTCACCCCCGCCGTCACCGTCCGCACCGCAGGCCGCGTCGCCACCACCAAAGTCGAACTCCACCTCGAACACACCCAACAAGGCGCCCGCTCCCGCCTCACCACCGACGCCGTCGTCCTCGCCACCGGCTACCGCGAACGCCCCCTCGGCCGCATCCTCGCCGGACTCGACCCCTACCTCCGCCGCGACAGCTCCGAACGCCCCCGCATCGACGACCAGTTCCGCCTCATCCTCGACCCCTCCGTCACCGGCCACGTCCACGTCCAGAACGCCGAACTCCACACCCACGGCGTCGGCGCCCCCGACCTCGGACTCGCCGCCTGGCGCAGCGCCACCATCCTCAACTCCCTGACAGGGAAAGACCCCTACCCCCTCCCCGACCGAACCGCATTCACCACCTTCGGACTCACCCCACAACCCCAGATCCCGTCCGCCCGCCAGGAACGCGTCCTGACCCCCCTGATGACAGACGGGATCTGAAACAAACAGGCGATCAGAAGACCGGCGTGCCGTCCCGCGTCAACTTCCAGTCCACCGAAGCGAACTCCGCCGGATCCAGCGAACCCTTCGCCGTCACCCACTCCGCGATCCGCGTCCGGATCTCCGTCGACTCCGACCACACCTCCGTCGCCGACGCCACAAACGGGAACGCGCCACCACCGTTCGCCCGATAGTTGTTCACCGCCAGCACGAAACGCTGCGCGTCATCCAACGGAGCACCGTTGTACGCCAGGTTCCTGATCCGCGAACCCTCCGCCTGCGCAATGTCGATGTCGTACGTCAAACCCGACACATAGTCGTAGTTGTAGTCCGGACGATTGTTCGCGTTCGTCAACTTCTCCACATCGACCACCGCGCCCGCCGCCGTCCGCACGAAATAGTTCGCCGAATACTCCAGATACGCCCGCACCTGCGCACCCGTCATCACCTTCGCGACCAGCGTGTTGTCATACACATACAGGCTCGACAGATCCCGGATCGTCACATTCCCCGCCGGGATCTCCGACGTACGCGAGAACGGCGACGCCTGCGCGATCACCGGCAGCGACGCATACTCCGTGCCCACCAACGCCGCCCGCACCACGTCCTCCTGCACCCTGGTGATCAGATCGATGATCGGAGCGTCCTTGTACCGCGCCTCGACCGTCGTCAACGTCTCAGTCGCCGTACCGACCACCTGGTTCACATACGCCACGACCACGTCATGCTCGTCCTTCAGCAACTTCGTGATCTTCGGGTCGTCAGCGACCGAGTTCGAGTTACGGACCGACGCCGCAACCGACTCGACCGACCACTTCCCCTCCTCGAAAACCAACTCGAAATCGAAGAGAGACAGCCGCTCCGCATACGCCAGCGGCTCCGACAGCACCACCGTCCTACCCGTCACCGTGTTCGTGACCTTCAGCTCCGGAATCTCCACATGCGCGTGCCCGACCAGAATCGCGTCGATACCCGGCACCTGCTGCGCCACCAACGCCGCCGAATTCTCGATGTACGGCAACTGATCACCGTACGACGACGTGCCCGACGAACCCGAGTGCGCCGACACCACGACCACATCCGCACCCATCGACCGCAGCTTCGGCACCCACTTCGCCGCCTGCTCCTCCAGACCCGGGAACGTCAACTTCCCCTGGACATACGCCTTGTCCCAGATCGCGATACCCGGATTCGTCAGACCCAGCACCGCCACCCTCACCGGCGGCGCACCCTTCACCTGGAACCTCTTCATGAAGTACGGCGGGAAAGCCGGCTTCAACGTCTTCGCGTCCAGCGCGTTCGCACCCAACAGCGGGAAACGGCACTGCTCCTCGAACTTCCGCAGCGTCTCGATGCCGTAGTTGAACTCGTGATTGCCGAGCGCCACCGCGTCATACCCGATCGCGTTCATCGCCTGCGCCATCGGGTGAACCGGACCACCCTTCGCCGTGATCGGATCGACCTTCGCGTAGTAATACGTCAGCGGAGTGCCCTGAATCGTGTCACCCGCGTCCAGAAGCAGCGTGTTCGCACGGCCCTTCTCCTCACGGACCGCGTTCACCAGCGTCGAAATCCGCGCCAGACCCTGCGCATTACCCGCCGTGTCCTTGTACTCCGCATCCTTGAAGTAGTCCCAGTTGAAAACATGACCATGCAAATCGGTCGTGCCCATCACCGTCAGCGAATACCGCTTCACCGGCTTCCCGCCCTCCTTCGCCACAACGGACTCGGCCGCCTCCGCCGCCGGAGCCGCCACCGCCCCGGCGAACGCGACCCCCGCCCCCGTCACAGCCGACTTCTTCAGAAACCTACGGCGATTCAACGACATCTCAACGACCCCTCAGGAAACGGACACAACGCGCGTAGATTCTGGCCCACCAACCACCACCACAACAGGCCCAGAAGGTTTCGATCTGATGACCTACAGCCCCCGCAACCAACCCCACCAGTGACAGAGTGGGACGTATGGCACCCACCGCAGAGGAACCCCAACCCGCCCTCCCCTACGGCACCCCCGACTCACCCCGCATCGCCGTCCGCGGCGAAGCCCACCTCGAAGTCGACCCCGAAATCGCCCGCATCGGCATCACCGTCAGCGCCCGCGGCACCGACCGACAAGGCGCCCTCACCGACCTCACCCACCGCAACACCACCGCACTCGACCTCGTCAAAACCTACGGCGACGCCGTCGAACGCCTAGAAACCGGCGCCTTCTCCATCAGCCCCGAACTCACCAAACACGGCCGCGGCGAACGCATCCGCGCCTACCACGGACGCGTCCACATCACCGCCGAACTCACCGACTTCACCGCACTCGGCGAACTCACCACCCGACTCGCAGACCTAGACCTCACCCGCGTCGACGGCCCCTGGTGGGCCCTGCGCCCCACCTCACCCAGCCACCGCAAAGCCCGCCAACAAGCCGTCCGCGAAGCCGTCCAACGCGCCCGCGAATACGCCGACGCCCTCGGCACCACCCTCACCGCCCTCGTCGAACTCGCCGACATCGGCGCCGAAAACACCCGGCAGTACCCCCAGAACCCCGGCCGCGCCATGCGCTCCATGTCCTACGCCGCAGACGCCGCCGACACCGAAATCGCCGCCCTCGACCTCGAACCCCAACGCCAGCACGTCTACGCCCAGGTCAACGCCCGATTCACCATGGCACCACCCCAGCTGTAGCCCCAGCCGCCCACATTCGGAATTGTGCCCGAGGGAGTACACAAAGCGACCTCCCGCGCTCATCAGAGCACCCCCGCGCACAATTCAACGCTTGTCAATAACCCTTCACGCAAAGGTTGTTGAGTAGTCACGCGGCACCAATTCCCTACCCACCGGTAAGGCCTACGCTCGAAACATGCGCCGAGTAAAAATCGTCTGTACATTGGGCCCCGCCACCGACTCGTACGACCAGATCAAAGCACTGGTCGACGCCGGAATGGACGTAGCCCGCTTCAACCTCAGCCACGGCACCTACGCCGACCACGAGGAGCGCTACCACCACGTACGAAAGGCCTCCGACGAATCCGGCCGCAGCGTCGGCATCCTCGCCGACCTTCAAGGCCCGAAGATCCGACTCGGCCGCTTCACCGAAGGCCCCGTACTCCTTGAACGCGGAGACACCTTCACCATCACCGTCGAAGAAGGCACCCAAGGCGACCGCCACACCTGCGGAACCACCTACGACGGACTCGCCACCGACGTCACCACCGGCGAACGCATCCTCGTCGACGACGGCAAAGTCACCCTCGAAGTCACCTCCGTCGACGGCCCCCGCGTCCACACCACCGTCATCGAAGGCGGCATGGTCTCCGACAACAAAGGCCTCAACCTCCCCGGCGTCGCCGTCTCCGTCCCCGCACTCTCCGACAAGGACGAAGCAGACCTCCGCTGGGCCCTCCGCACCGGATGCGACGTCATCGCCCTGTCCTTCGTCAGGAGCGGAAAGGACATCGACGACGTCCACCGCATCATGGACGAAGAAGGCCGCCGCCTCCCCGTCATCGCCAAAATCGAAAAGCCCCAGGCCGTCGACAACATCGACGACATCGTCGCCGCCTTCGACGGCATCATGGTCGCCCGCGGCGACCTCGGCGTCGAAATGCCCCTGGAACAAGTCCCGATCGTCCAAAAACGCGCCATCAAGCTGGCCAAGCGCAACGCCAAGCCCGTCATCGTCGCCACCCAGATGCTCGACTCGATGATCGAGAACTCCCGCCCCACCCGCGCCGAAGCCTCCGACGTCGCCAACGCCGTCATCGACGGCACGGACGCCGTGATGCTCTCCGGCGAAACCAGCGTCGGCAAATACGCCATCGAGACCGTCCGCACCATGGGCCGCATCGTCGAAGCCGCCGAAGAGGACATCCTCGACAAGGGCCTCCCGCCCCTCACCGACCGGAACAAACCCCGCACCCAGGGCGGTGCCGTCGCCCGCGCAGCCGCCGAAATGGGCGACTTCCTCGGCGCCAAGTTCCTCGTCGCCTTCACCCAGTCCGGCGACACCGTCCGCCGCCTGTCCCGCTACCGCTCACCCATCCCACTCCTCGCCTTCACCCCGGCCCCGGAAACCCGCTCCCAGCTCAACCTCACCTGGGGCGTCGAAACCTTCCTCGGCCCGCACGTCGACTCCACCGACGCGATGGTCGACCAGGTCGACGAGCTTCTCCTCAAGTACGGCCGCTGCGAGAAGGGCGACATCGTCGTCATCACGGCGGGCTCCCCGCCCGGAGTCTCCGGCTCGACGAACCTGGTCCGCGTGCACCGGATCGGGGAGGACGATGGTCCCAAGTAGGGGCCCTAGTTAGTACTTGGGGCCTACGTGGGTGTCCATGAGGGCGACGGAGGAGCGACGGGCTACGGAGATGTTCTGCGAGTTCGCCTGCTTCCAGCCGACGCCGACTGCGTCGAGGGTGTCCGTGTAGAGGCGGATGATGTCGGGCGACTTGTTGGTGAAGAAGTACCGGGGGTACTCGTAGCGCTTCCGCTCACCGCCGATGACCTTCTCGGTCCAGTTGGTAATGCGGCAGCCGTCGGAGTGGATGAGCCCGCGGATGAACTCCCAGGGGTGGGCGTCGACGATTTCCTCCTGCCAGGGTTCGAGGGCGATGAGGCGGTCGTGCTTCTTGCCGGGGCCGTGCTGGGGGAAGAGGCAGGGCCAGTGTCGACCGTAGCTGGTGATCATGACGCAGCCCTGCTTCTGGATCGTGTAGACGCCGATTCCGGGGGAGACGCTAGTGATGGCCTCGCGGCATTGTTGGATGAGCCCGGGCCACGCGTCGGCGCAAGCGATCCTGAGGTAGTAGCCGGTACCGCGTGGGTGAGGGCTGATGCAGCCGTCGCCGAGATAGAGCCCCAGTAGGTAGGCGTACGCGCTCTGATTCGCAACTGGTCTGGAGTCGGGAGCGGCCATGCGAGGCAGCGGCTCGACACGTTCCTGCCAGGAGCGGATCGCGGCGCGTGAGATGCCTGTCTCTTTGCTGACGGAGTTCAGGCTGCGTCCCTGGCCAACCAGCGAGAGTGCCCGCTTGCGCGTGCTCATGTCGTACATATGGCCACCCTGCGCGACTGATCGTCACGGTGGGCAGCGAAAAGCGGATGTTCACGAGAACGGGAACATCCGCTTCTTAGTGGCGACCTTGGAATGCAAGGAAAAGTGCCCCAGGTGGGATTCGAACCCACACTGTCCGCTGTTTGAGAGCGGCCTCTCTAACCAGTTGGAGTACTGGGGCCTTAGAAAGGAAGGAGAAGTGCAACCCCTCGGAGGACTACCTTACCGCAGCTAGGTAGGCTCTTGTAGGCAGTACCCCGCCCGCAACGAGGAGCCCCCGTGACCGCCCCCGAGTCGCCCCAGCCCGTAGACGCGCCCGACGACGACAAGTCGCACGTGCCTCCGCTGACGACCCGCGTCGTCATCGCTGAGGACGAGGCGCTGATTCGTCTCGACCTCAAAGAGATGCTGGAGGAAGAGGGCTACAGCGTCGTGGGCGAGGCGGGCGACGGTGAGCAGGCCGTCGAGCTGGCCCGGGAGCACAAGCCGGACCTCGTGATCCTCGATGTGAAGATGCCCAAGTTGGACGGGATCTCCGCTGCCGAGAAGATCGCCGAGGAGGGCATCGCCCCCGTGCTGATGCTGACGGCGTTCTCGCAGCGTGATCTGGTCGAGCGGGCCCGTGACGCGGGCGCGATGGCGTATCTGGTGAAGCCGTTCAGCAAGAGTGACGTGGTGCCGGCGATCGAGATGGCGGTGTCGCGGTTCACGGAGCTGAAGCAGTTGGAGCGGGAGGTCGCGGACCTCAGTCAGCGGCTGGAGACGCGGAAGCTGGTGGATCGGGCGAAGTCGGTTCTGCAGACGCAGTACGGGCTGTCGGAGCCGGCGGCGTTCCGGTGGATTCAGAAGACGTCGATGGACCGGCGGATGTCGATGCAGCAGGTCGCCGAGGCGGTCATCCAGGACGCCGAGGAGAAGAAGTCCGCGAAGGGCTAGCCAGACCGCCAGTACATACGAAGAGGCCCGCACCCCTGACAGCAAGGGTGCGGGCCTTCTCGTATGCGCGCAGGAGTTTCAGTCCTCGCCGAGGTATGCCTTGCGGACGGACTCGTCGTGGAGCAGGTCCTGGCCGGCGCCGGAGAGGACGATGCTGCCGACTTCCATGACGTGGCCGTGGTCGGCGAGGGAGAGCGCTGCTTGGGCGTTCTGTTCGACGAGGAGGATCGTCGTGCCCTGGGATTTGAGTTCGGCGATGGTGGACATGATCTTCTGCATCATGATCGGCGAGAGGCCCATGGAGGGTTCGTCGAGCATGAGGAGTTTGGGCTGGGACATGAGGGCGCGGCCCATGGCGAGCATTTGCTGTTCGCCGCCGGAGAGGGTTCCTGCGGCCTGCTTCCTGCGTTCTCCGAGGATGGGGAAGAGGTCGTAGGCGCGCTGGATGTCCTTTTCGATGGCCGGCTTGTCGTCGCGGAGGAAGGCGCCGAGTCGCAGGTTGTCCTCGATGGTCATGCGGGGGAAGATGTGCCGGCCCTCGGGGGAGTGGGCGAGTCCCAGCGAGACGATCTGGTGGGCGGGGGTCTTCTTCAGTGATTTGCCCTGGAACTTGATTTGGCCGCCGGCGGGCTTGAGGAGGCCGGAGAGGGTGCGCAGGGTGGTGGTTTTGCCGGCGCCGTTGGTGCCGATGAGGGTGACTACCTCGCCGGCTTCGACCTTGAAGGAGATGCCTTTGACGGCTTCGATTTTGCCGTAGGCGACTCGGAGGTCCTCGACTTCGAGCAGTGCGGTCATTGGTCGTTCTCCTTGCCGGGCGAGGCGTCCTTCGTGGTGTCGGCGTGTGCCTCGGCGGCTTCGACTTCGGAGATTTCTTCGTCGCCGGGGGCGTCTTCGAAGGGTTCGCCGAGGTAGGCGGCGATGACGCGGTCGTCGCCCTGGACGGTGGCGCTGTCGCCTTCGACGAGTTTTTCGCCTTGGACGAGGACGGCGACGCGGTCGCAGAGGTTGAAGATGAACCGCATGTCGTGCTCGATGACGAGGATGGCGATGCCCATGTCGCGGATGGCGAAGACGAGTTCTTCGGTGGCGCGGGTTTCCTGGGGGTTCATGCCGGCGGTGGGCTCGTCGAGGAGGAGGAGGCCGGGTTCGCTGGCGAGGGCTCGTGCGATTTCGAGCTTGCGTTGTTCGCCGTAAGGGAGGTTCCTGGCGAGGTGGTCGCGTTTGGCGGCGAGGCCGATGAACTCCAGGAGTTCCATGGCGCGTTCTTCGGAGGCTTTTTCGGCTTTTTTGAAGCCTGGGCCGCGTAGGAGGGCTGACCAGAGGCCTTCTTTGGTGCGGGTGTGGCGGCCGACGAGGACGTTTTCCAGGACCGTCATGTTGGCGAAGAGACGGATGTTCTGGAAGGTGCGGGCGACGCCGGCTGCGGTGACCTTGAAGGACTTGGGCGGCAGGATGGTGCCTTTGTAGCGGACCTCTCCTTCGGTGGGGATGTAGAGGCCGGTGAGGCAGTTGAAGAAGGTGGTTTTGCCGGCGCCGTTGGGGCCGATGAGGCCGACGATTTCGCCGCTGTTGACGGTGAGGTCGACGTTGCGTACGGCGGTGAGGCCGCCGAAGCGCATGGTGACGCCGCGGGCGTCGAGTACGACTTCGCCGGGGGCGTTGGCGCCGGAGGAGGCTGCCGGGGTGGTGGTTTCGGTAGTCATGGTGGTCAGGCCCCTGCCTTGCTGAGGACTGTGGGCGCTTGCGCGTCTTCGTGGAATTCGAGCTGGCGGCGCCGGTTCGGGATGAGGCCCTCTGGGCGGAAGCGCATCAGCAGGACGAGCGCGAGTCCGAAGGCGAGGAGCTGGTAGTCGTCGAGGAATTGGAGCTTGGCGGGGATGAGGTAGAGCAGTGCGGCGCCTACGAGGGGTCCGCTGATGGTGCCCATGCCGCCGAGGACGACTGCCGCGAGCAGGAACGCCGAGTTGGGGGGGACGACGTTGGCGAAGGTGTACTGCTCGGGGGTCACGGTGTAGGTGACGTGTGCTTGGACGGTTCCGGCGAGTCCGGCGAGGGTGGCGCCGAGGGCGAAGGCGATGAGTTTGACGCGGAAGCCGTTGATGCCCATGGCGAGGGCGGCGGTTTCGTCTTCGCGGATGGCGACCCAGGCGCGGCCGATGCGGGAGTCGCCGCTGCGTCGGAAGACGACGACTACGACCAGTGTGATGAGGAGCATCAGGAGGAAGTAGTTGGCGAATCGGGCGATGGTGAAGCCGGCGAAGCTGTGTTCGGCGCCGAAGTCGAAGCCGAGGATGTTGAGGTTCGGGATCGATGCGATGCCGTTGGAGCCGTTGGTGATGTCGGGGCCGGAGGTGCCGTCCATGTTGAGGACGGTGATGCGGAAGATTTCGCCGAAGCCGAGGGTGACGATGGCGAGGTAGTCGCCGCGGAGGCGGAGGGTGGGGGCGCCGATGAGGACGCCGAAGACCATGGCGACGGCGGCGCCGAGGAGGGCGGCGGCCCAGAACGGGAAGTGGACGTCGAAGGGGGAGGAGGGGGAGCCGGAGACCATGGCCGCGGTGTAGGCGCCGACGCCGAGGAAGGCGACGTATCCGAGGTCGAGGAGGCCGGCGAGGCCGACGACGATGTTGAGGCCGAGGGCGACGGTGGCGAAGATCAGGATGTAGACGCCGATGGTGGCGTACTGGTCGTCGGACTGGGTGAAGGGGAAGGCGGCGGCGGCGAGGAAGGCGCCGAGCATTGTCACGTTGCGGTGCTTGGCGGTGATGGTGGAGAGCCTGCTGACGAGGCCGGCCTTGGCGGCGGCGGCGAAGCTGCAGCCGGTGATGATGAGGAAGCCGACGAAGAGTTCGTCGTATTCGGTGCCGATGCCGTAGGTGAAGACGATCAGGCCGAGGGCGAGTACCGCGACGATGATGAGGATCTCGGCGTACGCGGGGAGTTTGCGGGCCGGGGTGGGGGTGCCGGAGGCGAAGGCGGCCTTGATGACGCTGATGTTGTTGCGTGCGTCGAGGAGGAGCCGTTCGCGGGGGGTGTCCTCGGGGTCGGCGATGTCGGGCTCGGGCCGTTGGAACGGCAGGGAGAGCGCGCCGAGGAGGGAGGCGAGGGTGGCGATGGCGACGAGGTAGCCGCCGGGTTCGAGGTTGACGACGCCGCCGAGTTGGACGGTGATCGCGTTGACCGTGAACCAGGCGGTGAGGAAGGTGCCGAGTGCGGCGAGCTTGATGGAGCTGTCGGCGCCTGCGGGTGCGAGCCAGCCCAGGCCCTTGATGCCGTACGAGGCGAGGCCGAAGAGGGTGGTGAGGGCGCCGCCGATGAGGACGAGGACTTGGAGGCCGCCCGGGTAGCCGTAGACGGTGAGGTCGCCGGGGAATGCGGCGGTCCAGGTCCAGGCGAGGAAGGCGGAGAGGACGGTGAGGGCGCCGCCGCCGGTGGCGAGGGCGCGGCCGATGGTGGGGGGGATGGAGACGAGGCCCTTGGGTGTTCCCGGGGTGGGGGCGCTGGGGGTCTCGGGTGCGGTGGTCTGTGTGGTCATCGGTGTCACGCCCTGTCCGCCACGCGCTCACCGAGCAGGCCTTGTGGCCTGAACAGGAGTACGAGGATGAGAAGTACGAAGGCCCAGACGTTGGCCCAGGACTGGCCGCCGAGCTGCGACATGCCGGGGACGTCGGCGATGTAGGCGGTGGCCATGGTTTCGGCGAGGCCCAGGACGAGGCCGCCGATCATGGCTCCGTAGATGTTGCCGATGCCGCCGAGGACGGCGGCGGTGAAGGCCTTGAGGCCCAGGATGAAGCCCATGCGGAAGTCGATCTGGCCGTATTTGAAGCCGTAGGCGACGGCGCCGATGGCGGCGAAGGCGGCGCCGAGGGCGAAGGCGACCACGATGATGCGGTCGGTGTTGATGCCCATGAGCTTGGCGGTGTCCGGGTCCTGGGCGGTGGCCTGCATGCCGCGTCCGGTGCGGGTCTTCATCACGAAGTAGGCGAGGATCGCCATGCTGATGGGGGCGGCGACGAAGAGGAACACGTCGCCGGTCTGGATGGTGACGCTGCCGATCTCGAAGGGTCCGCCGGGGATGCTCGGGAAGGTGATGGCGGACTTGGCGTTCGGGTACCAGGCCCATACCGCCTGCTGGAGGGCGAGGGAGAGGCCGATGGCGGTGATGAGGGGCGCGAGGCGAGGGGCGGTGCGCAGCGGGCGGTAGGCGAACCGTTCCGCTCCTACGGCGACGGTGGTGGAGACCACGATGGCGCCGATGAGCATGAGGGGCAGCGCGATCCACATGGTGGTGCCGTCGGGCAGGATGTAGAGGTAGACCGTGAGGGCGCCGAAGGCCCCGGTCATGAAGATCTCGCCGTGGGCGAAGTTGATGAGCTGGACGATGCCGTAGACCATTGTGTAGCCGATGGCGACGAGCCCGTACATGGATCCCAGTAGCAGGCCGTTGACCAGCTGCTGCGGCAGTTCGTTCACCGCATGTCCTCCGAGACGTTCGGACGTCGGATTTTCGACGAGTGGGGGCCGGATGCGAGTCCGCGCGGGGCGCCTGTGGTGCAGCGCCCCGCGCGGCTCGTGGGTGGTGCGGGTGGAGGGTCAGCCTGTGTAGGTGCCGGACTTCACGGCCTTCCAGGCACCGTTCTCGACCGCGTAGACGGTGAGCTGCTTGTTGGTCGCGTCACCGTACTCGTCGAAGGAGACCTTGCCGGTCACGCCGTCGAAGGAGACGTTCTGCATGGCGGCGGTGACCTTGGCGCGGGCGTCGTCCGGGAGCTTGCCGTCGTTGTCCTCGACGACCTTCTTCACGGCTTCGATGATCGCCCAGGCGGAGTCGTAGGAGTAGCCGCCGTACGCCTCGTAGGCCTCCTTGTAGCCCGCGGCCTTGTAGTTGGCGACGAACTCCTTGGCGGAGGCGAGGTCCTCGACCGGGGCGCCGACGGAGGTGGCGAGGTCGCCGGTGGCGGTGGCGCCGGCCAGCTTGATGAAGTCGGCGCTGTAGATGCCGTCGCCGCCGACGACGGGGATCTTGGCGCCTGCGGCCTTGATCTGCTTGCTGAGCGGGCCGGCCTGCGGGTATTCGCCGCCGTAGTAGACGACGTCGGCGCCGGAGCTCTTCACCTGGGTGGCGATGGCGGAGAAGTCTTTGGTGTCCGGGTCGATGTGCTGGGTGCCGGCCACGGTGCCGCCGAGCTTCTTGAACTCCTCGGTGAAGGTGGCGGCGAGGCCGGCGCCGTAGGTCTTCTTGTCGTCGATGACGAAGACCTTCTTCTTCTTGGAGTCGTTGTAGACGTACTGCGCGGCGAAGGGGCCCTGGATGGCGTCCGTGGTCGCGGTGCGGAAGTACGACTTGTAGGGGCGGGTCTTCGTGCCGGTGTTCCAGTCCGTGCCCTGGGTGAGGGCCGGGTTGGTGTTGGCGGGGGAGACCTCGACGAGTTTGGCGTCGTCGAAGACCTTCTGCATGGACTCCGCGACGGAGGAGTTCAGGGGGCCGACCACGCCGAGGACGGCGTCGTCGGCGACGAGCTTGGTGGCGTTCTGCTGTCCGGAGGAGGGCTGTGCCTGGTCGTCGAGGGCTTCGATCTTGAAGGTGACGCCGTCGACGTACTTCTGCTCGTTGGCCTGCTTGGTGGCGAGGTCCACGGAGTTCTTGATGCCCAGGCCCAGAGCGGACAGGTCGCCGGTCAGCGGGGCGTCGACGCCGATGGTGACGGTGGTGCCACTGTCGGAGCTCGAGCCGCCGTCGTTGTCGCGTGAGCCGCAGGCGGTCAGGGTGAGTGCTCCCGCCGCCAGCGCGGCGGTGATGGCGATGAACGAACGTTGACGCACGGTCAGTCCTTTCCCTGGCGCGGCCCTCCCCCATGGAAGGCGCCGAGTCGAGCGCTGCGCTGAGCCGAAATGGTTTCGAATCCTTGGAGCGGTGACTGGGCGTGACTCTAAGCGGGTCTAGGGAACATGGAGGAGGGTCTGGGGAAGGCTGTGACGCTCTTGTTATGACACGAGGTAATGCAGAGCGGTACTGAGTGGGTGGAACAGTGGAATTCAGGCTGATTCGCCCTGTCCGCATGTTGAGAACGTGCAGGACTCGGAGGGGTGTGTTCAGGAGTGTTCTAGGACTTTGGTGATGACCCGGAATTGTTGCCGCAGGCTACCTGAAGGGCTTCTGAGAGGTCTTGTGCGTATCGCTCACCAAGGATGTAGCTGTGCACTTGTATTGCCTGCGTATTACGTAGAGTTACATCGAGGAAAGGGAGCCCGGCGTTCCGGGGCGCTTTCGCGCACTCACTCACGTGCACGGTGACCGTGATCCGGTGCGGAAAACCGGTCCCTGTCCGGAACGGAGGGTGTGGGACGGAGGTGAGGTGGAGGCCGGCGGAGGGCTGTCCGATCCGTGTCACGGTGACGGGCGGGCCGGAACGCACGGTGACCTCCACGGCGAAGGTGAAAGCACCGCGCGGCCCGTCCGTGGGTGGCTCCGTACGGCCGGCGTAGGCGACATCGGTCACCTGGGAGGGGTACGGCGGGGCGGGCGGCGGCGGTTGCCGGGGGCGGGTGGCGTAGAGAGAGCCGCCGACGACGATGACGGCGACGGACGTGGCGGTGACGAGTGCGGCGCGGCGGTGACGGTCGTACCAGTGCGTGAGGCGGCCCGGCGCGATCTTGGCAGGCAGGGGGGTGTCCCGTGCGTGGGTGCCCTGGCCCGGCTCGACGGGACCGATGCCGCTCACTGCCAGGGACCTCCGCTCGGGGTGCCGTCGCGGTAGCGCTGCTCGCACAGTTCGCGTGCCTGACGGTCGATCAACTGCTCGGCCGCCTCCTCGCCTTCGCGCTTCTCTTCGGCCCGGGCGGCGTCGACGACTTTCCTCAGGATCTCGTACTGCCCGTTGGACAGGCCCATCGACTGGTAGTCCCCGTAGGTGTTCTGGTCCAGTGCCTCCCGTGACCAGTGCGCGACGAGCTGCGTGCACAGGTCCTGCGGTGGCGTGGAGGACGGTGACGGGGTGGTGGGGGTCCGCGTCTCACCTGCCGTCCCCCCGTCCGTTGCCCCGTCCGTCGCTCCGTCCATCGCTCCGGATTCCCCGCAGCCGGTGACCACCAGGCCGCCGGTCAGGAGTGCCAGGCCGAACCGGAGCGCCGTCCTCGTCCAGGGGGTTCGCGCCGTTCGCATAGGTTGACGCTAAGCCGCGGGGTGCCCGGGATCAACGGATGGGGACCGGACAGGATGGGGGAGTGTGAAACCGACGCGCGCTCGCCGACGTCAGGTCCTACCGGCGCGTGCCCCCGGGTCGCGAAATGCGGGCAGGGCCGCGCAGTGGCGGCAGTTCGCGGTGGCGGCCGTGGTGTTCGCGCTCGCGCTGACCGCCCGCACGGTCGACGAGGGGATCTGCGGTGCGTTGCCGCTGGGTACGCACTTTCTGTGGCACACCCTCGACGGCGTGCTGGTCTTCCTGGTGTCCCGCGCCCTGGTCCACCGCCGGCGGTATCTCGCGGACCAGGACCGTCTTGCGCGCCCCGCCCGGTGAGGGCCGCCCAGGGCTCGTGCCGGACGGCTGACTCAGGGCGGTCAGCCGTGGGCGCCTCTTCGAGTGGGTGTGTCAGCCGGTGGGGACGTCCTTGAGCATGCAGGTCAGCCGGGCGGTGCAGACGCGCTTGTCGGCTTCGTCCGTGATGACGATCTCGTACGTCGCCGAGGACCTGCCCCGGTGTACGGGGGTGGCCACGCCCGTGACCAGGCCGGAGCGCACCCCGCGGTGGTGGGTGCAGTTCAGGTCGACGCCCACGGCGATCTTGGAGCTGCCGCCGTGCAGCATCGCGCCGATGGAGCCGATGGTCTCGGCGAGGACGGCGGAGGCGCCGCCGTGCAGGAGGCCGTAGGGCTGGGTGTTGCCCTCCACCGGCATCGTGGCGACGACGCGCTCGGCGGAGGCCTCGATGAGCTGGACGCCCATGCGGGTGCCGAGGTCGCCCGCGGAAAAGAGGGCGGGCAGGTCGACGCCGAGCGACGCGTACTCGTCGATGACCTCTTGCGGGAACTTCACGCTGCGCTGCTCGCCCATCGGGCCCGACTCCGTCCGTCGTGGATCACTGTGCGGAAACACGGTGGGATCACTGTGCGGGAACACTGTGTTGGACCACTGTGTGGGATCACTCTGCGGTGGATCAAGCCCACCGACTCACTGAGCAAACGCTCAGTCGGTTCCCGATTGTTCCAGACGTACGACGACGGATTTGCTGGCAGGGGTGTTGCTGGTGTCGGCGGTCGCGTCCAGCGGCACCAGGACGTTGGTCTCTGGGTAGTAGGCGGCCGCGCAGCCCCGGGCGGTGGGGTAGTGGACGACGCGGAAGCCGGGGGCGCGGCGCTCGACGCCGTCTTTCCACTCGCCGACGAGGTCGACGTACGAGCCGTCCGCGAGGTTCAGTGACCGGGCGTCGTCAGGGTTGACGAGGACGACACGGCGGCCGTTCCTGATGCCTCGGTAGCGGTCGTCCAGGCCGTAGATCGTGGTGTTGTACTGATCGTGCGAGCGCAGGGTCTGCAGGAGCAGGCGGCCCTCGGGGAGCTTCGGGTACTCGACGGGTGCGGCCGTGAAGTTGGCTTTGCCGGTGGCTGTCGGGAAGCGCCGCTCGTCGCGCGGGGCGTGCGGGAGCGTGAAGCCCGAAGGGTTGGCCACGCGCGCGTTGAAGTCGTCGAAGCCGGGGATCACGCGTGCGATGCGGTCACGGACGGTCGCGTAGTCCTTCTCGAACTCCTCCCAGGGCGTGCGGGATTCATGGCCGAGGACGCGGCGTGCGAGGCGGCACACGATGGCCGGTTCGGACAGCAGGTGCTCGCTGGCCGGCTCCAGGCGGCCGCGTGAGGCGTGCACCATGCCCATGGAGTCCTCGACGGTCACGAACTGCTCACCGCTGCCCTGAAGATCCCGCTCCGTGCGGCCGAGCGTCGGCAGGATCAGGGCACGCGCGCCGGTGACGGCGTGTGAGCGGTTCAGTTTCGTCGACACGTGCACGGTGAGGCGGGCGCGGCGCATGGCGGCCTCGGTCACCTCGGTGTCGGGGGACGCGGACACGAAGTTGCCGCCCATCGCGAAGAAGACCTTGGCGTCGCCGTCGCGCAGTGCGCGGATGGCTCGTACGACGTCGTAGCCGTGCTTGCGCGGCGGGGTGAACCCGAACTCCCGTTCAAGGGCGTCGAGGAAGGCGGGGGCGGGCCGTTCGAAGATGCCCATCGTGCGGTCGCCCTGCACGTTCGAGTGGCCGCGCACCGGGCACACGCCGGCGCCGGGGCGGCCGATGTTGCCGCGCAGCAGAAGGAAGTTGACGACCTCGCGGATCGTCGGCACCGCGTGCTTGTGCTGGGTGAGGCCCATCGCCCAGCAGACGATGGTGCGCCGGGAGTCGAGGATCAGGCGAAGGGCTTCGTCGATCTTCTCCCGGGTGAGGCCGGTCGCGGTGAGTGTCTCGTCCCAGTCGGCGGCGCGGGCGGCTTCGGCGAAGTCCTCGAAGCCGTGGGTGTGTTCGCTGATGAACTCCTCGTCGACTGCTCCGTCGGCCTCCAGGACGAGTTTGTTGAGGAGACGGAAGAGGGCTTGGTCGCCGCCGAGGCGGATCTGCAGGAACAGGTCGGTGAGGGCGGCGCCCTTGAGCATTCCCTGGGCGGTCTGGGGGTTCTTGAAGCGCTCGAGTCCCGCTTCGGGCAGCGGATTGACCGTGATGATCTTCGCGCCGTTGGTCTTGGCCTTCTCCAGCGCGGAGAGCATGCGGGGGTGGTTCGTGCCGGGGTTCTGCCCGGCGACGATGATCAGATCCGCCTTGTAGAGGTCTTCGAGCAGGACGCTGCCCTTGCCGATGCCGATGGTTTCCAAGAGGGCGGAACCCGAGGACTCGTGGCACATGTTGGAGCAGTCGGGCAGGTTGTTCGTGCCGAGTTCGCGGGCGAACAGCTGATAGAGGAAGGCTGCTTCGTTGCTGGTGCGCCCTGAGGTGTAGAAGAGGGCCTCGTCGGGGGAGCCGAGCGCGGCGAGTTCCTCGGCGACGATGTCGAAGGCCCGCTCCCAGGGCACCGGTTCGTAGTGGTCGGCGCCCTCGGCCAGATACATGGGGTGGGTGAGGCGGCCCTGCTGGCCCAGCCAGTAGCCGCTGCGGCCGGCGAGGTCGGCCACGGTGTGTGCGGCGAAGAAGTCCGGGGTGACCCGGCGCAGGGTGGCCTCCTCGGCGACCGCCTTCGCGCCGTTCTCACAGAACTCCGCCGTGTGCCGGTGCTCGGGCTCGGGCCAGGCGCAGCCCGGGCAGTCGAAGCCGTCCTTCTGATTGACGCGCAGGAGGGTGAGTGCGGTGCGCCGCACGCCCATCTGCTGCTGGGCGATGCGCAGGGTGTGCCCGACGGCGGGGAGGCCGGCTGCCGCGTGCTTCGGCTCGGCGACCTGCGGCGCGTCCTGAACCGGATCGCTCTTGGGCGGCTTGCCGACCATCGCTGGGGACCCCTTCGCTTGCATGTGTGCTGTGTTCTCCCGGGCTGGGACACCGGCGGCTGCCGCCGCGGGCCCCGGCCTTTCCTACCCCTTCGAATCCTCGCACGGGGCGGCGACAACGGCTGTGCCCGGCCGCGGGGGCTCTCACTGTCAGTGGCACGTGGCAGGATCGGGGTCGTGGCAGAGACAGCATCGAAGAAGACCGACAGCACCTCCGGCGAGACGCGTCCGCGGCTGATGCTCATGGACGGGCACTCGCTGGCGTATCGCGCGTTCTTCGCGCTGCCCGCGGAGAACTTCACCACCGCGACGGGCCAGCCGACGAACGCGATCTACGGCTTCGCGTCGATGCTGGCGAACACGCTGCGCGACGAGGCGCCCACGCACTTCGCGGTGGCGTTCGACGTCTCCCGCAAGACGTGGCGCTCCGAGGAGTTCACCGAGTACAAGGCGAACAGGTCGAAGACCCCGGACGAGTTCAAGGGACAGGTCGAGCTGATCGGCGAGCTGCTCGACGCGATGCACGCGGAGCGTTTCGCGGTCGACGGCTTCGAGGCGGACGACGTCATCGCGACGCTCGCCACGCAGGCCGAGGCCGCGGGTTTCGACGTGCTGATCGTCACCGGCGACCGTGACTCCTTCCAGCTGGTGTCCGAGCACACGACGGTGCTGTATCCGACGAAGGGTGTCTCGGAGCTGACCCGTTTCACTCCGGAGAAGGTCTTCGAGAAGTACGGGCTGACTCCGGCGCAGTACCCCGACTTCGCGGCGCTGCGCGGAGACCCGTCCGACAACCTGCCGGGCATCCCCGGTGTCGGCGAGAAGACGGCGGCGAAGTGGATCAACCAGTTCGGTTCGTTCGCGGAGCTGGTCGAGCGCGTCGAGGAGGTCAAGGGCAAGGCCGGGCAGAACCTCCGCGACCATCTGGAGTCGGTGAAGCTCAACCGCCGTCTCACGGAGATGGTGACGGACGTGGAGCTGCCCAGGACGGTCACGGACCTGGAGCGCGCTCCGTACGACCGCAAGGCGGTGGCGATGGTCCTGGACACCCTGGAGATCCGCAATCCGTCGCTGCGTGAGCGGCTCCTCGCCGTCGACCCGGGAGCGGAGGAGACGGAGGACAGCCGGCCGGTCACCGAGGGCGTCGAACTCGACGGCGCGGTGCTCGGCGCGGGCGAGCTGAAGCCGTGGCTCGACGAGCACGGCCAAGCGGTGCTGGGCCTGGCCACGGTCGACTCCTGGGCGCTGGGCACGGGCGCGGTGGCCGAGGTCGCGCTCGCGACGGCCGACGGCAAGGCCGCGTGGTTCGACCCGACGCAGCTGGACGAGGCCGACGAGAACGCGTTCGCGAAGTGGCTCGCCGACCCCGAGAAGCCCAAGGTCATGCACAACGCCAAGGGTGCGATGCGGGTCTTCCCCGAGCACGGCTGGACTGTCGAGGGCGTGTCCATGGACACCGCGCTCGCGGCGTACCTGGTGAAGCCGGGGCGCCGTTCCTTCGCCCTTGACGCGCTGTCCCTGGAGTACCTCGGCCGGGAGCTGGGGCCCGCCGCGGCGGCCGACGGGCAGCTCGCCTTCGGCACCGACGAGCGGGCCGAGGCCGACGCGCTGATGGTGCAGGCCCGCACGATCCTCGACCTGGGCGAGGCGTTCGGCGAGAAGCTGGAGGAGGTCGGCGCCGCCGGCCTGCTGCGCGACATCGAGCTGCCGACGTCCGCACTGCTGGCCCGCCTGGAGCGGCACGGCATCGCCGCCGACCGGACGCATCTGGAAGCCATGGAGCAGATGTTCGGGGCGGCCGTGCAGCAGGCGGTGAAGGAGGCGCACGCTTCCGTGGGCCACGAGTTCAACCTCGGCTCACCCAAGCAGCTCCAGGAAGTTTTCTTCGGCGAGCTCGACCTGCCCAAGACGAAGAAGACGAAGACGGGCTTCACGACGGACGCGGACGCGCTGGCCTGGCTGGCCGGGCAGACCGACCACGAACTTCCGGTGATCATGCTCCGGCACCGCGAGCAGGCGCGGCTCCGGTCGACGGTCGAGGGCCTGATCAAGACGATCGCGGCGGACGGCCGTATCCACACCACCTTCAACCAGACGGTGGCCGCGACGGGCCGCCTGTCGTCGACGGACCCGAATCTGCAGAACATCCCGGTCCGCACCGACGAGGGTCGCGCGATCCGCCGCGGCTTCGTGGTCGGCGAGGGTTTCGAGTCGCTGATGACTGCCGACTACAGCCAGATCGAACTGCGTGTGATGGCCCATCTGTCCGAGGACGAGGGCCTGTTGGAGGCGTTCACGTCCGGCGAGGACCTGCACACCACGGTCGCCTCACAGGTGTTCTCCGTGGAGCGGTCCGGGGTCGACGCGGAGATGCGGCGCAAGATCAAGGCGATGTCGTACGGCCTGGCGTACGGGCTGTCGGCCTTCGGCCTCTCCCAGCAACTGAACATCGACGCGGGTGAGGCGCGCGGGCTGATGGACACGTACTTCGAGCGCTTCGGCGGCGTACGCGACTATCTGCGCCGCGCTGTCGACGAGGCCCGTGCCACGGGCTACACGGAGACGCTTTTCGGCCGCCGCAGGCATCTCCCCGACCTCAACAGCGACAACCGCCAGCGGCGTGAGACGGCCGAGCGGATGGCTCTCAACGCGCCCATCCAGGGCACGGCCGCCGACATCGTCAAGATCGCCATGCTGAACGTGGACCGTGCCCTGCGGGAAGCCGATCTCAAGTCCCGCATGCTCCTCCAGGTCCACGACGAAATCGTCCTGGAGATCGCCCCCGGTGAGCGCGCCAGAACCGAGGAACTGGTCCGCCGAGAGATGGCGTCGGCCGTCCAGCTCCAGGCCCCGCTGGACGTCTCCATCGGCTCCGGGGACGACTGGGAATCGGCGGCGCACTAGCGCTCCGCCGGGCAGGCGGTTCGTTCACCGCGGGGCGGTGGGGCGGTGGGGCGGTCGCCCCCGCTCCGCCTGTCCAGTGGGCGGGGGACCGATGCGGGGCACTTGGGGGAGGCCCGCCGACCCGGTCGGTTTCACTCGCGTGGCCCTCGCAAAGGGGCCTCGCGCCCGAGCCGCCCGTAAGGATGCGGGCATGGGTATACGCATGCTCAACCGTCGTACGGTCATAGCCACGGCCGTCGTATCGGCGCTCCTCGTGCCGATCCCCGCGGTCGCCGCGGACGCGAGCACCGCTCAGGTGCCCGCGGCCTGCCGCTCCACCCGTGACCCCGACCTAGCGGCCCGGATGTCCCGCGACATCCGGGCGGCGCTGTCGTCCCGCCAGGGCACCGTGTCCGTGGCGGTCCGAGACGACGACACCGGGCTGACCTGCGCCCTTGCGAGCACGCGGCAGTACGACTCGGCGAGCGTCGCCAAGGTAGTGATCATGGAGGGCGCGCTGCGCCGGGCGGAGGAGCGCGGGCGCAAGCTCACCGACTGGGAGCGGGTCAACCTGCGCCCGATGATCACCAGGTCCGACAACACCGCCGCCGTACGCCTGTGGGCCGACCTCGGGCGCGCCCGCCTGAGCCGCTTCCTGACCCGCGCCGGGACGACTGGAACGGCCCTCGGCCCCAACGGCTACTGGGGCCTGACCCGCACCACGGCAGCCGACCAGATGCGGCTGCTGGCGGTGCTCACGAACTCCCGCTCGTTCCTGAAGACCCGCGCCTACGGTCTGAAGCTGCTCAGCCAGGTCCGCCGCGATCAGCGCTGGGGGGTGCCCGCGGGCATGCCGAGCGGGCTGAAGGCCCACGTCAAGAACGGCTGGTTGCCGCGCGCCACGCACGGCTGGCGTGTGCACAGCGTCGGCGCGTTCACCGGCCCCCACCGCACGTACCGCATCGTCGTCCTGTCGCACGACAACCCGACGATGGCGTACGGAGTGCGCACCATCGAGCGCATCGCGCAGGCCGTGCACCGCGGCCTGCGCCACAAGCGCGGCCCGGTGCAGAGCCCCACTCCGGAGAACGTGATCAGCGAGGAGCCGGACGGCTCGGCTCCGTACGGACCGCTGCCGGGTTGGGACGAGCCGGAGCCGGACGCCACATCCTGACCCCGACCGCGTACAGGGCGAGGCCGAGCACCAGTCCGGCGCCCGCGCCGAAACACAGCGTCGGGATCCACTCCCAGGCCTTCGCGTCGGCGCCCCGGGAGGCCATCCAGAGCGAGGCCCGCTGCACCGCGCCCACCAGCGCGCACCCCCGATCACCGCACCGGCCGCCCATCGGTCGGAACCGGACAGTACGGGCACCCCCACGGGCTCGCCCGAGGGCGTCCGCCGTACCGCCACCACCACGAAGAGGGCGATGGCGCCGGCCGCCACCGCCGAACTGCCGTACTGCGCGTACCAGTACAGCGGCGAACCCGCCATCTCCCGCCCCAGAAGGGGCAACAGCTCCACACCCCACCGGTCGTGATGCGTGAACGCGTCCCACACGACATGCGTCAGTGCGCCGAGCGCCGCCGAGGCGTACCACCACCACACCGCCGGCGGACTCAGCCGACTCCGTGGCGCCCCGCAGCGCAGCAGCCCCGCGACCCGCCCTTGCCGGGCCCGCGGCAGCAGCGCCACCAGCGGCTCACGCAGCACCAGCCACGTGCCCGCGAGCGCCCAGGCGACGAGTACGTCGAAGGTGAGGACGCCGGTGAAGGAGTGTGTGAAGGCGCCGAACTCCATCCCTCCGGGCAGCACACTTGCCGCGTAATAGGTCATGTCGGGAGCGAACGAACCGGCTACCAGGACCGTCGGCACCAGCCGGCCGCGACCGCTTCCGTCGGCGCGCACGGCGGGCAGTACGGCCGCCGCGTGGCTGAGAGTGAAGGGCAAGTCGTCTCCCTGTGGCTTACGTTGGCCGGGTAGGCCGATCGCGGTGATCCCGGGCGGCCCGGCGGACGCCCATTATGAGGGACGCGTGAGAACTCGCCGAGAGGGCACGCAGTGAGCTGCCCACCGCACAACCAGGCGTGGCCAACTGGTGAAAATCGGGCACGAACGGGTGCCCGGTCGACAGGAGTTGTCGTAGGGTCGCCTGGGTCGCCGTGGCGGGGAACACGGTCGAACGCCAGGACAGACAACAGCAGAGAACACAGAAGAAGACGCACCAGAAGTGCGCGCACGGTAACAAACCGCGCGGCAAGAGGGGCGTAAGTGGTCGTCCATGGGAGGGACTCACTCGATGGTGGCGCATTTCGGCACGAGGCTGCGCAAGGGAGCGATGACGACGGCTGTGGCCGCGGTCGCTGTCGCGGCTCTGTCCGCCTCCCAGGCCCCGGGAGTGGCCACCGACGACCAGGGCAGACAGACCACCGGCGCCGACGCCGAGTCCACGCCCGACGGCAGTGCCACCGGTAACTCGCCGTACTACACGGATCTTCCGCCGCTGAACACCCCCGCCCCGACGCCGACCATCGGCACCCCTGCCGTCACCGGTGAGGCCGAGGCCGGCATACCCGCGACCGTCCTCGACGCCTACAAGCAGGCCGAGGCCTCGCTGAGTGCCTCCAAGCCGGGCTGCAACCTGCCCTGGGAGCTCCTCGCCGCCATCGGCAAGGTCGAGTCGGGTCAGGCCCGCGGCGGCAACGTCACCTCCGACGGCACCACGATCACGCCGATCCTCGGCCCGGTCCTCAACGGCAACGGCTTCGCGAACATCAGCGACACCGACGACGGCGCGTACGACGGCGACAGCACCTACGACCGTGCGGTCGGCCCGATGCAGTTCATCCCGTCCACCTGGGAGTGGGCGGGCGAGGACGGCAACGACGACGGCAAGAAGGACCCCAACAACATCTACGACGCCGCGCTCGCGGCGGGCAACTACCTGTGCAGGTTCGACTGGAACCTGTCCGACCAGGCAGACCTCGACAGCGCGATCCTCAGCTACAACAACTCGACCGAGTACCTCAACACGGTCCTGTCGTGGCTGGAGTACTACCGCAAGGGCACCCACGAGGTACCGGACGGCACCGGCACGCTGCCCGCGAACCGCAGTGACGACTCCGACGGGGCCGTCATCTCGCCGAGTCCGAGTCCGACCCCGCCGAGCACGCCGACCCCGCCGAGCCCGCCGAAGCCGACCCCGCCCACTCCGGGCGGCGGCACCAACAGCCCGACCCCGCCCCCCGCCACCCCGCCGAGCACCCCGCCGTCCACCCCACCCGTTCCGCCCACTCCCACCGAAACCGTGGACCACCTGGAGGACGCGGGCACCGGGACGCTCACCGCGACGGCGGGCGACACGTTCGGCGAGCAGGTCGCGGTGCGGACCGAAACCTCGGCGGGCAAGGCAGTCGCCAAGGTCCGGGTGCGGTTCACGATCGTCGGCGACACCACCGACGCCACCTTCACCGGCGGCGAGAGCGTCGCCACGGTCGTCACCGACAGCGCGGGTACGGCGACCGCGCCAGCGCTCGTCGCGGGCGAGCAGACCGGCGACTTCGTCGTCCGCACCACGGTCGTGGGCCGCACGCTGACCGGCCTCGACTACACGGCAAGCGTCACCCCGCGCCAGGCCGACACCCTCGTCCGCACCACCGACACCGCGCTGACCTGCGTGCCGGGCGGCGAATTCGCGGACCAGGTCGAGGTGAAGGCCACCTACAACGGCGCCGTCGCGGACAAGGTCGCCGCCACCGCCACGCTCATCAAGTCGGCGGACGACGCGACCGAGAACGACAAGGGTCCCTACTTCAAGGACGCGGGCGGCAACACCGTACGCACCCTCACGGACCTCACCACGGATGCCGACGGAGCGCTGACACTCCCGAAGCTGTACGCGGACGACACCACCGGCACCTTCCTGCTCCGCATCACCACCACGGGCGGAGCGACGCTGACGGTCGAGCTGACGGTGGCCGCCGCGCCCACAACGGAGCCGGAACCTGAGCCCGAGCCGACGGCCACGGCGTAGTCCGCACGCGCACGGTCAGGGCGCCCCTCCGCTTCCGGCGGAGGGGCGCCCTCGTCTGTGTGCGCAACGTGTTCTCATCTCGCCCCGCCGTTGCTACGGTGCCGGACCTGACGAGGTATCAGCTCCTGTTCCCGGCCCCCGGGGAGGCCCCGCATGCGTGCCCTCATCGCCGCCGCGACCGGTCTCGCCGTCGCGCTCGCCCTGGTGTTCACCATCACGGCCATGGGCTCACCGGTCGGCAAGACCTCGCCGAAGCCGCTGCTGACCACCGTGCCCAAGCACCCATAACGCACAGGGAGGACGCCGAAATGCGCCGCAAGGTCAGCCTGATCCTGCTCGCCTTCGCCGTGTTCTTCGCGGCGCTGTCCCCTTTGCTGCGCTGGTACGCCTTCCCGCGCCTGGCCAAGGTCCCCGCCGACCAGTACCAGGACATGGTCCTTGAGGCGAAGGACGCCACCCTCCTCGACTACGGCACGATGACGCCCAAGAAGGTCCCCAAGGTCACCATCGTGCAGACCCTCAAGGGAAACGTCGAAGCCTCCGAGAAGATCGAGAAGACCGCCGGCCGGGACGTCGTCGTCTGGGACTCCCTCTCCTATGTGCAGGGCCCCGACGGGGAGATGGTCTCCAAGCTCCCCGAGCGCTACATCTTCGACGCGCACACCCAGGAGCCCGTCCACGCCACCGGCGAGTCCGTCGACGGCGAGCCCGTCGTCCGCGAGGGCATCGAGTTCAAGTGGCCCTTCATGACGGAGAAGAGGGACTACGAGTACTTCGACGCGCAGACCCGCACCTCCGCCCCGATCCACTACGAGGGCAGCCGCGACTTCCGGGGCGTAAACGTTTACTACTTCGAGCAGACCATCCCCTGGACCAAGGTCGAGTTCCCGAACGTCCTGCCCGTCGAGGGCGTCACATCGGATTCGCTCGCCGAGACGGGCACCACCCGCTGGTACACCACGGTCCGCAGGTTCTGGGTGGAGCCGGTCACCGGAGCACCCGTCTACGGCGAGGAGATCCACCAGGAGGAGCTGCGCGGCGGCACCCTCCTGGGGGACCGCGACAAGGTGACCGCCTTCTCCGGGCACGTGAAAATGCGCGAGGACTACACCAAGCACACGGTCGACCTGGTCAAGTCGAACCGCACCCTGATCCTGCTGATGACCACCCACCTCCCCTGGGGCTTCCTGGTCCTGGGCGCGGGACTGGCGTCGCTCTCCCTCTACCTGGAGGCACGCAGCCGCCGGCCGGGCGACCCCGCGTCCACGGACGCCGCGGAACCGGAACCGGTCAGCGCCTGAGCCGCGCGTTCGTGTACCGCGTCGGCTCGGCGGTCGCCGGGTCCTCGGGCCACGGATGCCTGGGATAGCGCCCGCGCAGTTCGGCCCGTACGGCCTTGTAGCCCTCCTTCCAGAAGGAGGCCAGGTCGGCGGTGACGGCGGCGGGGCGCCCCGCGGGCGAGAGCAGGTGCACGAGCACGGGCACCCCGGCGACGGCCGGGGACCTCTGGAGGCCGAACATCTCCTGCAACTTGACGGCGAGCACCGGCTGTTCGGGGTCGGCGTAGTCGATCCGGATCCTGGACCCGCTGGGTACCTCGATCCGCTCGGGGGCGAGTTCGTCGAGGCG
Source organism: Streptomyces sp. NPDC005808 (assembly GCF_042871385.1). NCBI lineage: Bacteria > Bacillati > Actinomycetota > Actinomycetes > Kitasatosporales > Streptomycetaceae > Streptomyces > Streptomyces sp. NPDC005808. Next base: position 247,435 of record NZ_JBIAIK010000007.1, on the reverse strand, counting down.
GGCCGCCTCGCCCGTCGCCCAGGGCAGCAGGCGGTTGAGGGCCTGCCCGGCCTCGATGCGCGCCAGATCGGCCCGTCGCCGGGCGCGGCTCAACTCCGGCTCCAGCCACTCGTCCACGCGCGCGTGGAGCGCGTCGTCGGAGACGTCGGGCCACGGGGCACCCAGGTGCAGATTCACAAACGCGAGCCGCCGCCGCAGCACCTCGGCGTCCGGCGACCACCGCAGCAGCCCGAGCCCGTCCGCCCGCAGCCCTTCCAGCAGTGCATTGCGTATGAGCCCGGCGTCGGCCTTCTTGAGCGGCCGCACCGCCAACTCCACGGCTCCGAGCCGCTCGACCTGCCGCGCGACGACGTCACCGTCGGCCCAGTGGACCTCGTCGCCCTCGGAGCGCAGGCTCACCGCCGCCCGCATCGCCGTCTCCTCGTCGATGACCGCCGCGAGCCGCACGCGCGCGTGGCCGGCGCCGACGGGCCGGTCCGCGACAGCCACGGCGAGCCAGGGCGCCCCGCGCAACCCCGAACCGTCCCCGACCTCGGCCCGCGTCCCGGACACCATCAGGTACGAGCCGCCCTGAGCCCGCGCGACCCGCTCGGGGAACGCCAGGGCGGCGACGAGTCCGACCACCCTGTCGTCCCCCGCCTCGGAGCGGGAGGCGGGGGCGGACGCGGGGGACGAGGTGCGCAGCCGGCGGGACTCCGTGCGCCAGCGGGCCGCATACGCGTCGCCCCCGCGCCGGGCCGCTCGCCAGGCCGCCGCCAGATCGTCGCCGTACTCCCGCGGCGGCTCCTCGCTCAGCAGGGCGACCACTTCGGCGGCCCGGTCCGCGCCGACCTCGGGTGCCGCGTCCAGCAGGGCCCGGGCCAGTCGGGGGTGCAACCCGAGCCGGGACATCCGCACACCCCGCTCGGTCGCCCGCCCCGTGGCGTCTACGGCGCCCACGGCCGTCAGCACCGCCCGCGCCGCGGCCATCGCGCCGCCAGGCGGCGGGTCCAGGAGCGCGAGCCCCGTCGCGTCCGGATCGCCCCAGCAGGCCGCCTGCAGGGCGAACGCCGTCAGGTCGGCCACCTTGATCTCCGGCGCCGGGAAGCGGGTCAGACGCGCGTCCTCCGCCTCGGTCCAGCAGCGGTACACCCGCCCCGGCGCCTCACGCCCGGCCCGCCCCGCCCGCTGCCGTCCGGCCGCCTGCGAGGCCCGTACGGTCGCCAGCGCGCTCAGCCCGCGCGCGTGGTCCACCCGCGGCTCCCGCGCGAGCCCGGAGTCGACGACCACCCGCACCCCGGGAACCGTCAGCGACGACTCGGCGACGGCGGTGGCCAGGACCACCCGGCGCCCCGCCCCGCCCGACAGCACCGCGTCCTGCACCGCGGCCGACGCCCGACCGTGCACCTGAAGCACCTCGACAGCGCCGAGATCCCCCAACTGCCCGGCGACGCGCGCGATCTCGCCGACCCCGGGCAGGAAGCACAGCACGTCCCCCTCGTGCTCGGCCAGCGCCCGGCGCACCACCGACGCCACATGGGTGAGCAGCACCGGGTCCACGCGCATTCCATGGGGTGGCCTTACAGGGCGCACGGGCGGCGCCCACACCACCTCGACCGGATACGAGACCCCCTGGGCCTCGACCACCGGCGCCCCGCCCAGCAGCCGGGCCCAGCCCTCGGCGTCGGTTGTCGCGGACGCGGCCACCAGCCGCAGCTCGGGGCGTAGCGCGGCCCGTACGTCCAACAGGAAAGCGGCCACCGTGTCGGCGTCCAGATGCCGTTCATGGCACTCGTCGAGCACGACCACGTCGACGCCCGCCAACTCCTGGTCCCGCTGCAGGCGTTGCAGCAGCACACCGGTCGTGACGACCTCCACGCGCGCGCGTGGACCCATCACACGCTCCCCGCGCACGGTGAAGCCGACGCTCTCGCCGACCTTCTCGCCGAGCAGCCACGCCATCCGCCGCGCGGCCGCCCGTGCGGCGATACGGCGCGGCTCGGCCACGACGACACGGCGGGCCGGACCCTCGTCCAGCAGCCCGGCGAGCGCCAGCGGCACGAGCGTTGTCTTGCCGGTGCCGGGCGGCGCGACGAGGACCGCCGCGCCGTGCGCCTGAAGGGAGTCGTTCAGGCCGGGCAGCGCGCCGCGTACGGGCAGCGGGTCCAGAGCGTCGTAACGGATCACCCGCTCAGTCTCGTACGCACACGAAGATCGCCGTGCCCGGGATCAGGTTCCCGCGCAACGGCGACCAGCCGCCCCACTCCTGGGTGTTCCAGGCGGGCCACTCCGGCTCCACGACGTCGAGGAGGCGGAAGCCGCCGGCCACGACGTCGCGGACGCGGTCGCCGATCGTCCTGTGGTGTTCGACGTACACCGCGCGGCCCTCCTCGTCCTGCTCCACGTACGGAGTGCGGTCGAAGTAGGAGGAGGCGACCGAGAGGCCCTCGGGGCCGGGCTCGTCGGGGAAGGCCCAGCGGACCGGGTGCGTCACCGAGAAGACGAAACGGCCTCCCGGGCGCAGCACCCGGTGCACCTCGCGCAGGACGCGGACCGGTTCGGCGACGAACGGCAGCGCGCCGTAAGCCGAGCAGGCCAGGTCGAAGGAGCCGTCCGCGAACGGCAGGGCCCCCGCGTCGGCCTCCACCAGGGGCACGGTGCCGCCGATGCGCAGCGCGTGCTGGAGCTGGCGGTGGGAGAGGTCAAGGGCCACCGGACGTGCCCCCTGCCCGGCCAGCCAGCGCGAGCACTGGGCCGCGCCGGCGCCGATCTCCAGGATGTCCTTGCCCTTGAGGTCCTCGGGCGGGCCGAGCAGTTCGGCCTCCACCTCGTCGAGTCCTTCGGGGCACCACACGAAGCGGTCGTCGCCGAGGAAGGTGCCGTGTTCGGTCTGGTAGTCGTCCGCGTTCCGGTCCCACCAGCCGCGATTGGCGCGGGAACTCTCCGTGCCGTCCGCGTCGCGTCGGGTGGCTTCGGGCTCGAACGGTTCGGGCTCTTGGATGATCTGCTCCCTCGTACTAGTCTGCGGGCACTTCCGTCCCGACCGGTCTCGGGAACGTCACGGCAGGGGTCAACTACGGCCCGCGTGGCCTCGTGAGACAGGTCTTGTGCCGGGTATGCGGTGTTCCGCCCCGGGTGTGCGCCTTCGCGCATTGACCCTGTCCGGCTGCCCCCGTATGCTACAAGTTGCGCTGCGGGCCTGCGCACCTCAGACGTAGTAGGTCGCGCTCGCATCTGTATGTATGACCCCTCGGTTTTCGAGGCGCCACCGGCGGTGTTTGTCACAAACACTTTCCGGATCCGGCGCTTCCTTGGCTGTCCGGCCGTCTGCAGAGCGAAACGGGCTCCCGGCGTAAGCAGTACCTACGACTCACTGTCCGTACCGGAGCCCTTTCCCACATGACGAGCAGCACCGAGACCACCTCTACCACGCCGCAGGTAGCGGTCAACGACATCGGTAACGAGGAAGCCTTCCTCGCCGCGATCGACGAGACGATCAAGTACTTCAACGACGGCGACATCGTCGACGGCGTCATCGTGAAGGTCGACCGGGACGAGGTCCTGCTCGACATCGGTTACAAGACCGAAGGCGTGATCCCGAGCCGCGAACTCTCGATCAAGCACGACGTCGACCCGAACGAGGTCGTCAAGGTCGGCGACGAGATCGAGGCCCTGGTTCTCCAGAAGGAGGACAAGGAAGGCCGCCTCATCCTGTCCAAGAAGCGCGCTCAGTACGAGCGTGCCTGGGGCACGATCGAGAAGATCAAGGAAGAAGACGGCATCGTCACCGGTACCGTCATCGAGGTCGTCAAGGGTGGTCTCATCCTCGACATCGGCCTCCGTGGCTTCCTGCCGGCCTCCCTCGTCGAGATGCGCCGCGTCCGCGACCTCCAGCCGTACGTGGGCAAGGAGCTCGAGGCCAAGATCATCGAGCTGGACAAGAACCGCAACAACGTGGTTCTGTCCCGCCGTGCCTGGCTCGAGCAGACCCAGTCCGAGGTCCGCCAGACGTTCCTCACGACCCTGCAGAAGGGTCAGGTCCGCTCCGGCGTCGTCTCCTCGATCGTCAACTTCGGTGCGTTCGTGGACCTGGGTGGCGTCGACGGTCTGGTTCACGTCTCCGAGCTCTCCTGGAAGCACATCGACCACCCCTCCGAGGTTGTCGAGGTCGGCCAGGAAGTCACCGTCGAGGTCCTCGACGTCGACATGGACCGCGAGCGTGTCTCCCTGTCGCTCAAGGCGACGCAGGAAGACCCGTGGCAGCAGTTCGCCCGTACGCACCAGATCGGTCAGGTCGTCCCGGGCAAGGTCACGAAGCTCGTTCCGTTCGGTGCGTTCGTCCGCGTGGACGAGGGCATCGAGGGTCTGGTCCACATCTCCGAGCTGGCCGAGCGCCACGTGGAGATCCCGGAGCAGGTCGTCCAGGTCAACGACGAGATCTTCGTCAAGGTCATCGACATCGACCTCGAGCGCCGTCGCATCAGCCTCTCGCTGAAGCAGGCCAACGAGGCCTTCGGTGCCGACCCGGCTTCGGTCGACTTCGACCCGACGCTGTACGGCATGGCCGCGTCGTACGACGACCAGGGCAACTACATCTACCCCGAGGGCTTCGACCCCGAGACCAACGACTGGCTCGAGGGCTTCGAGGCTCAGCGCGAGGTGTGGGAGACCCAGTACGCCGAGGCGCAGCAGCGCTTCGAGCAGCACCAGGCGCAGGTCATCAAGTCCCGCGAGGCGGACGCGCAGGCCGAGGCCGAGGGCGCTGCCGCCCCCGTCGCCGGTCCTGCGAGTGCGGGTGTCTCGGGTGGTTCGTACTCCTCGGAGTCGGACGACACCTCCGGCGCCCTGGCGTCGGACGAGGCGCTGGCCGCCCTCCGCGAGAAGCTGGCCGGAGGCCAGAGCTGATCGCTCGGGTCGGCTTTTAGCCGGTAGTTGCTGCGGGCCCGCACCCTTCGGGGTGCGGGCCCGCAGTGCGTTTCCTGTGTCGCGCGCAGGTGTCCGCTGTACCGCTGAGCTTGCAGAAACGTGAGGGATACACGAGTAACTGACGGGCCGTAACGGGGTGTTGGGAGGCTTCCTCGATCGATCAAGATCGACAGAGGAGCCGAAGCCATGACAGAGCTTCAGAGTGGGCCGGGTGCGAGCCGGCGTTCGTTCCTGCGCAATGTGGGTCTCACCGGTGGCGCGGGCGCCATGTTCGCCACCATGGGAGCCCTCGGTCTCGCGCCCACCGCGCAGGCCGCCCAGCGTGAACAGCCCTTCCGCGCCTTGAAGTCGAGCGACTTCACCCTCACCGGGCGCGGCGCCGCCAAGGTCGTCATCGTCGGCGGCGGTATCGCCGGACTCGCGGCCGCGTACGAACTCGGGAAAGCCGGCTACGACTGTACGGTCCTGGAGGCCAGGGACCGCACCGGAGGCCGCAACTTCACTGTCCGCGGAGGTGATTCGACCACCGACCTCTACGGCAACACGCAGAAGGCCCGCTTCAGTGAGGGCCACTACATGAACGCCGGCCCCGCCCGGCTCCCGCAGTGGATGGTCACCCTCGACTACTGTCGCGAACTCGGCGTCCCCATCGAGGTGTTCACCAACACGAACGCGGACGCGTACATCTACAACGAGTCGAGCGGCATGACCGAGCCGATGCGGTACCGGACCGCGAAGGCCGATGTCTACGGCTACGTCTCCGAGTTGCTCGCCAAGGCCACCGACAAGGGTGCTCTCGACAAGGAGCTGACCGCCACCGACCAGGAGAGGCTCGTCGAGTTCCTCAAGGACTTCGGGGAGTTGGGTGACAAGCTCACCTACGAGGGCGGCGAGCGCCGCGGCTACAGCACGGTACCGGCCGCCGCCGGAACCCCCGGCGTACTCCTCGGCGACGTGCCCTCCGCCTCCGAGATCCTCGCCACCGGGGTGGGCCGCTACTTCTCCTTCGAGTTCGGCTTCGACCAGGCGATGCTGATGTTCCAGCCGGTGGGCGGCATGGACCAGATACCGCGCGCGCTCACGAAGGCGATCGGGGCCCAGCGCATCCGTACAGGGGCAGCCGTCTCGAAAATCACCGACAAGGGGAGCGGCGTCACAGTCACCTACACCCAGGGCGGCCGCACCAAGTCCCTCGACGCCCACTACTGTATCGGCGCCCTCCCGCCCAACATCCTCGCCAAGATCCCGCACAACCTCGGCCCGGGTGTGCAGACGGCTCTGCAGGCGATCACTCCCTCGTCGGCGGCCAAGATCGGACTTGAGTACCGTTCGCGCTGGTGGGAGCTTGATCACAAGATCTATGGCGGCATCACCGAGACCGACCAGGACGTCACCCACATCTGGCACCCCTCGTACGGCTTCCACGGCGAGCGCGGCGTGATGATCGGCTACTACAACTACGGCGACGACGCGGACGCGTACGCGAAGCTCACGCCCAAGGAGCGGGAGACCCGCGCTGTGGCCGCGGGCGTGAAGATCTACGGCGAGAAGTACCGCACCGAACTCGCGTCCTCCTTCTCCCACCACTGGCGCCAGACACCCCATCTGGAGGCCGCCTGGCACAGCACCCCCGGCGGTCCCGACGACGCCCGTTACAAGCCCCTCAACGAGCCCACCGGACGCGTGTACTTCGCGGGCGACTGGCTCAGCTACACCGATGCCTGGCAGCATGGCGCCTTCACATCTGCCCGCAAGGCGGTTACCGCGCTCCACGCGCGCGTGCTGTCCGCGTGACGGCTTCAGCAGCCGTTTCCGGGATCTCTCGTGGAGGCTGAGAAGTCGGTGAGAGGTTTCCCGTGTGGAGCGCCGGTGGGGAATGCCCGCGCTCCACGCCACGTTGTGCAGTACGAACACAAGGAGGAGCGGTCACAGTGCTTGATCCGCAGGGTTTGTACGCATGGGAGCCGAAGGGCTTGGCTGTTGTCGACATGGCGCTCGCCCAGGAGTCGGCAGGACTGGTCATGCTCTACCACTTCGACGGATACATCGACGCGGGCGAAACCGGCGATCAGATCGTCGACCGGCTGCTCGACACGTTGCCCCACCAGGTCGTCGCCCGTTTCGACCACGACCGGCTCGTTGACTACCGGGCCCGGCGTCCACTGCTGACGTTCAAGCGCGACCGCTGGACCGACTACGAGGAGCCGACCCTTGATGTACGGCTCGTGCAGGACGCCACCGGCGCGCCCTTCCTGCTGCTCTCCGGCCCTGAGCCGGATGTCGAGTGGGAGCGCTTCGCAGCCGCCGTCCAGCAGATCGTGGAGCGCCTCGGCGTCCGCCTTTCGGTGAACTTCCACGGCATCCCCATGGGCGTCCCGCACACGCGTCCTGTGGGCCTCACGCCGCACGGCAACCGCACCGACCTGGTGCCCGGCCACCGCAGCCCCTTCGACGAGGCGCAGGTACCCGGAAGCGCGGAGGCGCTCGTCGAGTTCCGGCTCATGGAGGCCGGACACGACATCCTCGGGGTCGGCGCGCACGTGCCGCACTACATCGCCCGCTCTCCGTACCCCGACGCCGCGCTGACCGTCCTCGAGTCGATCACCGCCGCGACAGGCCTGGTGCTCCCCACGATCGCGCACGCCCTGCGCACCGAGGCGCACCGCACGCAGACCGAGATCGACCGGCAGATCCAGGAAGGTGACGAGGAACTCGTCGCCCTCGTCCAGGGCCTTGAGCACCAGTACGACGCCGCCGCGGGCGCCGAGACGCGCGGCAACATGCTCGCCGAGCCGGTGGACATTCCGTCGGCGGACGAGATCGGACTGGAGTTCGAGCGGTTCCTGGCGGAGCGGGAGGGCGAGGGCTGACCCTCGCCCCTCGCCCCGGGGCTCGCGGGCGACTGTCAGAGGCGGGCCCTAAGCTTCTGGTCATGCTGAAGGTGGGCCTGACCGGTGGAATCGGCGCCGGCAAGAGCGAGGTGTCGCGGCTGCTCGTCGAACAGGGCGCGGTGCTCGTCGACGCGGACAGGATCGCGCGTGAGGTCGTCGCGCCCGGAACTCCCGGGCTCGCGGCGGTCGTCGACGCCTTCGGTGAGGGCGTGCTCGCGCCCGACGGGAGCCTGGACCGCCCCAAGCTGGGCTCGATCGTCTTCGCCGATCCGGAGAAGCTCGCCGTCCTCAACTCGATCGTGCACCCCTTGGTGGGCGCCCGCTCCCGCGAGCTGGAGGACGCCGCGTCCGAAGACGCCGTTGTCGTACACGATGTGCCCCTGCTCGCGGAGAACGGGCTGGCGGCCCTGTACGACCTCGTGATCGTGGTCGACGCCAGTCCCGGCACCCAGCTCGACCGGCTCATACGGCTGCGCGGCATGACCGAGGCGGACGCCCGCGCGCGCATGGCCGCCCAGGCCACCCGAGAAAAGCGCCTGGAGATCGCGGACGTCGTCATCGACAACGACGTCCCCCTCCCGGAGCTGGAGCGGCGCGTACGGGAGGTATGGGCGGATCTCGTGGCGCGGGCGGCCTGATGGCCCACGGTCGCGGGAGTTCTGTGATGGGAGATGCGGGCGTCCTGCGATGCCGACGGATGGGCAGCGGGCGCCGACGAGGACGAATGACGGCCTCTGAACCACGGACAAGGGCGCTGCGTGATGTTGACCGCGGGAGCCCCACGCCGGCTGTGAGGGAACCCCTGGGGCGACGACCATGGAATACGGGTCGCCGAGCCGGGCGTTGAACCCCTTCAGTGAGGGAAGGACTCAGCCGTGCCCGAGACCAGCGGTTCGACCGGACGTACCCCGGAGACACATGTCATCGACTTCCGTGCCGCCGAGCAACTGCTCGCCGCCCGCGACCCGCGGGGCGCGGTGAAGCTGCTCGACTCTGTCATCGCCGCGCATCCGGAAAACACCGCCGCACGGCTGCTGCGGGCGCGTGCCTTCTTCGCCGCCGCGCAACTGCGCCCCGCCGAGCTGGAGTTCACGATCGTCCTGGAGCGCGAGCCGGACAACGCGTTCGCGCACTTCGCGCTCGCCCGCACCTATGAGCGGATGCTCCGCCCCGAGCAGGCGAAACGGCACTTCAGACTGGCGGCGGCGCTCGATCCGAACCCGCAGTATCTGGAAGCGGCGCGCTTCGACTCGTAAGCCGAGCCCCCGTACGCCTCGTGGCTGTCGACCCGGTCACGGGTGGCGCTGATCCGGCGGGCGGTACGGCGGGACGTCGCGTCCCGGCTGGTAGTGCGGGCCCTGACGAATGTGCCGCAGGATCACGGCCATGTCCGCGGTGACGATCACCCACAGCACACCGCAGGCGGCCGCCCATCCGGGCCGCCCGGCCAGAGCGAACCCGACCGTCCCGGCGGCCGCCCAGATCAGACCCCAGGCGCTCAGCCAGAAACGCATCCGCAGAGCACTCCGCGCTGTCATCGGTTCACTGCCTGTACGCATCCCGATCACTACTCCTAATGAAAAAACGTACTCTTCGTGGGGCACGTTCACCATGGGACAGCGGTCGCGGCGGCTGCCCTGGATCCGGCCGGGCGACGTGGGCCGTGTGATGTGGAGTGGTGTGCTTCGAACGTTTCACTCGAACGAGTGGTGGGGGGTGGGAACGGGCCGACGAAGGGCGCCCGTTGGACGGGTATGAGGATGGAGATGCGTGAAGGGTACGAGGGGACAGGACCGGGTGCGATCACTCCGGACGGGTGCGCGGTCGAGCTCTATTCGCGGCTGACTGTCGGGGACGAACCGGACATCATCAGCGCGGCGGTGCCGGCGGGTGCACACATTCTGGAACTGGGCAGCGGGGTGGGGCGGATGACCCATCCGCTACTGGAGCGCGGGTTCACGGTCACGGCCGTGGACGAGTCGGCCGAGATGCTGGAGCGGGTCCGCGGGGCACGCACGATATGCGGCCCGATTGAGGGTCTTGACCTGGGCGAGACGTTCGACGTGGTGATGCTCGCGTCGTTCCTCGTGCACAGCGGCGACGTGGAGGTGCGGCGCGGATTGCTGAGCGCATGCGCCCGCCATGTCGCTGAGGGAGGCTGCGTGCTGATCCAGCGCGAGGCCGCGGACTACCACACGAACGTGCCCCGTGAGCGGGTCGACCCCACCGGCTTCACGGTACGGATCGTGTCGACGGCGCCGGTCGGCGACGGGGTCGACTCGGTGCATGTGGAGTACCTGTTCCCGGACGCCACCTGGACCCAGACGTTTCTGGCCCGACCGTTGACGAAGGAGCAGTTCGAAGAGGCGTTGGGGGAGGCCGGGTTGAGGGTGGACCGGTATCTGACGGAGGACGAGGTGTGGGTGAGGGTGGTAAAGGGCTGAGTTGTTCAACTCAGCTGTTCAACTCAGCTGTTCAACTCAGCTGTTCAACTCAGCTGTTCAACTCCGGGAGGGCAGGGAGACGGGTGCGGGGCGGGGGCCATCCAAATCCCCTCCCACGCCGATGAGTTCCGGATGTGCACCCGGTCTACCTCTGTGAGAACAACGGCTACCACTTCACACAGGAGACCCCGATGTCCGAGACCAGCGTCCCCGTCACCTCCGTCGCCCACGCGCCCTCCGCCACCGCCGCCGGAGCGCCCCGCAGTCGCAATGCCCGGGTCTCCCTCGGCGCCCTGCAGATCGCGCTCGGCCTCTTCTACGCCATCGCGAGCGCCCTGCCCAAGCTGATCGCACACCCCTCGGCGGCCGAAGGCTTCGACAAGCTCGGATGGGGCAGCACCGGGATGTACATCATCGGCGCCCTCGAACTCGCCGGAGGCATCGCACTGCTGATACCGCTGCTGTCGTCCGTCGCCGCGGTGTCGCTCAGCGCGCTGATGGTCGGTGCCTTCATCGTGAACGTCACCGTCCTGCACGGGCCGTATGTGGCGACGCCGCTCATCCTGATCCTGCCGCTCGCGCTGATCGCCTGGGCCCGCAGGAGTCTCACCATGGAGCTGCTCCGCCTGGTGCGACGACGGGCATGACCGGGCCGCCGACCGCGCCGACCGCGCCGACCGCCGCACTCCGACCGCGGGCCCGGGTACGACGGCGAGGGCGCCCCAGAAACACTTGGGCGCCCTCGCCGTCGTACCGGTGCGTGGGCGAATCTCCTACGTGCGTGTGCGTGTGCGTGTGCGCGTGCGCGTTTCAGCGGTTGCAGCGGTCGTGGGTTCAGGAGCCGTCGGGCCCGGCTTGCGGGCGGGAGAGGTCGCGGAGGCGTTCCATCTCGCGGCGGTCACGTTTTGTAGGCCGGCCGGCACCGCGGTCGCGGATGCCGGCGGGAGCGACGGCCTCGCGCGGCGGTGGCGGCGGGCTGTTGTCGACGTAGCACTCGACGGCGACGGACGGGCCGACCCGTTTGCGGATAACGCGCTTCACGACGACGACCCGTTCCCGGCCCGCGTGCCGCAGACGTACCTCGTCGCCGACGCGCACGGCGTAGGCGGGCTTGACGCGGTCGCCGTTCACACGGACGTGCCCGCCGCGGCAGGCGGTGGCACCCATGGAGCGGGTCTTGACGAGACGCACGGACCAGATCCAGCTGTCCACCCGCACGGTCTCGCCACCGCCAGGACCGGCAGCCCTGGCCGCGGCTACGGCATCCGCCGAGCCGCCGGCGCCGTTCGTTGCGCCGCTCTCGCCGGTGTCCTTGTCGTCGTCCGCACGCTCAGAAGCCATGACTCGACTTTAGTTCCCTGGGCAGGGCGGCCCGGGTGGAATTTCCGCTCGCGGGGCCTACTGGGATCCAAGGCGTACGGCACGGCTCGGCAGTCTGCCGGCGCCGACGCCGACGCTCCGCGGGACCGCCGGCGGAGCCGGACCCTGTCGCGCGAACGGTCACCTCGCTCCGAGGCGAGGCCGACCTCTGAGAGTTCCTGGGTGGGTGAGGTTTCCTCGGTCACTGCCAGCAGTCTGTGGGCTCGTGGCGGCCGTCGCGGCGATGACCTGATCGTCCTGTTCCTCCTGGTCGTACGGTGGAGGTATGGACAGCGGCGGCCTGGCGGAACTGGACGATCGGATCACCGGGTGCCGGGCCTGTCCGCGTCTCGTCGAATGGCGTGAGGAAGTGGCCCGCACCAAGCGCGCAGCCTTCGCCGACGAGACGTACTGGGGTCGGCCCGTCCCGGGATTCGGACCCGCCGACGCGTCCCTGCTGATTGTCGGACTTGCACCCGCCGCGCACGGCGCGAACCGGACCGGGCGGATGTTCACGGGGGACCGGTCGGGCGACGTGCTGTACACGGCGCTGTACGACGTGGGGCTGGCGTCGCGGAGTACGGCCGAGAGCGCGGACGACGGGCTGACCCTGTACGGCGTACGGATCACCTCGCCCGTGCACTGCGCTCCGCCTGCCAACAAGCCGACGCCGCAGGAGCGGGACGCCTGCCGTCCTTGGCTCGTACGGGAGTTGGAGCTGCTGCGGCCTTCTCTGCGGGCGGTTGTGGTGCTGGGGGGATTCGGGTGGCAGGCCGCGCTGCCCGCTTTCGCCGAGGCGGGGTGGGCAGTGCCCCGTCCCCGCCCGGCGTTCGCGCACGGGGCGCGGCTCTCGCTCGGCTCGATCGAGCTCTTCGGGTGCTTCCACGTCAGCCAGCGCAACACGTTCACCGGGCGGCTCACCCCCGCCATGCTGCGGCACGTGCTGCGTACGGCGGCCGCGGTGGCGGGGCTGACGACAACGCCGTACGCCGGTTAGCCTCGCCCGATGGGCCTGTATCCGGAGATCGAACCGTACGACCACGGAATGCTCGATGTCGGGGAGGGCAACCGCGTGTACTGGGAGGTCTGCGGGAACCCGGACGGGAAGCCCGCGGTCATGCTGCACGGCGGCCCGGGGTCCGGGTGCGGTCCCTGGTTCCGACGCTACTGCGACCCCGCCAAGTATCGGATCGTGCTGCTCGATCAGCGCGGCGCCGGGCGCTCGACCCCGCACGCCAGCGCGTACGGGACGGACATGAGCGTCAACACGACAGCGCATGTGATCGGGGACCTGGAGCTGCTGAGACAGCACCTGGGCGTCGAACGGTGGCTGGTGTGGGGGGTGTCGTGGGGTTCGGTGCTGGGGCTGCGCTACGCGCAGACGCATCCGGACGCCGTCTCCGAACTGGTGCTGACCGCGGTGGCCACCGGCTCGAACGCCGAAGTGGCGCTGCTGACCAGGGGACTGGGGCAGTTCTTCCCCGAAGCTTTCGAGCGGTTTCGCGCGGAGTTGCCGGAGGGCGAGCGGGAGGGGAACCTCGCTGCCGCGTACAGCCGGCTGCTCGAGTCGCCCGACCCCGGCGTGCGGGCGCGGGCGGCGCGTGCCTGGACGGACTGGGAGACGGCGATCGTTCCCGCGCCACCGCGTTCTGCGGAGCGTTACGAGGACCCCGTGTTCCGTATGGGATTCGCCCGCACGGTCACGCACTACTTCGGCAGCGACCACTTCCTGGGGGAGGGGAACGACGAGGGCGTGGTGCTCCGGGACGCGCCCCTGCTCAAGGGCATCCCCGGCACCCTCGTCCAGGGCAGCCTGGACTTCGGCAACCTGCTGGGCACGGTGTGGCGCCTCCATCAGGCCTGGCCCGGGAGCGAGTTGACCCTGATCGACGACGTGGGGCACACCATGGGGGCGGCGGGCGTTGTGGACGCCCTGGTGGCGGCAACGGACAAGTACGCCCTCCGCTGACGGATTCCGAAAGCGTGCTTCCTCCAGCTCGGTTCCGCTACCGGGGTTTCTCGTCCTCACCGAAGAGGTGCCGCACCGTCGAGGGGTAGTCGGCCTGAACGTGCGCGCCCCCGGCCGGCCGCCGTCGGCCTGGACGCGTGAGGAACAGACAGAGTGGACCTCACCGGGGCGGTGCATTGAGCCCTTGAGCACGCGCCTGGCGCTCGCATTCCTCCGCAAGGGCCGGGTAGGCCTCGGCGATGGCCTCGAAGATCCGCCGCCGCAACAGTGCGACGGCCGTGGCCCGTGCGGAGAAGCGGCCGTGCCCCGGGAGTCCGTCGAGTAGTCGGTCGTAGTGGGCCAGTCGATATCGCAGGTAGTCGACCTTCCAGGGAGCGAGGGAGGCACGGTGACCGCCGGAGGCGACGGGCGGCGCAGCGCCGGGAGCGTCGGTGGGTGAGGTGACTCCGCCGGGGGTGGGAGTGGGGGATGGGGAGGGGGAGACCTGGTGGCCGACGGGGGCGGAGCCGGGTGTGGCGCGGCCTGTGGATCCAGGCGTGGCGCGGCCTGTGGATCCAGGCGTGGCGCGGCCTGTGGACCCGGGCGTGGTGGGTCCAGCGCGTCCGGATGGCATGGAACCGTCCGCGTCGAGCGCGGCGTACTCCTTCCGCGCCCGGTGTTCCATGGCCCGCAGCGCCAGCTTGCCCGGGTCGAGGCGCGGTACCTCGATCGGCTCCACTCGGATGCGTTCCAGTACTTCCTGTCGTCGCCGCTCCAAGGCTGCTCGAACCAGGTCGGATCGCCGGGCCGCGGTGTCCGCCACGCTCCGGAAGATCTCGCTGCGCTCGGCCGCCTCGACCCGCTCGACACGGTAGAGGCGGGTGTGCGGGGCCGACCTCCGTCGCGGGTCGACACTGAGCCGGTCCGGCGGCCCCAGTAGCCGATGCACTATCGCGCCGGTCCACCCCCGCGCCCGCAGTCCGGCCACGGACACGTACCTCTGCCCGTCCTCTTCGTAACCCACGTTCGCCACCTCCCCCGGTAGCCAGCAGCAGTCGTGACGCTCTGTGACGACATCTCCCATTAGAGCGCGTGCCACTGACAGCGGCCGCCGGAGCCGAGAGCGGAGGGGGAAGGACGGCTGGAGCCGCAAGCAGAGGAGCCGAGGGTTGCTGGAGCCGAAAGCGGAGGGGGCGAGGGGCGGCTGGAGGTGCCACTTCGGGGCGGCGCCCCGGGCGCCCTTCGCACAGGAGTTGCGTACATAAAGGTCGCGGCATCCCCGTGAAGTGTCACCTCGCTGAAACGCTTGCGCCCGCTTCCCTCCAGCAACGCCGTTTACCGTGGACAGCACGCCAGCCAGGCCGACGTCGCCCGAAGGCAACCCCCGCCCTCGACCGACAGGAGCCCCGTGGCACTCCCCAGCGTCGCCGTACCTCCCTGGCTCGCCCATGCCCTGCGGGCACAGGGCGGACCGGTTCCCTGGAGCGCGGTCGTCCGGGGTGCGCTGGCCGCCGGGCCCGTGCTGCTCGCGGCGGTGGTCGCCGGCCGGCCGTCCGTCGGAGTCGTCGCCGCGCTCGGCGCCATGCTGGCCGGGTTCAACGACCGGCCGGGGAGCCGGCGGACCGCCGTCAAGAGACTTGGGGTACCTGCCCTCGCGGGGGCCGGTGGGCTGCTCGTCGGGTCGTACGCCGGCGAGCATGTCGAGGCGGTGACGCTCACCCTGCTCCTCACCTTGCTCGGTCTTGTCGCCGGCGGTGTGAGTGCCGTCGGGCCGGTCTCCTCGGGTGCCGGGACGCAGCTGCTCGTTGCCGCGGCCATCGGGGCCGGGATGCCGCTCCCCGAACCCGGTTGGCAGCGTGCGCTGTTCTACCTCGCCGGAGCCGGCTGGCTGCTCGCCCTGCGGCTCGCGCTGCCGACGACCAGGCCCACCGCCGGTGACTACCGGTTCGACGGTGAGCGGGACGCCGTCGGCGCGGTGTACGACGCGATCGCCGAGCTGCTGGTAGCCGCCGGGGGGACGGACGCGACCGCTCGCCGGGTGGCACTGACCGCCGCGCTCGATCACGCACAGGACGCCCTCGCCGGGCCCCGGCTGCGGCGGTATGCCAGCTCCGGGGCCGAGCGGCGGCTGCACGCGCAGTACACCGCCGCGCTGCCGCTCGCCGAGGCCGCGACCGCGCTCGCCTGGGTGGGAGAGACAGTGCCCGCGCGGGCCGCGGAGGGACCCCGGCGGCTCGCCGCCGCCGTGCGGACCGGTACGCACACCGGACCGTTGCCCGCGCCGGCTCGTTCGGCGCCTGCTCTCCGCGCCCTCGACGACGCCCTGCTCCACGCCGCGGATGCCTTCGACGGAGGCGGCACGGGAAAGAACCTGCACACCCGGCGTCGTACCGCCCGGTCCCTCATGCGCACCGCCTTCGGCTTGGGAGGGCGTGAGTACGGGCTCCGCGTCGCCCTCTGTTTCGGTGCCAGCGCGGGCGTGGCGCAGGCCCTGCAGCACGCCCCGTGGTCCGGGGACCACTCCCACTGGTACTGGCTCCCCGCGACCGCCGTCTTCCTCGTCAAGCCCGATCTCGGGCCGCTCGCCTCGCGCGTGCTGTGCCGGGCGGCCGGCACGGTGCTGGGTGCCCTCGTCTTCGCCGGGCTCGCCGCGCTGCTGCCCAGGCCCGCCGGGCTCATCGTCGCCGTGGCAGTCTGCGGCGCCCTGATTCCCGTCGCCACGCGGCACTTCGCCGCGCAGACCGCCGTGGTCACCGTCCTCGTACTCGCCCTCGTCATGGTGGCGGGCGAGCCGCCGGCCGCCTGGAGCCGCATCAGCGAGACGCTGCTGGCCTGCGGGATCGTGCTGCTCGTAGGGCATCTGCCGGCGCTCGGACAGCGCGGAGGGACGGTACGGGCCCGGCTCGCCCGTGCCATTGAGGCGGCCGACGCCTATCTCGCGCATGTGCTGAGCGACGACACGACGGACGACCGGGCCGGACGCTGGGCCCTGCGGCGCGAGGCCTATCGCGCGCTCGCCGAGGCGAAGGCCGCGATCGACCTCACCGCGGCCGAACTCCCCGCCCTCGCACGGCACGCGGAGGGTACGGACGCGGTGGCGGTCACCCTCGAACGGCTCGTCGACACGACGACCGCGTGCGCCGTGCAACTCGACGACACCGGGTGCCTCACTCCCCGCCACAGCGAGCGGATCGCCGAACTCCTCGGCGAACTGGCCGAGGGGCGGGTACGGGCGAGGCTGCGCGTGAAGCACGGCCGAGCACCGGAAATCCGCATCGCTGTGTGATGGCCGGCACCGGGATGCCGCGAACAGCCGCGAATCGCTGCTGTCCCGCGTCCGGCACGAGAAACGCGATCCCGGTTCCGCGATCCCGATTCCAGGAGTCCCGGCGGTTCCGTGGCTCCCGGCCGTTCCGTGGCTCCCGGCCGTTCCGGGGGTCCGGCGGTTCCGCGAGTTCCGCGAGATCCGAGGTTCAGGTGCCCCCGCGCCGCGCCCCCGTCGTACGGTGACGCAATGACGCCGTCTCCCGCGACCCCGTCCACCCGCGCACAGGACCCCGCCGATCTCGTCATCACCGGATGCACCGCCCTCGTGCACGAAGAGCACGAGGGGATCGCCTTCGTCGAGGACGCCTCGATCGTCGTACGGGGAGGGGTCATCGAAGCCGTCACAAGCGGCGATCCGCGAGTGGACGCCGCCCAGCGCATCGACGCCCGCGGCCAGGTGGCGATGCCCGGCCTCATCAACTGCCACACCCACTCGCCGATGGTCGCGCTGCGCGGCATCGCGGAGGACCTGCCCGCCGAGGAGTGGTTCAACGACTTCATCTGGCCGATCGAGTCCAACCTCACCGAGAAGGATGTGGAGTTGGGCGCGCGGCTGGCCTGCGCCGAGATGATCCGCGGTGGGGTCACCTGCTTCGCCGACCACTACTTCTCGATGGACATCGTCGCCGCCGTGGTGGCGGAAACCGGGCTGCGCGCGCATCTGGGGGAGGCGTTCTTCTCCTCGGGGGGCCCCGAAGGCCGCGCGAAGTCAATGGAGTTCGCGCTGCGGCACCGGGGATCGGCGGACGGCCGCATCACCACCGCACTCGCCCCGCACGCCCCGTACACGGTGGACGACGCCGACCTCGCCGCGACCGCCGAAATCGCCCGCGCGCACGGGCTTCCTGTGCACCTCCACGCCTCCGAGAGCCGCGACCAGACCGACAACAGCCTTGCCCGGCACGGTCGCACACCGATCGAGATCCTGGAGCGGACCGGGATCCTCTCCACCGGCACCAGCGTGCTCATCGCGCACGGCACCGGAATCGTCGAGCGCGACCTGCCGGTGCTGGAGCGCGCGGGGCAGGCGGGAGGCGTCGCCGTCGCGACCGCGCCCCGTGGGTACCTGAAGTTCGCTTGGGGCCCGACACCGGTGCGCGCCCTGCGCGAGATCGGTGTTCCCGTCGGGCTCGCCACGGACGGGGCCGCCTCGAACAACTCCCTGGACGTGTGGGAGTCCATGGCGCTCACCTCGCTCGTCCAGAAGTCGACCGAGGGCGACCCGAGGTGGCTGACGTCGCGTCAAGCTCTGCACCACGCCACGCTGCAGAGCGCGCGGGCCGTCGGACTCGGCGAGCGGATCGGCCGCCTCGCGCCCGGGCGGCGGGCCGACATCATCCTCGTCGACCTCACCGGTCCGCACACCCAGCCCGTGCACGACCTCGCTGCCACACTCGTGCACAGCGCCCGCTCCTCGGACGTACGGACGACGATCGTCGACGGACGTGTGGTGATGCGGGATCGCGAGCTGCTCACGCTTGATCTGCCGTCCACCGTAAGGGAGCTGGGCGAGCGGCTGCCCGCCCTGATCGACCGGAGTCACGGGAAGCGAATCCATGAGTACGACGCCTGATCCGCTCTGGCCAGGGCGGAGTCATGCCCATGTGTGGAGGCGTCCCTCCGTGCGCGCCCGCGGACTGCTCGCGCTTCCGGTGGCGTACGGAATTCGGCTGAATCCAGAGACGTAGGGGCCGATTTCAGAATTTCTCCGTTCCCTCCGATGAGTTCCGCTGCTGCCTCCGGTCCACCTCACGAAGGCACCGTTTTTCGTAGGAGGGGCAGATGACGCTTCCGCAGATCGTGTCGCGCAACGAGTGGCGCGCGGCGCGTGAAGAACTGCTGGCCAAGGAGAAGGCCGCCACGCGTGCGCGGGACGCGCTCAACGCGGAGCGCCGTGGGCTGCCGATGGTCGAGATCGACAAGGAGTACGTGTTCGAGGGCGGCGACGGGAAGGCGACACTGCTCGACCTCTTCGACGGGCGGAATCAACTCGTCGTCTACCACTTCATGTTCGCGCCGGAGTGGGCCGCCGGATGCCGTAGTTGTTCGGCATTCCTCGACCAGATCGGTCACCTCGCGCATCTGCGGGCCCGGGGCACCGAGTTCGCCGCCGTGTCCCGCGCGCCGCACACGAAAATCCTCCCCTTCAAGGCACGCATGGGCTGGACGGTGCCGTGGTACTCGTCTTACGACAACGAGTTCAACTACGACTTCCAGGCATCCTTCGGCGGTGAAGAGCCCTACGAGCGGCCAGGCATCAGCTGCTTCCTGCGGGACCGTGACCGCGTCTTCCACACGTATTCGACATACGAGCGAGGACTCGACGGGATCGGTTCCACGACCAGCCTGCTGGACCTGACCGCGCTGGGAAGGCAGGAGGAGTGGGAGGAGCCCAGGGGGCGCTCATCTGCGCTGGGGGCGCCCGCAGGCAGTGAACGGATCCGTTACCACGACGAGTACGCGGACTGAAACGACGACACTACGACACGACGACTCACACGGGGCGTGCCGAAGCGAGAGCTACCTCACACTGAACCCGAGATCACGTGTCGACTAAGTCTCAGTACTGTTACTTCACGAGTCGTTCACCCCATGAAGGGCGTTTAACTCTACGAGAGCAGCGCTACATGGAGGTGCAAGGTGAACGGGCGAACGGTGCTGAAGCGCTTTCCCGCAGGTGGGCCGCGCGGGTCGTGGCCCGCGGAGGAATTCGCGCAGGCGCGCCGTCTGGAAGGTCAGGCCGCCGAGGTGGTCATGGATCTGTCGACAGACGCGTTCCTGGTGGTTGTCCGGGCCGCTGAGCTCGTTGAGTGAGGCCGCGGGCCGTCCTGGGGGTTCCCTCCCGGCGGGGCGATCGGCTTCCCAGGTCGGGGTCGGCTTTCTTGTTCGGGGCATCGGAATCAGCCGGCTTTCCTCGCCGGGACCTTCGACGTGAACTGTTCCGCCTGGAGCGAGTACAGCTCCGCGTAGACGCCCCCGGCGGCCAGGAGTTCCGCCGGGCTGCCGGACTCCACGAGGCGGCCCTGGTCGAGGACGTGTACGAGATCGGCGTGGCGCACGGACGCCAGCCGGTGCGTGATGAGGATGACGGTCTGGCCGGTGCCCGCGAGCGCCCTGATCTTCTCGAACACCTCCAGCTCGGCCCGGGCGTCGAGTGCCGCCGTGGGTTCGTCCACGATCAGGATGGCGCCGCGCCGGTAGGCGGCCCGTGCGATGCCGAGCCGCTGCCACTGTCCGCCCGACAGCTCGTGCCCGCCGCTGAAGCCGCGGGCCAGGAGGGTGTCGAGGCCGCGGGGCAGATCCGCCACGACGTCCTCGGCCCCGGCCTCGGCCACCGATGAGGTGAGGCGCTCGTCGGTGAGCGGCGCCGAGGCGCGGCCGACCGCGACGTTGACGCGGGCGGTGAACGGCCAGCGTTTGAAGTCCTGTGCCACCATCGCGATGCGCTCGGCGAGTTGGTGCCGGTCCGCGGTCGCCGCGTCGACGTCGTCCCACAGGATCCGGCCGTGCTCGGGCGCGTACAGGCCCGCGAGCAGTTTCACCAGGGTGGTCTTGCCCGAGCCGTTCTCGCCGACGAGCGCCACGATCTTGCCGAGCGGCACGCTGAGGGTCACGTCCGCGAGTGCGGGCCGGGTCGAGGAGCCCGGATAGGTGAACGTGACGTTCTCGAAGCGTATTTCGCGCGGATCTGCGGGGAGCGGATCGCCGCCCAGGGGGATCGCGCGTTCGGCCGCCTCGACGTACATACGTTGCAGGTCGCCCACGAACAGGCCCTCTTCGTGGAGGGAGTTGATCTCCAGGACGAGCGTGCCGAGGCTCGCGGAGCCGGTGCGGATCGCGATGACGGCCGTACCGGCGACGGAGAGTGCCATCGCGCCGGCCAGCAGCAGTCCGCCGAGGGTCGCGTACGTCGCCACTGTGGCCAGCCCCGTCCAGGCCGCCGCGATCAGGCCGGTACGGGCGGAAAGCCGGGCCAGGCGCGCCTGTTCGGCCTCCGCGCTCTCCGACATCGAGCGGAAGTGGCGCAGCAGGAACGGCCCGACACCGTGCACCCGGATCTCCGGGGCCGCGGCGGGCTCGGTGAGCAGGCTGCTGATGAGGTGCCCGGCGCGGGCGTGCTGCACCCAGGTGTGGAACGACTCGTAGCGGCGCCGGGCGATCGTCAGCGCGCTCCAGGCGCTCGGCAGCGTCATTGTCACGAGCAGCGGCAGCAGCGCGGGGTGCAGCACGGTGAGGACGCCGGCCGCCGCGCACAGCGAGATCATCGCGTTCACCACCCGGGCGGCGATCGTGATCATGCTCCGGGCCGACCGGGCTCCGTACTGAGCGGTGTCCAGCAGCTTGTGGAAGGCGTCGTCCTCGATGGCGGCCAGCTCCACCGCCGCCGCCCGTTCCAGATACAGCTCGGTCGCGACCCGCTCGACCTTCGGCTCCAGCCGACCCGTCGCGTACGTCGACGCGGCGCGCAGCAGTGCGGCGAACAGCATGACGACGGCGACCGTGACCAGTGCCGGGAGGGCGCCGCGCAGCCGGCCCTCGACCGGTCCGTTCGTCATCAGCCGGCCCAGCACGCTGTTGACGGCCAGCAGACTCACCGCCTGAGCCATGCCGCGGGACAGCTCGGCGGTCAGCACGATCCGGGCGGCGCGGCGGTCCGCCGTCCAGGCGAGCCGGAAACTGGACGCGAGGAGGGACGGCAACCGCGTCACCATGGCGCGGAAGTTCAGCTCCAGGAACGCGTCGGCGTGCTGCGACCAGCCCATGTCGTAGCGGAGCGGTCCGCCGAAGAGCAGATGCTCCGATTCGGAGGGTGCCGGTTTGTCGTCGCCGCGCCGCTTCTTCGCCCGTATCCGCACCGTTGGCCTCCCCCGAGAGTGGACGCACGGTGCATTCCCCAGGAACGGTGCGCTCCACCCGGGGCGGCGACGGAGTTTTACGGCAATCGATGCACTCGGGTCACGTCCGGAGCGCGCGCGGTGGTGGAGCCGGCGCAGACGGGGTCCTACGCGCTGCGCCGGGCCCTCTGAGCCGAGCCGGGCGCCACGGGCTCAGCTGAGACCTACGTGCTGGGTCCGGGGGCCCGCGCGCCGAGGTGATCTCTCCGTGCTGGGCCGGGGGCCGAGGTGAGCTCTCCGCGCTGCGCCGGGGTCCAGCGCGTGAGCCTGGCCCTTACGCCTTGAGTCGGCCCCTACGCGCTGATCGGACGCGACCAGACGGGTGTCGTTCCCATCACCCGGCACAGGGCCAGATAGAGCGGGATCGGCGGGGTGTACGGAACGGTGCCGGCGGGCTTGTGGATGAGCCCCGGAGCGTCGGGCGCGTCGGGGATGACCGCGCCCGTGGCGTAGTACGCGGGGGCCGGCCAGTCCAGGGCCACATCGGAGTCCGAGGGGACGATCCACCACCAGTTCGCCCGGTCGGCGTAGACGCAGCCCACGCGGGGCAGCCGCGGCAGCAGCAGCGGACCGAACCGGGCCGGCACGGAAACCGCGTCACAGCCCAGCGGCAGGGTCATGCCCTGGGGCACCGGGAGACGTCTGGCCGGTCCGGGCGCCCACTGAGCGCGCTTGAGGCGGACCAGGGTGTCCAGGCTGAGAACCGGCGCTCCGGGTCCCGCGGCCAACGTACCCCTGGCACTCATTCGGTCCCCGTTCCCCAGGACGCTTCCGTCCCCGTGCCCCGGCCGTCGGCCTGTGGCTTCTTCGCGCTCCATCCCAGGTCGAACCGGGCCTCGGTGTCCGCGTCGAGCCGGTCGGGCGAACGGCGGTCCCCCGGGTGCTCCAGCTCCGCCCAGACCAGCAGCCCGGGGCCGGTCTCCTGAGCTCCCCAGGCTCTGCAGACGGCGCCGACGAGGAGCAATCCCCTCCCGTGCTCCTCCTCGGGCCGCTGCGGCCAGGGGCGCGGCTGACCAGGAGCGCACCCCTCGTCACGTACCGCTATCCGCACCAGGTCTTCGGCGTGATGCAGCTCACAGAAGACGCGCTCACCGGCGGTGTGCACGATGGCGTTGGTGACCAGCTCGGATATGACGAGGGTCGCCGTGTCGCAGGTGTCCTCGCACACCGCCCAGCCGGACAGCCAGGCGTCGGTCAGGCGTCTGGCCCGGGCCACGGAGCCCGGGTGTGCGGCCAGCTCGAAGCGGAATCGGCGCTCGGCGGCCAGGCCGGGGCGGGGCCCCGCGTCGGCGCGGAGACCGGATCGGTCCTCGGCTGCATCGGGACCAAGCCGGTCCTGGGTGGCGGCGCCGGGACCGAAGCGGTCCTCGGCGGCGTCTGTTCCTAAGGGCACGGACGGAGTCACGCTTGCCACTATCGCCCCGCCGTGAACACTTGGCAAGAGTCACTATGAAAAATGCAGAGTGCCGTGTGACTCCGTGAAGGCGCGTGGCACACTGCTCGCAACAGCACGCCGGGCGGCGCCAGTTGGGATCGTCGAAAAGGACCCCGAACGGCGCCGTCCGGGCTGTCAGGGCACTGTGAACCGGCTGTCAGACTTTTTTACGGAGGTGGGACGTGAGTGAACCGCGGTCCGCGCCGACGGTCGGCCAGGTCGTTCTGGGTCGGCGTCTGCTTGACCTGCGCGAACGTGCGGGCCTCAAGCGTGAGGAGGCCGCGCGGATCCTCCGTGTCGCACCCGCCACGGTCCGCCGGATGGAGATGGCCGAGGTCTCCCTCAAGATCCCCTACCTCCAGCTCCTCCTGAAGTCGTACGGCGTCTCCGACGAGGAGGCCGAGGGCTTCGTCCTGCTGGCCGAGGACGCCAACAAACCCGGCTGGTGGCAGCGGTTCCACGACATCCTGCCGGGCTGGTTCTCGATGTACGTCAGCCTGGAGGGCGCGGCCGCCCTCATCCGGCAGTACGAACCTCACTTCGTTCCCGGAATCATGCAGACCGAGGAGTACGCGCGTGGTGTCCTGAAGGCCGGCGCCATCGGCCAGACCAGACCCGAGGACATCGAGCGGCACGTGGCGCTGCGCATGCAACGCCAGGATCTGCTCACCCGCGCGGACGCCCCGCGGGTCTGGGCCGTGATGGACGAGACGGCCCTGCGCCGTCCCATCGGCGGCCCGGAGGTGATGGGCGCCCAGATCGACAAGCTGCTCGCGGTCATGAAGCTGCCCAACGTGACGCTGCAGGTGATCCCGTTCTCCTCGGGACCGCACCCCGGCACGTACGGGCCCTTCGTGCTCTTCCGCTTCGCCGTGCCGGAACTCCCGGACATGGTCTACAGCGAGTACCTGACCGGCGCCGTCTACCTGGACGCGCGCTCTGAGGTGGCGACCCACCTCGAGGTCATGGACCGTATGGCGGCTCAGGCCGCTACTGCACATCGCACGAAGGAGATCCTTCGGGATCTCCGCAAGGAGCTGTGAATGGAACGCATGAGGCCGCGGATACGCAATGCGCGCATCTACAACGGAATGCCCGCCCGTGAACTGGGCAGCGAGGGCTGGCACAAGCCGTGGAGCGGCGGCAACGGTGGCAACTGCCTGGAGGCGATGAAGCTCGCGGACGGGCGCATCGCGGTCCGCCAGTCGGCGGACCCGGACGGGCCCGCACTGATCTACACGCCCGGCGAGATGACCGCGTTCATCCAGGGTGCCAAGGCCGGTGAGGCGGACTTCCTGCTGTCCTGATCCGTTGCGTACCTCTGCTTACTTCTGCCTCAACTCCCTAATCGTGGCGCCGACTTGACCACTGTGTCGACGCCGACATGATCGCTTGCCACGGCACGCGTGACGGCACGCGTCACGGCACGCATCGCATGGACCTACGGAGAACGTCATGACCGGGCAGGGCCCCATCGAGATCGACACGAGCAAACCGCATCCCGCGAGGATGTACGACTGGTTCCTCGGCGGCAAGGACAACTACCCCGTCGACGAGGAGATGGCCAATCAGCTCCTCGCCGTCGATCCCCGGGTGCCGGTCATGGCGCAGATCAACCGCGCCTTCATGCACCGTTCCACTCGCTGGCTGGCCCAGAGCGGCATCCGGCAGTTCCTGGACATCGGCACCGGCATCCCCACCGAGCCCAACCTCCATCAGATCGCCCAGCGGGTCGCACCCGACGCGCGCGTCGTCTACTGCGACAACGATCCCATCGTGCTTGCCCACGCGGTGGCCCTGCTGCGCGGCACGGACGAGGGTGTCACCGAGTACGTCCAGGCCGATGTGCGGGATCCGGACAGGATTCTCGAACAGGCCCGGAAAGTCCTGGACTTCACCCAGCCGGTGGCCCTCTCGCTCGTCGCGCTGCTGCATTTCATCCCTGACGAGGACGGTGCCTACGAACTCGTCGACCGTCTGCTGGCCGAACTCCCCTCCGGCAGCTACCTGATGCTGTCCCACGCCTCGGGCGAGTTCGACAAGGAGAAGGCCGCCATGGCGGCTGAGCTGTACCGCAGGCGCGGCCTGACCATGGCACTGCGGGGCCGCGCGGAGATCGCCCGCTTCTTCGACGGCCTCGAACTGGTCGAGCCCGGCGTGGTGTTGCTCGCCGACTGGAAGCCGGAACTGGGCGTGGTCATCGTGACGGAGGGCGACGAGCCGGTGCCGGGGTACGCGGCGGTGGGCCGCAAGCCGTGACTTCGGCTTGAGCTGGCCGTGTGTGCGGTGGGTGGTTCGGGCTTGAGTCGACTGCGTGCGGTGGGTGGCTCGGGCTCGAGCCGGCTGCGTGCGCGCGGTGAGCGGCTCCGGCCGCGTCGACTCCACGCACGGTGGGTGCGCTGTATGTCAGGTGGAGGTCACTTTCCGGCCGACGATGGCCGATGGCCGATGACCGATGACCGATGGCCGATGACCGATGACCGATGGCCGATGGCCGATGACCGATGGCCGATGACCGATGACCGATGGCCGATGGCCGATGACCGATGACCGACAGGGTCACGCCGGCGGCAGTACCCCGCACAACGCGTCAAGTGCCGCCCCATAGGCATGCTCGGCAGGCGTCGCGTACCCCACCACGAGCCCGTCCGGCGCCGGCATCAACGCCTCCGGGTGCCGGAACTCGCCCAGCCCGTCCAGCGCTACGCCCTGCCAGACGGCGCCCTTGACGGCCGACTGCTCGGTCCCCGGCGGCAGCCGCAGCACCGCGTGCAGGCCGGCCGCGACACCGGTGACCTCGATGTGCGGTGCCCGTGCGGCCAGAGCGGCGACGAGACGGTCACGGCGCCCCCGGTACCGCTGCCGCATGCGCCGCACATGGCGGTCGTAGGACCCGGAGTCGATGAAGTCGGCGAGCGCGAGCTGGTCGGGTACGCCCGCCCACGCCTCCCGTTCACCCTTGACCGCGAGCACGGCACCGACGTACCGCTCCGGAAGGACCATCCAGCCGAGCCGCAGCGCGGGCGACAGGGTCTTGCTGACCGAGCCGATGTGGATGACCTGCTCCGGGTCCAGGCCCTGCACGGCACCGACCGGCTTGCGGTCGTAGCGGAACTCCCCGTCGTAGTCGTCCTCCAGGATCACGCCGCCACGCGCGCCTGCCCAGTCGATCACCGCGGTACGTCGCTCGGGGTGCAGCGGGCCACCGGTCGGGAACTGGTGCGCGGGCGTGAGCAGTACGGCCCGTTCCCGGCCCAACTCGCCGACTTGGGCACCGTCTTCGTCCAGGGGCAGCGGCACGGTCCGTACGGACGCGGCGGCCAGCAGCTCGCGGTGGAAGCCGAGGCCGTACGACTCGACGGCGAGTGGGCCCCGTAGAACCGCGGGAAAGAGCAGCCGCAGGGCATGCGCGAAGCCGGAGCAGATCACGATCCGGCCCGGCTCCGTGCGCACGCCACGCGCGCGTGCCAAGTAGTCGGCGAGTGCGTGACGCAGTTCGACGCGGCCGGCGGGATCACCTGGCCCGAAGGCCTCGCTGGGTGCGTGCTGGAGGGCCCGCCGGTAGGACGCGAGCCACGCCGTGCGCGGGAACGACGACGCGTCCGGGGTGCCCTGCCGCAGGTCGTGCCGGGGTCCACGCGCGCGTGGAGGCGTCTTTTTCGCTACGCGCGCGGGGGAGCCCAGCGGTTGGGCCCGCACGGCGACCCGCGTCCCCGAGCCCTGCCGGGCGGTCAGCCAGCCCTCGGCGACGAGCTCCGCGTACGCGTCGGCGACGGTGTTGCGCGCGACACCCAGGTCGGCGGCGAGCGAGCGGTACGGCGGCAGCCGTGTGCCCGGTGCGAGCCTGCCGCTGCGTACGGCCTCGCGCAGGGCACCGATGAGCGCGGCCCGGCGCCCTCCGGACCCGGCTACGTCCAGATGCAGGTGCAGGTCAGCACCGATCCGCTCGGCAGAATTGACCCATGATTCGTCCACGGAAATGCACCCTACAGTGGGTCTTTCAGCCCCGTAGATTCATGGTCATGACGACGAACACGAACACGAACCCGAAGATGAACACGACTACGAGCGTCGCCGAGGCTGCTGGAGCGGCCGTGACCGACAACGCCCGTCTCGACTTCGCGAAGTCCGCCCCGAAGGTCTTCCGGGCGCTCATCGGCTTCGACGCGGCGGCCCGCGACGGGCTCGACCCCGCCCTCGTCGAGCTCATCCAGATTCGCGCCTCGCACATCAACCACTGCGCGTACTGCCTCCACATGCACACCAACGACGCCCGCAAGGCCGGCGAGAGCGAGGACCGGCTGCACATGGTCGCGGTGTGGCGCGAGGCCCGTCACTTCTTCACGGAGAGGGAGCGCGCCGCCCTCGCCCTCACGGAGGCCGTCACCCTGGTCGCCGACGGAGGGGTCCCGGACGACGTCTACGCGCAGGCCGCCGCCGTCTTCGACGACCGGGAACTGGCCCACGTCCTGGCCCTGATCTTCACGATCAACACCTGGAACCGGGTGGCGCTTTCGACGGCGAAGATGGCGGGCACGGACGAACGCCGCTGACGCGTGCGATTGATGCGGATGACTGGTGTGTGTGACTGACGCGGGTCGCTACACCGACATTGGGCGGTCGTACGGCCCGATCGGCGTCGGCAGTCGCGAGTCGCCGCCCGTCAGCCGGCGGTCCACCGCGGCCGCCACCGAGCGGCCCTCGGCGATGGCCCACACGATGAGGGACTGGCCGCGGGCCGCGTCCCCTGCGGCGTACACCCCGGGGACGTTCGTCGCGAACTCCGCGTCGCGGGTGATCGTGCCCCGCGGGTCGAGAGCCAGGCCCAGCTGGTCGATCAGCCCGTCGTGGCGGTCGGGCCCGGAGAAGCCGAGCGCGAGCAGCACCAGGTCGGCCGGGAGTGTCCGCCCGGAACCGTGCACCGGACGGCGCCCGGCGTCCACCTCGACGAGATGCAGCGAGCCGACGTGCCCCGCCGCGTCCCCGGTGAAGCGGAGTGTGGACGCCGCGAAGAGCCGCGCGTCCGCGTGCGCCGCGGGCGCCGTCCCCAGCGCGTCGGCCTCCTCGTGCGCGGCCGAGAGCCGGTAGATCTTCGGGTACGTCGGCCAGGGCTCGGAGTCGTGGTCACGCTCCGCCTCCGGCAGCGGATAGATGTCCAGCTGGGTCACGGACGCCGCGCCCTCACGCACCGCGGTCCCCAGACAGTCGGCGCCGGTGTCCCCGCCCCCGACGATGACGACGTGCTTGCCCGCGGCGGACAGCGGCGATGTCTCCAGGTCGCCCTCGCAGACCCGGTCGGCGAACGGGAGGTACTCCATCGCCTGGTGGATGCCCTGCAACTCCCGCCCCGGTACCGGGAGTTCACGCCAGGCAGTGGCGCCCACGGCGAGGATGACGGCGTCATAGCGTGCCCGTAGCTCCGCCGCCCCGATGTCCCGCCCGACCGCCGTCGACGTACGGAACTTCGTTCCCTCCGCGCGCATTTGACCCAGCCGCCGGTCCAGATGCCGTTTCTCCATCTTGAACGCCGGGATCCCGTACCGCATGAGCCCGCCGATCCGGTCGGCCCGCTCGTACACGGCCACGGTGTGCCCGGCCCGCGTCAACTGCTGTGCCGCGGCAAGCCCGGTGGGTCCAGAACCGATGACCGCGACGGTCCGTCCGGAGAGCCGGTCCGGTGGGCGCGGCGGCGTGAGCCCGTCCGCCCAGGCGCGGTCGGCGATGGCGACCTCGACGTTCTTGATGGTGACCGCGGGCTGGTTGATCGCGAGCACGCAGCCCGCCTCGCACGGCGCGGGGCACAACCGCCCGGTGAACTCGGGGAAGTTGTTCGTGGCGTGCAGCCGGTCGCTCGCCGCCCGCCAGTCCTCCCGGGAGACGAGATCGTTCCACTCGGGGATCAGGTTGCCCAGCGGGCAGGCCTCATGGCAGAAGGGGACCCCGCAGTCCATACACCGGTCGGCCTGCCTGCTGATGATCGGCAGCAGTGCTCCGGGGACGTACACCTCGTTCCAGTCCCGCACCCGTTCCTCGACGGGCCGACGCGGGTACTCCTCGCGGGGTGTGGTCATGAATCCCTTGGGATCGGCCATGGCCGTCTCCCTTGCGTACGCGACGGGCGCGGCGCCGCACCGTCGTCGGACGTCTTCGGCCCACGGCCTCAGGGCGGCACACCTTTCCCGCCACGATACGACGCCGCCGCGGACCACGCCGCTCAGCTCGCGGCCCTGCTTGCGGTCTCGGCTTGCGGGTCCGCCAGCTTTTCCGCTTGCTTTCCGCTCCGGCTCGGGCTTCTGCTTCGGCTCCAGATCCGGCTTCGGCCCCGGTTCCGGTTCCGGTTCCGGCCCTGGTTCCGTTTCCGACTTCGGTTTCGGCTTCGGCTCAGGCGAGGGCGAGGACGTAGGAGATGGACGCGGCGGCCGCGGCGGCCGTGCGGAGGTGGTTCCACATCGACCACTCGCGCACGTACGCGGGCCAGTAGGCGACTGCCTCCGGGCTGCCGGGGTCCATCTTGGCGAGCGCGTCGTTGCGTGGGACGTTCGCGGCGATGGTCACTCCGAAACACCCGACCAGATACAGCGCGCTGCCCACCAACAGCTCCACCGTCCCCTCGTCCGGCAGCAGCACGAACGTGACCACCGCGATGGCGGCGCACAGCAGCGCCGACCCGATGAACGCCAGCATGAACGCGGGGCGCAACGCGAACACATTGATCGACTTCATCGCGGCGACCCCTTGCGCGGGAGGCAACTCGGCGATCGCCCTCATCACGAACGTCGAGAACCCATAGAACACCCCGGCCACCAGCCCACAGCCGAGCACACCCAGCAACGTCAGCACGAAGTACGGCCCATCGATCATGTCCACTCCCACATCGACCCGAAGTCCGCTGTCACCACAAGTGAAAACCCGTACGGCGGAGGTGACCATGGCTGAGGGGCGCGGGGGCATGCGGGAGCGTCCAGGCCGCCCCGGCCGACGTCAAGGCGGCACCTGCCCCGCTTGCCACCCCCGCACCGTGGTTTCCACCACCTCAGCGATCCGCCGCCGCGCCTCATGCCGAGGCACCCCGCTCATCAGCAATTGGTCGTACGGCGTGTCCGTGTGCCGGACGGACGCCCGGACCGCCGCGGCCACCGCCGCCTCGGACAGCGCACGACCAGCGGCGCTGCGTCCCACCCGCCCGCTCCCACGCACCGAAGCGTGTGCGGCGATGTCCCGCGCCCGCTCGGCCGGACAGCCCGGAAACATCCGGCGGATCTCCCGCGCGAAAGCGTCCGTGAACCGCAGATCCTCATCCTCCCGCCGCCGCGCGTCCCGAGCACGGCGCCGATGCCGCGCCTCCGCGTCCGCCAGACACCGCTCCTCGGCCCGGGCCAGCGCGGCCTCCTCGACGAGCACACCCTGCCGCTCGTACCGGCTCCTGCGCCGGTTGAACCGCACCACCACCGCCGACAGCGCACTCCCCTCCCGCGACCTCCGCGTCAGAGCGGTGTCGCCCCTCGGCAGGTACACCAGATGCCCGAGATCCGCGCAGTCCAGACAACGCGGCGCGCCTTCCTCCAGCACCAGCAACGCCAGTGGTCCGGTCCGGCACTCGGCGCACTGCCGCTTCCTGAGCGGCTGGATGACGAGAAGTCCGGTGTGGCGCAGGGGAGTTGCGCTCGGTTCCATATGCGGTTCATCCCCCGTCCGCATCGGGATCTACGTCACCGGCGAATTGTCCAGGATCGATGCTTCTGGCACTGGCCCTCAGAGTCAATTCGGGGACGAGCCCTCGTTGAACCCGCCCCGTGTACGACGAGAACCGCCCCGCGTCAAATATGCCGTCACGCCACTCGGTGGCCCCTCATCCCGCTCCTTGACGCAGCCCGCACCTGGAGCGCCACGGGCCTTCCGCAATTCCGCGCCCCCTCGCCGCCCACGTGAACGCCTCCCGATCGCGACATCATGGCTACGTGCGACTCCAAGCGATCACCTGGGAAAAGCTCGGCGACCTCCTCGCCGAGCGGCTGCTCGACCTGAAACCGGACGACGGCGGCCCCTGGCCGCGCGTCGCGTTCGATGGAGCGCCGGCCGCCCGCCCCGGCGAACTCGCGCACCGCGTCTCCGAGGCGCTCCGCATACGAGGCCGCTCCTCGCTCGTGGTCGGTACGGAGGGCTTCCTGCGCCCCTCGTCGGTGCGGCTCGAATACGGCCGCGAGGACGTGGAGTCCTACTACGAGGGCTGGTTCGACACCGGCGCCTTGTGGCGTGAGGTCTTCGGCCCCCTCGAACCCGGTGGCGACGGGCGGGTCCTGCCCGACCTCTGGGATCCGGCCACCGACCGGGCCACCCGCAGCCCGTATGTCCAACTCCCGCCAGACAGCCCCCTGTTGCTGCACGGCCCCTTCCTCCTTCGCCACTGGTTCCCCTTCGACCTCAGCGTCCATGTGTTCCTCTCGCCGGGTGCACTCCGCCGTCACACCCCCGAGGACGAGCACTGGACCCTCCCTGCCTTCGCGCGCTACGAGACCGAGACGGACCCGGGCGCCACGGCCGATGTCCTGGTACGCGCCGACGACCCACGTCATCCTGCCTGGAACGGCTGATCGCGAGCGGTCACTCAAAACACTTCTGTATGCACGTGCATATAGTTATGCTGATGGTCATGACGCTCTCCTTCGGTGAGAGCTCTCCCGCAAGTACCTCGGCATCGACCCTCCGGCAGAGAAGGGCGATGAGGTCCGCGTGATCATCCGTGTCGTCCCGCAGAAGATCGTCGGCTTCTCCGCCTGACCTGAAACCTGACCTGAAACCTGACCTGGAACTGACCTGAAACCCTGACCTGGAACTGTCCTGAAACGGAGAACCCCTGGCTCGAAGCCAGGAGGTCTGACCCGAAAACGGGAACTTCCGGGAACTTCCGGGTGCGTTTCTCCGAGGGTGCGGCGAGAATGTAGGGCGCCGGGACTAGCGGTGCTCTCCGCGCCGCGCCGGCCGTCCGGCACCGGGAGGTACTTCATGACCACCGCCGGAGACATCATGCACCGTGGTGCGCAGTGGATTCCCGCCCACGAGACCCTGGACCGCGCCGCCCAGCTGATGCGCGAGCTCCATGTGGGAGCCCTGCCCATCAGCGACGAGAACGAACGGCTCTGCGGCATCCTCACGGACCGCGACATCGTCATCGGCTGTGTGGCCATGGGCCACGATCCCGCACGGGTCACCGCGGGCGAGATGGCCCAGGGCACCCCGCGCTGGATCGACTCCAACGCCGATGTCGGCGAGGTGCTCCAGGAGATGAAGGGGCACCAGATCCGCCGGCTTCCCGTGATCGAGAACAAGCGACTGGTCGGCATGATCAGCGAAGCCGACCTGGCCCAGCATCTGACGGACGAACAACTTGCCGCCTGGGTCGAGAGCGTCTACGCGAGGAGCGCGACGAGCTGACGTCGTCGATCCTCCCTCCCTCCCTCCCTGCCTGGTCGGTCCTCCCGCGCTCATGGATCCCCCAGGTCTCGTGGGTCCCCCCGATCCCGGGCCCCGTTCGTTCTCGGGTGCGCACCTCCGCCTGCCCGCCTGCCCGCCTGCCCGCCTGCCCGCGCGTTCGCCGGTCCGGGTTGACAGGCGGATGCGCGGACGGGCGGGGTCGGACTGACCTGCCGGGCGAGGGGTCTCCCAGGTTCGTTCTCTCACAGCCAGCCGCTGCGCCGGAACCCCCGATACAGGACGAGGCAGGCGGTGGCTATCACGCCGAGGACGAGTGGGTAGCCGAACGTCCAGCCCAGTTCCGGCATGTGCTCGAAGTTCATGCCGTACACCCCGCAGACCATCGTGGGCACGGCGATGAGGGCCGCCCATGCAGTGATCTTCCGCATGTCCTCGTTCTGCGAGACCGTCACCTGTGCCAGGTGCGCCTGGAGGATGGAGTTGAGCAGCTCGTCGAAGGCGGCGATCTGCTCGGTGACCCGCAGCAGGTGGTCGGAGACATCGCGGAAGTACGCCTGTATCTCCGGGTCGATCACCCGTATCGGGCGGGTGGCGAGTTCCTGGACCGGGCGGGCGAGCGGAACCACGGCCCGCTTCAGTTCCAGGAGTTCACGCTTGAGCTGGTAGATGCGGCCCGCGTCCGCCCGGGCGCCGTTCTCGGCGAAGACGTCGGCCTCGACCTGGTCGATGTCCGCCTGGGCCGAGTCCGTGACATTCACGTAGTCGTCGACCACATGGTCCGCGATCGCGTGCAACACCGTGGCCGGGCCCTTTGAGAGCTGACGGGGATCGGCCTCCAGCTCCTCGCGCAGCGGGCCCAGGGACCCGTGCCTTCCGTGCCGCACGGTGATGACGAAGTCGGCCCCGACGAAGACCATGATCTCGCCGGTGTTCACCACCTCGCTGGTTGCCGTCAGTTCCTTGTGCTCGACGTAGCAGACCGTCTTGAAGACGGCGAAGAGCGTTTCGCCGTATGCCTCCAGCTTCGGGCGCTGATGGGCTTCCACCGCGTCCTCGACAGCCAGG
Organism: Streptomyces sp. NPDC005808; assembly: GCF_042871385.1. NCBI lineage: Bacteria > Bacillati > Actinomycetota > Actinomycetes > Kitasatosporales > Streptomycetaceae > Streptomyces > Streptomyces sp. NPDC005808. The sequence goes on along the minus strand of NZ_JBIAIK010000007.1, from coordinate 213,734 downwards.
GGGTGCAGGTCGAAGAGGTCTGCGATGCCCGCGAACTCCTGGTCCGTCGGCTCGTGCAGTCCCAGCCAGACGAACCCGTCGTCCTGCTTGCGGACCCGCTCCACGGTGTCGACCAGGTCGCGGCCCCCGGGGACCCTGGCGCCGTCCTGGTAAGCAACGCAGTTCACTACCGCCGAGCCCAGCGGGGACCGGGCGGGGTGGCTCAGGTCGACTCGGGTGTGTCGCCGTGCCAGCCGCGCCACCTTGCGGAGGCCGCTGACCTTGTCGAGGCCCGTGACCTTCCGCAGATTCCCTGCCATGGACATCTGGATCTCCTTGCATGGATCCCCTTGCGCCGTACTTCGCGCCCTGGCGTGTCAGTTTGCCAGGCCGGTTCGACCGTCGGACAAGCCTGTGGGAACGGAACATTCCGTTCCGGTAAGTCGACTTCGAGTGAGCGCCGACAACGGGAGCGTCGACGATTCATGACAAGGCACTCAAATGGGATGATCTCTCTATGATGCGAACCGACGGGTATCTCCTCGACAACCGGCAGACCGAGGCCGAGCAGCGCTTCGACGCCTCCGCCACTCTCTTCGACCCCACGACGTTCCGGCACCTCGAACGCTTCGGCATCGGCTCCGGCTGGCGCTGCTGGGAGGTCGGCGCGGGTGGCACGTCTGTGGTGTCCTGGCTCGCCAAGAAGGTCGGCCCCACCGGACGGGTCATCGCGACCGACACCGACACGTCGTGGGTGAGATCCCCGGCCCGCCCGCCCGTCGAGGTGCGTATCCACGACGTGGGCGCCGAGGAGCCACCGGGGGACGGCTTCGACCTCGTGCACGCACGGTTCGTGCTGGTCCATGTGCCGGACCGGGAGCGGGCACTGCGGTCGATGATCAAGGCCCTGCGACCCGGCGGCCGGCTCCTCGTCGAGGATGCTGACCCCGCCTTGCAGCCTCTGCTCTGCCTCGACGAGTACGGTCCCGAGCAACAGCTCGCGAACCGACTGCGCCAAGGCCTGCGCAGCCTGCTCGGGGAGCGCGGCGCCGACCTCGGGTACGGCCGCAAACTCCCGCGCCTGCTCCGCCAGGCGGGGTTGCGTGGTGTGGAGGCCGACGCGTACTTCCCCGTCACCTCGTCCGCCTGCGCCGCACTCGAATCCGCGACGATCCGCCAGATCAGAGAACAGCTCGTCACCGCGGGCCTCGCCACCCACCAGGAGATCGACCGCCACCTCGCCAATGTCGCCTCCGGGTCGATGGACCTGGCGACCGCGCCGATGATCTCGGCCTGGGGGCGCAAGGGGTAGGGGCGGGAGAGGAGTCGGCGCGCCATCACTAGGCGCGACCGGCAGGCTTCCACCGGGCACGTCACCCGCTCGTCGGCGGCCTTCCCCCGGCCCGCTCCACCGCCATCGCCCCCGCCCGGCACCCCTGCACCGCGGCCTCCTCGGGCTCCGCGCCCGCGAGCAGGGCGGCGAGGAACGCTCCGGTGAAGGCGTCGCCCGCGCCCGTGGTGTCCCGGGGTGTCGCGGGCGACGCCGGAACCCGGGCGTGGACGGCGCCCGAACGGGCCACCAGGGCTCCGTCGCCGCCCTGCTTGGCGACGACCAGCGGTACGTGGCGGCTCAACTTGGCCGCCGCGTCCGCCGGATCGGGCAGCCCGGTCAGCAGGAAGGCCTCGGCCCGGCTCGGCAGCAGGATGTCGACACCTTCCGCGAGTGCGAGGAAGCGGTCCACACCCAACTGCGTGAGGAAACCCGCTGACGCGGGGTCCAAGCTCACCTGTACGTCACGCGCGCGCGCCGACTCAAGAGCCACCGACACCAGCGCCCGGCCCGACTCGGAGAAGAGCAGATAACCCGACAGGTGCAGCCGTGCAACCCCGTCGAGCAGTGCGGAAGACCAGTCGCCGGGTTCGAGCTGCGGCGTTGACCCGAGATCCGTGAGGAACGTGCGCTCGGCCGAAGCACCCGTGTCCACCAGACAGATGACCGTCCCCGTGGGCGCCTCCGGATCGACGACGAGGAGCGGGCGTACGCCGGACGCCGTCAGCTCGCGCTCGTGCCACGCGGCCGCGTCCGCACCCACCCGGCCGAGCAGCCGCACGTCTGTGCAGCCCCCATGCGCCGCCCAGCAGGCGACGTTGGCGCCTGCCCCGCCCGGCAGCGTCAGGATCGTGGCGGCCGTGTCGGTGCCCGCCGCCAGCGGCCCACGGTGCTGGGCGACGACGTCCGTGACCACGTCACCGATGACGAGCAGCGCCCCCGTGGCCGCGCTTCGGTTTCGCCCGGCGGCCGCGTGACCCGTCCCGCTCACGCAGCCCCGGCCCAAGCGGCCGCGATGCGCCCCGCGAGGCGTACGTTGCCTCGCACCGCCGCGAGGTTGGCACTCAGTGAGGCGCCGTCCGTGTGCCGCACCAGATAGTCGAGCAGGAAAGGAGTCACGGCCTGCCCGGTCACGCCGTCCGCCTCGCACGCGTGCAGAGCGTCGGAGAGTACGCGCGCGTGGAGCGCGGGAGCGAGCTGCTCCTCTTCGGGAACCGGGTTCGCGACGATGAGCGCCGACTCGGGACCGTCCAGCGTGTCCTGCGCACGCATGACATCCGCCACCTGCCCGGGCGACTGAAGCGTCCACTCCACCGGATGCCCCGAGTCGGACAGGTAGAAGCCCGGGAACCGCTCCGTGCCGTACCCGGCCACCGCCACGCCCAGCGTCTCCAGGCGCTGCAGCGTCGCGGGCACGTCCAGGATCGACTTGACGCCCGCGCACACCACCGTGATCCGGGTACGCGCCAGCAGACCCAGATCGGCGGACTCGTCCTGGGTCACCGTCCACTCCCGGTGCACCCCGCCGAGGCCGCCCGTCGCGAACACCCGTACGCCCGCGCGGGCGGCCAGCAGCGCCGTCGCGGACACGGTCGTCGCCCCGCTCGCCCCTGACGCCACCGCGAGGGGCAGATCACGGTGCCCCAGCTTGCGGATCCCGTCCTCGTTCGCGACCCGCTCCAACTGTTCCTTGTCCAGTCCGACGAGGGGCTGTCCGTCGAGCACGGCGATCGTCGCGGGAACAGCGCCCTCCTCCCGTACGACACCCTCCAGCTCCACAGCGACCTGCAGATTGCGCGGGCGTGGCAGCCCGTGCGCGATGATCGTCGACTCCAGGGCCACCACCGGCCGGTGCGCGTCGAGCGCCTCTCGCACCTCTTCGGACACCACGATCACGCGCCTGCCTCCTGTCCGTCGGTCGTCTTTCCTCATCTCTGGCGAGCGGCACACCCGGTCAAACCCTTGCGGCCTGCGGCGCCTGCCTCCAGCCTGAGGGCATGACGGACAACTCGGCACGTCTCGACCATGTCGTCCTCTGGGTGCGCGATCCGATCGCCTCCGCCGGCTTCTACGAGAAGGCGGTCGGCCTGGAACCCCTGAGGGTCATCGAATTCGCCGCGGGTAAGGTGTCCTTCCCCTCCGTACGCCTCAATGAGGAGACCATTTTCGACCTCGCGCCGCTCCCCATGGCGCCCCGCATGAACATGGTCCCCGGAGGCGCCGACAGCGCCGGTCACCCCGTCAACCACGTATGCCTGTCGCTCCGGGAAGACGATTTCACGGCGCTGCGGGCACGTCTGGAAGAACGCTCCGTCCCCGTCTCGGACTTTTCGTACGACTCCTTCGGCGCCCGCGGAATGTCCAGGCGCAGCTTCTACTTCCGCGACCCGGACGGAAACGTCTTCGAGGCACGGCACTACGAGTAGCGCACAGGGGTGCCCACACGTGCGGGCACCCCTCACAGCCGGCTGGGCGTACGCCTTGCAGCACCTCAGACAGCTCGTACGCCGTCCAGGGCCCCATGTGGATCGAGCACGTACTTGCGGCTGGCACCCTGGTCGAACTCGGCGTAACCGCGCGGTGCGTCGTCCAGACTGATCACCGTGGCGTTGACCGCCTTGGCGATGTGCACCCGCTCGTGCAGGATCGCCTGCATCAGCCCCCGGTGGTACCGCATCACCGGGCACTGGCCGGTGGTGAACTGGTGACTCTTCGCCCACCCCAGGCCGAGCCGCACCTTCAGCGTCCCTGTCCGGGCGTCCTGGTCGATCCCTCCGGGGTCGTCCGTGACGTACAGCCCGGGTATGCCGAGTGCGCCGCCCGCGCGCGTGATGCCCATCAGCGAGTTGAGGACGGTCGCGGGTGCCTCCTCGGCGTTCGAGCCGTGGGCCCGAGCCTCGAAGCCGACCGCGTCGACGGCCGCGTCGACCTCGGGCTCCCCGAGGATCTGTGCGATCTGATCCTCCACGGCGCCGCGTGACACATCGACGGTCTCGCAGCCGAAACTCCGCGCCTGGGCGAGGCGTTCGGCGTTGAGGTCCCCGACGATGACGACCGCGGCGCCGAGGAGCTGAGCCGAAGCGGCGGCGGCGAGACCGACCGGGCCCGCCCCGGCGACGTACACCGTCGAACCGACCCCGGCGCCCGCGGTGACCGCGCCGTGGAAGCCGGTCGGGAAAATGTCCGACAACATGGTGAGGTCGAGGAGCTTCTCCCGTGCCTGGTCCCGGTCGGGGAACCGCAGCAGGTTGAAGTCCGCGTACGGGACCATGGCGTACTCGGCCTGTCCGCCGACCCAGCCGCCCATGTCGACATACCCGTAAGCGGCGCCCGGCCGGGCCGGGTTGACGTTCAGACAGATGCCGGTTTTCCGCTCCTTGCAGTTGCGGCACCGCCCGCAGGCGATGTTGAACGGCACCGACACGATGTCCCCGACCTCGATGAACTCGACGTCCGGGCCGCGCTCCAGTACCTCTCCGGTGATTTCGTGTCCGAGGACCAGCCCCTCGGGCGCGGTCGTACGACCCCTCACCATGTGCTGGTCACTTCCGCAGATGTTGCTGGCGAGCACCTTGAGGATGACCCCGTGCCGGCACTTGCGGCCGACGTTGCCGGGTGCCACTCCTGGCCCGTCCTGTAGTTCAAGTGTCGGGCGGTCGATGGTCCTGACCTCCACCGCACCCGGCTTGAGATATGCGACTGCCTTGTTTCCGCTCATGCCTGATCGCCGTCCTTTCAGCCCCGTTGCTTCGGACGCCAGCGGCTGTGCGCGTAACGGAGTCTGCTACCAGCCATGCCTTCCGGCCACCCTCCGCGTCAGGGCCTTTTCCGCGGAGAAGCGCGCCCTCATCGCCCTCGGCGCACGAGCCCCTTGAGGTGACCGCTCGATACCGCAGCCGCGCGGAATCTGGCAGATCACGCCCGGTGTCGTTACCGACACGGAGGCGAACGAGCACTTCGCCGTCAGCGGCCGTGCCCGCGATCGACGTCGGGGGCGGGTCCCGGCGACGCGGCGATCCTCCGCGGGGGCGACCGCACGACCTGGACGGTTCGCGAGAGGCTCCGCAGCACAGGTGGTCGGAGCAGGCGGCGGCTCGGGAAGCACCGGGTGGTCGGAACAGGCGTTCGGGAGGCGCAGGCGGCTCCGGAAGGGCCGGAAGCTCAGAACAGCGGCTCCGGAAGCACTCCTTCCAGTGCGAGAAGCTTCCGCTTGGTCTCCAGACCGCCGCCGAAGCCGCCTATGCCGCCGTCGCTCTCGACGACCCGGTGGCACGGCACGACGACCGGCAGGGGGTTCGAGCCCATGGCCACGCCCACGGCCTGCGCCGCGCGTGGCTGGCCCACCCGCCCGGCCAGGTCGCCGTAGCCCACGACCGCGCCGTACGGAACGCCGGACGCCAGCTCGCGCAGCACCTGTCGGTTGAACCCGGAGATCAGCGACCAGTCCAGTGGCAGCTCGAAGTCGTGCCGCTCACCGGCGAAGTAGCCCGTCAGCTGACGTATCGCCTCGGCCAGGAGCGGGGAGTCCGGTGCCTCGACGGGTTCGCTGCCCAGACGTGACGCGAGCCGGTCGAGCGCCTTGTCGCGCACCGTGTCCGTGGCGTGGAACACGACGTTCACCAGGCCGGCGTGCGTGGCCGCCAGCAGCAGCGGACCGATGGCCGTGTCGACGACCACCCACACGACCTGCTGCTCGTTCTGCCCGTGGCTGTACATGAGATCCACCGTACGGCGCACCACTGACAACGCCCGCGACGCGGACACCGGACCGCGACCGGGGCCCGCTCGTCGTCGGCCCGGAGTCGACTGGACCACAGAGAGCAGACAGGCACAGCTCAGCATCAGGTTGCCACCGGTATGTCAGCAGATGAGTGTGCGGGACAACCACACAATGAACGGAGTTGCCCAAGTCCGCACACCGGCGCCGCACAAGTGGGGCGAGGTCGTAATTCTTTGCCGGAAACCCGTTCGACCGTTCTGGTGGAAGTCATACTCTCTGCCACAACCCTGACCGATCTCACGGTCCCGAGGGTGGGGCGCAATCCGAGGATTTCCGGGCGCAACAGGGCGGGAAGGGCAGCCAGGTATGCAGGGCACAGTCGACGACTTCAGCTACGGATTCGTCACGCCTGTGGTGGCATACCTCATGGCCTGCCTGGGAGGAGCGCTGGGGCTGCGCTGCACCACCAGATCGATGCTGGTCACCTCCCCCTGGCGGGCGGGCTGGCTCGCACTCGGCTCGGCCGCGATCGGCTCGGGCATATGGACCATGCACTTCGTCGCGATGATGGGGTTCACGATCGAGGAAACCCCGGTCCGGTACGACAAACCGCTGATGTTCGCGAGCCTGGGCGTGGCCGTCGTGATGGCCGGTATCGGGATCTTCATCGTCGGCTACAGGGGAGCCACCGGAACGGCGCTCTTCACCGGGGGCACCATCACCGGCCTGGGTGTCGCCTCGATGCACTACCTGGGTATGGCCGGCATGCGCGTCAACGGGAACCTCGAGTACAACACGCTCACCGTCTCCGCTTCGGTCGTCATAGCAGTCGTCGCCGCCACCACCGCCCTGTGGGCCGCGGGGCAGGTTCGCGGATTCCTCTGGAGCGTGGGCGCCGGCCTCATCATGGGGCTCGCCGTCAGCGGTATGCACTACACGGGCATGGCCGCCCTCAGCGTCCATCTGCACAACGCGTCCGGCAATCCCGCCGGGGACTCGCCCGCCGCCCTGCTCGCACCCATGATGATCGGACCGTTGGTCTTCCTCTGCCTGGCGGGCGTCGTCGTGATGTTCGACCCGCTGATGGTGATGGGGAAGCCCGTCCGGACACCTGCGGAGAACAGGCCGGGGGTCCCCGCCCACCCCGCTGTCCCGCCCCCGGGCCGCCGTCCGCCGCTCCACCACGGCCACGACCGCGGAAGGCGCAGGTCCCGCACCCGCACTCCGCAGAGCTGGTGATCCGGTCCCGTTGTCAGTGCGGGGTCGTACCGTTGATTCCATGCGGCCCGTATCCAAGATCGAACGTTCGGTGGCGCCCTTCGAGGTCGTCAGCCCCTACCAGCCGAGTGGTGACCAACCTGCGGCCATCGCCGAGCTGGAAAAGCGCATCCGCGCAGGTGAGAAGGATGTTGTCCTGCTGGGCGCAACCGGCACCGGCAAGTCCGCCACCACCGCGTGGATGATCGAGAAGCTCCAGCGCCCCACGCTCGTCATGGCGCCGAACAAGACCCTGGCCGCCCAGCTGGCCAACGAGTTCCGCGAGCTGCTGCCGAACAACGCCGTCGAATACTTCGTCTCGTACTACGACTACTACCAGCCCGAGGCCTACGTCCCGCAGTCGGACACCTACATCGAGAAGGACTCCTCGGTCAACGAGGAGGTGGAGCGCCTGCGCCACTCCGCGACGAACTCGCTGCTCACCCGCCGTGACGTCATCGTGGTCGCCTCGGTCTCCTGCATCTACGGCCTCGGTACTCCACAGGAGTACGTGGACCGGATGGTCCGCCTCAAGGTCGGTGACGAGATCGACCGGGACGACCTGCTGCGCCGCTTCGTGGACATCCAGTACACGCGCAATGACGTGGCCTTCGCGCGAGGCACCTTCCGGGTCCGCGGCGACACCATCGAGATCTTCCCGGTCTACGAGGAGCTGGCCGTCCGCATCGAGATGTTCGGCGACGAGATCGAGGCCCTCTCCACGCTCCACCCGCTCACCGGCGAGGTCATCAGCGACGACACCTCGCTGCACGTCTTCCCGGCGTCCCACTACATCGCGGGCCCCGAGCGACTGGAGCGCGCAGCCAACGACATCGAGAAGGAGCTGGGGGAGCGCCTCGCCGAGCTGGAGAAGCAGAGCAAACTCCTGGAGGCCCAGCGCCTGCGCATGCGCACGACGTACGACCTGGAGATGCTCCGCCAGATCGGCTCCTGCTCCGGCGTGGAGAACTACTCGATGCACTTCGACGGCCGCGAGCCGGGCTCCGCACCGAACACACTGATCGACTACTTCCCGGACGACTTCCTGCTCGTCCTCGACGAGTCGCACGTCACGGTCCCGCAGATCGGCGCCATGTACGAGGGCGACGCCTCCCGCAAGCGCACCCTTGTGGACCACGGCTTCCGGCTGCCCTCCGCGCTCGACAACCGTCCCCTGAAGTGGGAGGAGTTCCAGCAGCGCATCGGGCAGACCGTCTATCTGTCGGCGACCCCGGGGAAGTACGAACTCTCGCGGGGTGACGGTTTCGTCGAGCAGATCATCCGCCCCACCGGCCTCATCGACCCCGAGGTCGTCGTCAAGCCCACCGAGGGCCAGATCGACGACCTGGTGCACGAGATCCGCAAGCGCACCGAGAAGGACGAGCGCGTCCTGGTCACCACGCTCACCAAGAAGATGGCCGAGGACCTCACCGACTACTTCCTGGAACTCGGCATCCAGGTGCGCTATCTGCACAGCGACGTCGACACCCTGCGCCGCGTCGAACTGCTGCGGGAACTGCGCGCGGGCGAGTTCGACGTCCTGGTCGGTATCAACCTCCTCCGTGAGGGCCTCGACCTGCCCGAGGTCTCCCTGGTGTCGATCCTCGACGCCGACAAGGAGGGGTTCCTGCGATCGGGCACCTCCCTGATCCAGACCATCGGCCGCGCGGCGCGCAACGTCTCCGGGCAGGTCCACATGTACGCCGACAAGATCACCCCGGCGATGGAGAAGGCCATCGACGAGACCAACCGCCGCCGGGAGAAGCAGGTCGCTTACAACAAGGAGAGGGGCATCGACCCGCAGCCCCTCCGCAAGAAGATCAACGACATCGTGGCCCAGATCGCCCGCGAGGACGTCGACACGGAGCAACTGCTCGGCTCCGGCTACCGCAAGGGGAATGACGGCAAGGGCGGCAAGACCCCGGTGCCCGCGCTCGGCGGCAAGGCGGCCAAGTCCGCGAAGGGCAGGAGCAAGGAGACGGTCCCGACCGACCGCCCCGCGGCCGAACTGGCCGGGCAGATCGAGGAGATGACGGCGCGGATGCGCGCCGCCGCGGCGGACCTCCAGTTCGAGATCGCCGCCCGGCTGCGTGACGAGGTCTCCGAGATGAAGAAGGAGTTGCGGCAGATGAAGGAAGGCGGACTCGCCTGACGCCCCTCTGCCGGTGCCGGCCTCCTCCTGTACGCACTGTGTTGCAAGACCGACACAAAGTGCGCCCCAGGGTTCGGCACTGTCAGTGCTGCTGCGTAGGGTTCTGGTCATCCGCGGACTCCGCGGAAACAGGGGACTTTGAGAGGGGATCAGCGCGTGGTCGACGTATCCAAGGGCAGTACGCCCGGTGGGCCTGGCGTCAATCTGACCAAGGGTCAGGCCATCAGTCTGCAGAAGAAGGACGGGGGGACCCTGACGGCGGTGCGGATGGGGCTCGGCTGGCAGGCGGCTCCCCGGCGCGGCCTGTTCGGCTCGCGCACCCGGGAGATCGACCTCGACGCCTCCGCCGTGCTGTTCGCCGACAAGCAGCCCGTCGACGTCGTGTTCTTCCGCCACCTCGTCAGTGACGACGGTTCCGTGCGGCACACCGGTGACAACCTCGTCGGTGGTGCGGGCCAGGGCGGGGACGACGAGTCGATCCTTGTCGACCTGCAGCGCATCCCGGTCCACATCGACCAGATCGTCTTCACCGTGAACTCCTTCACGGGCCAGACGTTCCAGGAGGTGCAGAACGCGTTCTGCCGTCTGGTCGACGAGACCAACGGACAGGAACTCGCCCGCTACACACTGGCCGGCGGTGGGCAGTACACGGCCCAGATCATGGCGAAGGTGCACCGGGCGGGCGATGGCTGGCAGATGACGGCCATCGGCACGCCGGCCAATGGGCGCACGTTCCAGGACCTGATGCCCGCGATCCTGCCGCAGCTGTAGGCAGTCCGGCGAGCGGCACACGAAGCGACGTAGGGGGACAAGTCGATGACGGCCGAGCTGGTCCGGGGGCAGAACCACCCGCTCTCCCAGGTCCGTCTTGAGGTCCGCGTGTCGGCCGGCAAGCCGATCGTGGCCGGGGCCACGCTCAGCGACGAGCAGGGCAGGGTCCGTGGTGTCGAGTGGGTGGCCCACCCGGGCGCGCCCACCCTGCCCGGACTCGAGGTCTCCCGGCAGGCCGCGGCCGACCATCGCCTCGCCTTCGACCTGGATGCCCTGTCGGCAGCGGTACACCGGGTGAGTGTGCTGCTCGCGCTGCCGTCCGGGGTCGGCGGCCCGGTCCGGTTCGGATCCGTCGCCGCCCCCTTCGTCGCGGTCACCGGCCTCGACGGCTCCGAGGTCGCCAGTTACACCGTCACCGGTCTGGACGCCGAGTCGGCGGTCGTGGCCCTGGAGATCTACCGCAGACAGGACGCGTGGAAGGTCCGCGCGGTCGGTCAGGGATACGCGGGCGGTCTCGCCGAACTCCTCACCGACCAGGGCCTGCCCGAGGCTCAGCAGCTCGCCGGCAGCATCAACGAGGCGGTGGCCCGGGGCATGGCGCGCTCGGTGGCCGCACCCCCGTCCCGTACGCCCGACGCGGACCGCTCACGCCAGGCGGCCACCTCGGCGACGGGAGGGGACCAGCCGTACGCAGCTCCGCCCCAGGGGACTTCCGGGAACGTTTCGCCGCCGCAGTCCCCGTACGACGTGTCCGGCGTGCAGGGTGCCACGGCACCCCAGAGCGACTACCCCGTGGGCCCGACGCAGGCCGACCCTTCCGCCGCCACGCAGGCGTCCGCAGCCGGCGAGGGCGGTCCGGTCAACTACACCCACCCCGGTCGGCAGAACGCGGCACCGCCCCCACCCCCGCCGAGCGCACCCGCGACTCCGCCCGGGCAGCCCGCAGTGCCCGTCGCGGGCGACGCGACCGGCTGGTCCATGGAGGAGCGGCTCTACAACCAGGTGTGGGGCATGTTCGAGGACCTGGCCCGCACCGCCGCCGCCTATCGCAGCGCCGTCGACTTCGCCGAGTCGCGCCTGGAGCACGAGCTCGACAAGGTGCTGTCCGACCCGCGCAGCCGGATCGGCGGGCAGGGCGACGCGGCGCGCGAGGCGGCTCAGGCCAAGCATGCTCGGCTGGTCGACCAGGCACGGGCGGCCCTGGACCGAGACCTCGGGCAGCTCCGTGCCGAGGCCGATGTGGTCGAGCCCGCACTTCCTGCGGCGTTCGCGCGCTGGGACAATCCGGCCTGGCACGGCTACCGGGTGCCCATGGAGGTCCCGATGGCCGTGCGTCTCGGCGACCTCCGGCTGCCCGAGAGCGATGGCCTGAGCATTCCGATGCTGGTCCGGCTGCCGCTGGAGCGCGGCCTGTGGATCGACAGCGGCCGCGCCGGCCTCAGCGACTCACTCGCCGACTCCGACGAACTCCGCCGCCTCGCCATGGACACGGCCGTGTCGCACGCCGGGCGCCTGCTCGCCGTCTATCCGCCGGGTGAGTTCACCGTGCACGTCATAGATCCCGCAGGTTCGGCTGCCTTGTCCCTTGCGCCGCTGGTGCGGTCCGGGGTGCTCGGCGGCGCGCCCGCCGTCGGCGCTGCGGGGGTGGCCGACGTTCTGGCCCGCCTCACCCAGCGCGTCGACCTGGTGCAGATGGCGGTGCGCGGTGGAGTGGCCGACTCACTGCCCCCGGACCTCGACACCGCCGAACAGCTGCTGATCGTCAACGACTTCCCGCACGGCTTCGACGACCGCGCCGTGACCCAGCTTCGCTATCTCGCCGACGAGGGGCCGGCCGTCGGCGTCCATCTGATGATGGTGGCCGACCGGGAGGACGCCGAGGCCTACGGGCCGTTGCTCGACCCGCTCTGGCGATCGCTGCTGCGACTCACCCCGGTGCCCGACGACCACCTCGCCGATCCCTGGGTCGGGCATGCCTGGACGTACGAGCCAGGGCTCGTACCACCGGGCAGTCAGGTGCTCCAGCAGGTACTCGCGCGGGTCGCGGAGGCCCGCCGCTCCTGGAACCGCTGACGCCTCCAGCGCTTATGTCAAGCTTAGGTAAAGCGGCCTGACCAGCGGACTTGTGCTTTCTTTTACCAAACCCTTTACCTTTCCTTGGTGATTCAGGTACTGTTTTCCGTACGGAGGGGAGTACTCCCTACCAACTGCGGCGTACCCGTCAATACGGATCAGGCCAGATCCCGGGGCGTCGGCCCGCAGGCACCGGACGCATCGCGCGTCCCGGCCGCCAAGGGTGGAAGAGACCTCCAGCAGCGACGACGCTGAAATTTGCCGTTACGAACTGCCGGAGGCGCAGTGGATGTTTCCGTGACCCTTTGGGTCCTGACGATCGCGGGCCTTGCCGCCCTCATCGCCGTCGACTTCTTCATCGGCCGCAAGCCGCACGACGTATCGATCAAGGAAGCCGGAATCTGGACGGTCGTCTGGATCGCTCTGGCCGCACTGTTCGGACTCGGGCTGCTCGTCTTCTCGGGCGGTCAGCCCGCCGGAGAGTTCTTCGCCGGCTACATCACCGAGAAGTCGCTGAGCGTCGACAACCTCTTCGTCTTCGTGCTGATCATGGCGAAGTTCGCGGTGCCCACGCAGTACCAGCAGCGAGTGCTCCTCGTCGGTGTGCTCATAGCCCTCGTCCTGCGCGCGATATTCATCGCCGCCGGTGCCGCGGTCCTCGCGAACTTCGCGTGGGTCTTCTACATCTTCGGCGCCTTCCTCATCTACACCGCCTGGAAGCTGATCCAGGAAGCCAGGGCGGGCGACGAGGACGACGAGTTCGAGGAGAACCGTCTGCTCAAGGCCGCCGAGCGACGCTTCGGCGTGGCCGACCGCTACCACGGCACCAAGCTGTGGATCCAGCAGAACGGCAAGCGCGTCATGACGCCGATGCTGGTCGTCATGCTCGCGATCGGCACCACCGACGTGCTCTTCGCGCTCGACTCGATCCCCGCGATCTTCGGCCTGACGCAGGACCCGTACATCGTCTTCACGGCAAACGCGTTCGCGCTGATGGGTCTGCGACAGCTCTACTTCCTTATCGGAGGCCTGCTCAGGAAGCTGGTCCACCTCAGCTACGGCCTGTCGGTGATCCTCGGCTTCATCGGCGTCAAGCTGGTGCTGCACGCGCTGCACGAGTCGGGAGTCCATGTCCCCGAGATCTCCATTCCGGTCTCGCTCGGCGTGATCTGCGGGGTTCTGGTCGTCACGACGATCACCAGCCTCATCGCCTCCAAGAAGCAGGCGGCGCAGGAATCGACCGAGAGCGCGCCGAAGGACAGCATCGACGTCTGAGGACGCCGGGCGTAGGAACAATCATTGCGGGAGCGGTGCCCGGCCAGTTGCCGGGTACCGCTCCCGGTGCTTGCTTGGGTCCTGGACGCTCCCCAGCCCCGGGGACGCCACGGCCGGATGGAGGCACCATGAAGTTCGTGCAGATCATCGACTTCGAGACCGAGCGCATTGAGGAGATGCGGGAGCTGGTCGAGCAGGCAGCCCAGCGCTCTGCAGGCCGCACCGGCGGCCCCACGCACCGTCTCGTTCTTCAGGACCGCAATATGCCGGGCCGCTATCTCGTAGTGATCGAGTTCGAGTCGTACGAGGACGCCATGCGCAACAGCAACGACCCGGAGACCTCCAGGATGGCGGAGCAACTGGCCGCGCTGTGTACCAGGCCGCCCACCTTCACCGACTGCGACGTACGGGAAACGACCGAGCTGAAGTAGCGGCTCGCTCCCGGGCCCCGCGTCACCGGCATGCGGGGCCCGTGTCCGGCTGCAAGGATCACTGCATGCTCGTTCGATTCCGGTCACTCCTGACGCGGTGGTCGTCCGTGGTGCCCGTGATCGCACTGGTCCTCCTGGCCTTCACCTGGGGGCGCGAGCTGCCCGGTGCGGTTGTCGCGCTGGTCACGGTGGTTCTCGCCGGAGCCGTGCTGGCCGCGGTGCACCACGCCGAAGTGGTCGCGCACCGGGTCGGCGAGCCCTTCGGTTCACTCGTCCTCGCCGTCGCCGTCACGATCATCGAGGTCGCCCTGATCGTCACCTTGATGGCGGATGGCGGCGACAAGAGTTCGACACTGGCCCGCGACACCGTGTTCGCGGCTGTGATGATCACCTGCAACGGCATAGTCGGGGTGTGCCTGCTCGTCGCCTCACTGCGCCACGGACTGGCGGTCTTCAACGCGGAGGGCACCGGGGCCGCCCTCGCGACCGTCGCGACGCTGGCCACGCTCAGCCTGGTTCTCCCGACGTTCACCACCAGCAAGCCGGGCCCGGAGTTCTCCGCGGCCCAGCTCACCTTCGCGGCGCTGGCCTCGCTGGTTCTGTACGGCCTGTTCGTGGCGACCCAGACCGTGCGCCACCGCGACTATTTCCTGCCGGTCACCCGACAGGGCAAGATCATCGACTTGGACGACCATGCCCACGGCCCGTCCGCCCGTACGACCGGAATCAGCCTGGGCCTGCTCGGCGTGGCACTCGTCGGCGTGGTCGGCCTCGCCAAGGGCGTGTCGCCGACGATCGAGTCCGGAGTCGACGCGGCCGGTATGCCGCACTCCGTGGTCGGTGTGATCATCGCGCTGCTCGTGCTGCTCCCCGAGACCATCGCCGCACTGCGGGCGGCCCGCCGTGACCGCGTGCAGACCAGCCTGAACCTTGCCCTCGGCTCGGCGATGGCAAGCATCGGCCTCACGATCCCCGCCGTCGCGCTCGCGTCCGTCTGGCTCTCCGGACCGCTCGTGCTCGGCCTTGGCTCCACCCACATGGTGCTGCTCGCGCTGACCGTGGTGGTCAGCGCCCTGACGGTGGTTCCCGGGCGCGCCACGCCGCTGCAGGGCGGCGTCCATCTGGTGCTGTTCGCGGCCTACTTGGAGCTGGCGGTCAATCCGTAGGGTGCGTCGCCCAGCGGCGCGTACCGCCGTGCCCGGTCACTCCGGGGCGGGTACGACGGCCAGCCGGGGCACCGGCCGTGTCTCCGGCAGCAGCGCGAAGCACCCCAGGCTGAGCAGCGCGATCCCCGTCAGATAGGCGGCCACGCCCCAGGGCACCCCTTCCCCCCTGGGCCACCGCCGTCGCCACGATCGGGGTGAGCGCGCCGCCGAGGACCCCGCCCAGGTTGTAGCCCACCGCCGCGCCGGTGCAGCGCACCCGGGGCTCGTACAGCTCCGGCAGATACGCGGCGATCACGGCGAACATCGTGATGAACGAGATCAGCGCCACCAGGAAGCCGAGGAACATCAGCAGGGGTTCGCCGGTCGACAGCAGTGCGATCATCGGGAACATCCACAGCGCGGCACCCGCGCAGCCCACCAGACACAGGGGCCGCCGCCCGTAGCGGTCACCGAGCAGCGCCATCAGGGGAGTCAGGGCGCCCTTCACCACCACGGCGGCCATGATGCAGGCCAGCATGACGGTACGGCTCACCCCGAGCCGTTCGACGCCGTAGGCGAGTGCCCAGGTCGTCACCGAGTAGAACACCGCGTAGCCGACCGCGAGGCCGCCGGCCGTCAGCAGCACCAGCCGCCAGTGATCGCGCACCACTTCGGCGAGCGGCACGCGCGCGGGGTCCCCCATTTCCAGGAACTGCGGGCTCTCCACGAGCGAGCTGCGCAGCCATAGACCAGCTGCCGCGAGCACCCCCGCCGCCCAGAACGGCACCCGCCACCCCCACGCCGCGAACTGAGCGTCGGACAGTGTCGCCGACAGCACCAGCATCACGCCGTTGGCCAGTACGAACCCGAGCGAAGGGCCGATCTGCGGGAAGCTCGACCACAGCCCGCGCCGGTCGGCGGGCGCGTGCTCGGCGGTGAGCAGCACCGCTCCGGCCCACTCCCCGCCGAGCCCGAGCCCCTGCAGAAAACGCAGCACCAGAAGGAGCAGGGGGGCGGCCACACCGATCGTGTCGTACGTCGGTACGCAGCCGACGGCCACGGTCGCCGCGCCGGTCAACAGCAGCGAGGCGACCAGCACGGGCCGCCGACCGCGCCGGTCCCCGATGTGCCCGAAGAGCACCGAGCCGAGCGGGCGGGCGACGAAGCCGACGCCGAACGTCGCGAAGGCCGCCAGCGTCCCGGCCAGCGGAGAGAACGTCGGGAAGAACAGCGGCCCGAGGACCAGCGCGGCCGCCGTCCCGTAGACGAAGAAGTCGTAGAACTCGATGGCCGTCCCGGCGAGGGAAGCGGACGCAAGACGGAGCATGGACGGCTTCTTCACTGTGTGTACGTCGTGCATGCCGCGTCAACTACCCACGGTGATCGGCGGTTACGGGGGCGTGCGGGGGCTTGTTGCAGGTCAGTAGGTGACCGTGATGCGCCGGGCGGGGCCGTCCACGCGGATGGTGCCCCCGTAGGGAATGACGATCTGCGGATCGGTGTGACCGAAGTCCACATCGAGGACGACCAGCATGTCGGGCGCGTACATGTCGACGGCTCGGAGCACCGCCTCGTGCTGCTCCCGTACGTAACGGGCTCTGCCGGTGGCGTCGTTGGGCTGTTCGAACGACCACGCCTTGGGGCGGGCCATCAGGAGCGCGGGGAAACGTCCCAGCAGGCCGCGCTCGCCCATGCTGCGCAGAATCCAGAAGACGTCGTTCGCCTTCGGCATCTCTTCCGAGGTCTCCAGGAACAGCACATGACCGTCGTACACGGAGTGATCACGAGCGATCTCGCGGTCGGCCATCAGCAGCCAGGAGAGGATTTCGACGTTGCCGCCCCAGGAGCGGCCCTCGACCACGCGGTCCGGGCGGTGCCAGGCCCAGCCGTCGCCCGGTTCCGTCGGCGGCTCCGAATCGAAGGTCGCCGGGTCCTCCCAGGGGCCGTTGACCTCGCCGAAGCGGTCTGCGGGGCGCAGCTCGTAGGGCCCGGAGGTGAAAAGCGCGGCCCGCAGCGACTCGGCGGTCAGCGGATCCATGGCACCGGGGCGGCCGAGTTCGCACATCACCGATCCGCCGTGGTAGCCGACGATTCCGGTGTTCCACAGATACGCGAGGAAGTTCGTGTTGTCGCTGTACCCGAAGAACGGCTTCGGGTTGGCGCGGATCAACTCCCGGTCGAGGAGCGGCAGCACGGTGATCTGGTCGTCGCCGCCGATGGAGGAGATGACGGCCCTGACCGTCGGATCGGCGAACGCCGCGTGGAGGTCGTCGGCCCGCTCCTGCGCAGTCGAGCCCATCTTCCGGGTCGCCGGATACTCGACCGGTTCGAGACCGTACTCCTTGCGCAACCTCTCCAGCCCCAGCTCGTACGGAAGGGGGAGGAGCCCAGGGAGTCCGGAGGAGGGCGAGACGACCGCGATCCGGTCGTCCGGTGAGGGCTTGGGCGGGTACGAGGGCGTCGTCATGATGGAAGGGTATGGGGCCGTGCCGGCCGACCGCACCGTGATAAACCGGGTCTGAGCAGCGGCCCTCGACGGGCCGGCCTACCTGGAAGGACCGGAGGAACTGTGCCCCGCACACTCGCCAACGCCCCGATCATGATCCTCAACGGGCCGAACCTGAATCTTCTCGGGCAGCGCCAGCCGGAGATCTACGGCTCGGACACGCTCGCCGACGTCGAGGCCCTGTGTGCCAAGGCGTCGGCCACACACGGCGGCACCGTCGACTTCCGGCAGTCCAACCACGAGGGCGAGTTGGTGGACTGGATCCACGAGGCGCGCCTGAACCACGCCGGGATCGTGATCAACCCGGCCGCCTACTCGCACACCTCCGTAGCGATCCTGGATGCGCTCAACACCTGTGACGGCCTTCCTGTGGTGGAGGTCCACATCTCCAACATCCATCAGCGCGAGGAGTTCCGGCACCACTCGTACGTCTCGCTCCGCGCCGACGGAGTGATCGCGGGGTGCGGGGTGCAGGGGTACGCGTTCGCGGTGGAGCGGGTCGCGGCCCTTGCGGAGACGGGGCATGCGGAGGCCTGAGCCCATGGAGCCGGTCTCTGTGTCGCGGGTGTCGCCGCCGGTCAGAGTCGCCCCGCCTCCACGATGCGCTTGAGGAAGCGCTGTGTCCGCTCCTGTTGCGGACTCTCGAAGATCTCCTCGGCCGTGCCGCGTTCAAGGACCACGCCGCCGTCCAGGAAACAGACCTGGTCCGCGACCTCGCGGGCGAAGCCCATCTCGTGCGTGGCGAGGACCATGGTCATACCGTCCTCCTTCAGATCCCGGACGACGCTCAGGACCTCCCCCACGAGCTCCGGGTCAAGGGCGGCGGTGATCTCGTCCAGGAGCAGCAGCCGGGGACGTACGGCCAACGCGCGGACGATTGCGGCCCGTTGCTGCTGCCCGCCGCTGAGCCGGTCCGGGTATTCGCCCGCCTTGGCGCCGAGCCCGAGCCGGTCCAGCAGCTCACGGGCGTGCGCCTCGGCCTCCGCGCGGTTCACGCCGTGCACACGGCGCGGGGCGAGGGTGATGTTCTCCAGGACGGTCATGTGCGGAAAGAGGTTGTACGCCTGGAAGACCACGCCGATCCGGCGGCGTACCGCGTCCTGGTCGGCCCGTGGGTGGGTGATCTCCTCGTCGTCCAGCCAGATCGCGCCGTCGTCGATGTCCTCGAGGAGGTTGGCGCAGCGAAGCAGGGTGGACTTGCCGGAACCGGAGGCGCCGATCAGGGCGGTCACCGTGTGCGGGGCGACGTCCAGGTCGACGTCCCGCAGCACGACAGACTCGCCGAAGGTCTTGCGGACGGACTCCATGCGCAGTACCGGAGTGGCGGTCATATGGTCCCTCCCTGTGCCCGCTGACGGTCCATCCGGGCGGTGACCCAGTCCGTGAAGCGGGTCATCGGGATGGTCAGGGCGACGAAGACCAGTCCCGCGACGATGTACGGCGTGTAGTTGAGGCTGCGGCCCACGATGATGTCCGCGGCGCGCACCGCGTCGACCGCCCCGCCGATCGAGACGAGCCCGGTGTCCTTCTGGAGGGACACCAGGTCGTTGAGGAGAGGCGGCACCTGACGGCGTACGGCCTGGGGGAGTACGACGAACCGCAGGGACTGCCGGTTGGTGAGGCCGAGCGAGCGGGCCGCCGCACGTTGCGAGGGGTGGACGGACTCGATGCCGGCCCGGAACACCTCGGCGACGTAGGCCGAGTACGTGAGCGTGAGCGCGGTGCCGCCCAGGAGGATCGGGTCCACCGTGACGCCCTGGAGCCGCAGCGCGGGGACGCCAAGGACCACGATCATCAGGTTGATGATCAGGGGGAGGCCGCGGAAGAAGTCGGTGTAAGCGGCGGCCAGCGCCCGGAGCGGGAAGAAGACCGGGCCGCGCAGGGTGCGGGCGATGGCGATCAGCATGCCGAGGACGAGCACCGCGGCGCCGCAGATCAGGAGCAGCCGGACGTTGAGCCACAGCCCTTCGAGGACTTTGGGCAGCGCCTCGCGCGCGTACTGACCGTTGAAGAACGTCTCCTTGGTGCGTGGCCAGCCGGGCGCGTTGACGACGACGAAGTAGAGGACGACGCCGGTGATCAGGGTGGAGAGCGCGGCAATCGCCGTCGCACGGCGGGAGCGGACGCGCTTGTAGCGCTCCCGCTCGATCCGCCGCTGCGACGGGATGTACGCCTCTGGCATGTCTCCTTCGCCGGAGTCGTTGCCGGGCGCGTCCTTCACGACCGTCACTTGAGTACCGGAGCGTCGACGGCGTCGGACAGCCACTGCTTTTCGATCGAGGCAAGCGTGCCGTCCTCGCGCAGGGTGTCCACGGCGTCGGTCACGCAGGAGGTCAGCGCGCTGCCCTTGTCGAGGACGAGCCCGAACTGCTCGGGCGTGCCACCGCTGTTCTCGAACTGTCCGACGATCTCCGCGTCCGTCACCTCGGCCGCGGTGATGTAGAAGGCGGTCGGCAGGTCGACCACGATGGCGTCGACCTGGCCGTTCTTCAACGCGGACTTGGCCTGGTCGTTCTTCGCGTACGCGGCCGGGGCCTCGGCCGGCTTCACGACGTCGTTGATGTAGTCGAGGCTGGTCGTGCCCACCTGGGCGCCCAGTTTCACGTCCTTGAGGTCCGCGATGCTCGTCGCCTTCGCCGCCTTGGAGCCCTTCAGCGCGATGACGGCCTGGCGGACGTCGTAGTACCCGGACGAGAAGTCCACGGCCTTCTTGCGCTCGGTGCTGATCGACACCTGGTTGATGTCGAAGTCGAAGGTCTTCTCACCAGGTGCGAAGGCCTTGTTGAAGGGGACGCTCTGCCAGACGACGTCACTCGCCGGGTAGCCCAGCTGCTTCGCCACGGCGTACGCGACCGCCGACTCGTAGCCCTCGCCGTTGGCGGGTTTGTCGTCCTTGAACCACGGTTCGTACGCGGGCTCGTCGGTCGCGATCGTCAGCTTGCCGGACGACTTGGTGGCCAACTTACCCTTGTCGCAGGCGTTCACGGAGGGTGATGCGGCCGCGTTGTCCTCGGGCTGCGGTGCGCAACTCACGGCGGCGACGGCGAGCAGGGCGACGGTGGCGGCGGGCGCGGTGCGGCGCAGGGCGCGCTGGGCGAGAGGCATGGCGGTAGGCATGGCGGTAGGCATGGCGGGAGAGTGACAGTGCGGCGTCCTGTTTGTCCAGGTCACAAGGACAACTATCCGCATATTGGGAACGGGTGTTGCATTCCCGTGAACACGTACTCAAAGCTCCGCCGAGCAGCCTGTTGAGAGGCTTCGCCGGGGCCGCCGGCCGAGGGCGGGGATTGACAGGCCGGCGGCCCATCCGCGCCGGAGCCGTCATCCTGCGCGGGGCGGCCTCCAGTGAACTGCGCCCGGGCGCGCGCCGGGAGCGCACGCGTGACACCGGCGTGTGCGCTCGGTTCACACGGGGCGCGTGCGGGGTGGTTGTGCGGAGTAGGTGTGGAGTGATCGCGAGAGGCGCGTGCGGGATGATCGCGCGGGGCGTGCGTGCGGTGGCCGCGCGGGGGTGCGTGTGTGGTCGCGTACGCACGGAGACAGCGACCGACCGGTCCCGAGACACCACACCTGATGCGCCCGTTGAGACGCGAGGGTTGACGGTACTTCAGCACCCCTCTAAGTTCACGGCTTGTAAAAAGCCGTGAATCCCGCGTGTCACCCCACTGATCGTCCACCGCAGCCGCATCAGCCTCCCGCCTTCGGAACGCCCCGCCCGATCCAGCGCCCGCACCGCACGCCCGGCGTCGGACGAGCGAGTCTCACCGGCTCACACCGAGCGGCAGGCGACATCCCCCACCCGATCAGGAGTTCCCGTGCCTCTGAGACACTCACACTGGTGGCGACCGCGCACCCGGACCGCCGGTCCCGTGGTGCGCAGCCGTCGGGCCACGCTCGCGCTGACGGCGACGGCGGTCGGCGCGCTGCTCGCACCCGTCGCTCTGACCACAGTGAACGCACCGTCGGCCCAAGCAGTCGGCGCTCCCGTTCAGGTGTACTTCAGTTCGGAGTCGACCGCCTCGGGATTCGGCCCGGCCGACGCGAACTGGTTCACCAACCCGGCGGCGGGGCTGGCCTCCACCCAGTATCAGTTGTCGCGGCAGTCCGACCTCACCGCGGTCACCGCGTCGGGCACGGCCACCATCACCGCTGACACGGCCACCCGTTACCAGTCCGTCCTTGGCGTCGGCTCCTCGCTGGAGGAGTCCACGATCTACAACCTGTCCCGGATGAGTGCCTCCGCGCGTACCGCAGCGCTGCGCAAGCTCGTCGACCCGGTCAACGGTGCCGGGTTCAACATCGCCCGGATCCCGCTGGGTTCGAGCGACTTCACTTCGCGGCAGTTCTACACCTACGACGACGGCGCGGCCGACCCGAGTCTGTCGCGGTTCTCCATCCAGAAGGACATCGACTACAACATCATCTCGGTCCTCAAGGAAGCGAAGGCGATCAACCCCAACCTGCTGTTGTTCGGCAGTGTGTGGAGCCCTCCGGCCTGGATGAAGAACAACAACAGCCTGATCGGCGGCACGCTTCCCGACGCGAACATCCCTGTGCTCGCCACCTACTTGCGCAAGGCCGTCACCGCCTACGCAGGCCAGGGACTGCCGCTGTACGCCGTCACGATGCAGAACGAACCGCTGTTCTCGCCGCCTGACTACCCGGGCATGACGCTCACCGCCGACCAGGAACGCAGGGTCGCCACCGCGCTGCGCGGCGAGCTGAACAGCAACGGCGCGTCGGCCACCAAGATCTGGGCCTACGACCACAACTTCGGCGACGGCCCGGCCTACACCGCCGGGGTCCTCGGCAATCCCGGCTCACCCAGCAGCGCGTTCAGCTCGGTCGACGGCGTCGCCTTCCACGACTACGGCGGGGATCCGACCGCCATGGCACAGGTCAAGTCGAGCTATCCGACCAAGGACGTGGCCATGACCGAGCGCGCCGTGTGGGGCACCGCCGGCGCGGACCGGATCGTCCAGTACTTCCGCAACCAGTCGATCATGTACCAGGACTGGGTCACCATGCTCGACCAGAACCGCAGCCCGGAGCAGTGGTCCGGTGCACCCGACCCGACCATGTTCATCCAGTCGCCGAGCAACCCGGACACGTACTGGGCACTGCCCGAGTACTACATCGTCGGCCAGTTCTCGAAGTTCATCGCACGCGGCGCCACCCGGGTCCAGACGAACAACGGCACCAGCGGCAATGTCACCAACGTCGCCTTCCTCAACCCCGACGGCAGCCTGGTGACCGTCGTGGTCAACCAGACAGCTTCCAACCAGCCCTTCACATTGCGGGCCGGCGGCCAGCAGGTCAGCAGCACGCTGCCCGCCAAGACAGTGGGCACGTACATCTGGCCCGACGCCGGCGGGGGCACCAGCGGGGCTGTGGACCCGACGAAGTGGTACACGGTCACCAACGCCAACAGCGGCAAGTGCGTTGACGACGCGGCTGGTTCGACCGCCAACGGCGCCGCCGTGCAGCAGTGGACCTGCGTGCCCGGGAGCACCAACCAGCAGTGGCAGTTCCAGCCCACCGACAGCGGCTACTACAAGGTCGTCAGCCGCAACGCGGCCAACGCCGTCTGGGACGTCACCGGCGGGACGGGCGCCGGCAGCGGAGCGAAGATCCAGCTCTGGTCCTACGGCGGCGGTACCAATCAGCAGTGGAAGGCGGTTCCTCAGGCAGGCGGCACGTACACCCTGACGCCACGCAGCAATTCCGCCCAGTGCCTGGACGTCACCGATGCCTCCACCGCCGACGGCGCCCGGCTCCAGCAGTGGACCTGCTCCGGCGGTACTGCCCAGTCCTTCACCCTCACCCCTCAGTAGGATCGGCGCTGCCCGGCGTCCGGCACCCGCGGTGCCGCAGGACGCCGGGCAGCGCCACCCGGGAGTCGTATGGGTTCCAGCCCATCGAGCGTTCTGCCGGTGCGTGCCAGTAGCCGGTGAGTGCCAAGGACATCGAGGCGGTCTGCCGCCGGGTCTTCGGCGAGGGCGCGCAGGTTACTGCTGCCGTTGAGCTGGGCTCGGGCATGTACAACAACGTCTACCGCCTGGAACTGGCAGGCCAGGAGCGGCCGGTGATCCTGCGGGTGGCGCCGGAGGAGGGGCAGCAGTTCTGAAGGAAGGCGGTGTACGTCGCGCGACGGTTCTCCAGGCGCCTGCCCACGTGATCGCCTGCGACTACCAGCCCCGAGCCCACCACTCCTGAATGTGCGGGCGTTCCACCCCGAGGGTGCTGTCGTTGCCGTGCCCGGGGTAGATCCAGGCCTCATCTGGCAGGCTGAACACCTTCTCCTCGAGCCCACTCATCAGGGTTTGAAAGTCCTCGGGTCGTGTTGTCCGGCCAGGCCCACCTGGGAAGAGGCAGTCCCCGGTGAACACATGCGGATGCCCGTGCGGGTCGTCGTAGACGAGCGCGATCGAGCCCGGAGTGTGGCCCACGAGGTGGCGCGCGGTGAGTTCCACGCGTCCCACCCGGATCGTGTCGCCGTCCTGGACCGGGACATCGGTCGGCACCGGGATGCCGTCGGCGTCGTCCCGGCCCGCGTACGTGCGGGCACCCGTCGCCGCCACGACCTCCGCGAGCGCCTGCCAGTGGTCGCCGTGCTGATGGGTGGTGACGACGGACGCGATGCCGTCGTCACCGATCAGCGTGAGCAGGGTCGAGGCGTCGTTGGCCGCGTCGACCAGGAGCTGCTCTCCGGTGGCCCGGCAACGCAGCAGATAGGCGTTGTTGTTCATCGGGCCCACCGCGGCCTTGGAGATCATCAGGTCCTGCAACTCGTGCACATCGGCAGGGCCGCCGACCGTCACCGCTCCGCTGTACGTCATGGCGGCAGCCTATAGCGGCGGGAGGAGGGGGAGTGGTCCGCCGTCGGTGGTCAGCGCCGCACCGTCGCGGCGTCCGGCGAACCAGCCCAGCAGGTCTGCCCGACGGCCGGTGACGGTGATCGGCTTCCCCTCGCGACCGCCGGAAGTGATCAGACGGCCGTCGTCCTCCTCGACCAGGAACGCGGGTACGTCGGGGTGGCCCCGGAAGCGTTCCGCAAGGAAGTCGATCTCGCGCTGAGTGAACTCCTCGGAGAGGTCCTCCAGCTCGTATCCGATCCCCAGATCCACATGGTGCAGCTCGACCTCGCCCCACCGCCGGAACGGCACCAGGGACGCGGAATCCGTGACCCCGTTGCGCAGCTCCACCGTGCGGGACCAGTCCGCGGGCGCGGCACCGGCCTCCTGAAAGCGCGCCGCGCTCTCGCGCACGTCTGTGAGCTGCACGTTCAGCGGGCGCGGGGCGTCTCGCTCGATGTCGGAGTCCCGGGCCTCGCCGGAGACGTACATGGGGCGTCCGGTGAGGACGTTCACCAGTGCGTCCGCGTTGCGGGCGATGTGGGCGAGCACATGTCCGCGGCTCCAGCCGGGAAGCCGTGTCGGCTCGGCCACAGAAGCGTTGTCCAGTTCGGCTGCTGCGGTGAGCAGCCGTTCGGTTGCGTCACGTACAGACGCCAGGTCACGCACATGATCGTTCATGGGGTCGACGATAGCTCCGCCACACGTTCGGGTGAAGGCAGTTGACCAGCCCGTCAAATCGAATGCGCGTGCTATAGGCTCGGCCGCGGCGTCGGGCATGCTGGGTGGTCCGGGATTGTTGTGAACGGGGAAACCGACCCGGCGCTGTCAGTGGCTCCCCCTAGTCTGAAAACGACGGGGGCCCCGCCCCTGTCACTTCTCTCAAGAAAGGTGCGGACCGGCGTGGCCGACCGTCTCATCGTCCGTGGAGCGCGCGAGCACAATCTGAAGAATGTCTCGCTCGACCTCCCGCGCGACTCGCTCATCGTCTTCACGGGCCTGTCGGGGTCGGGCAAGTCCTCCCTCGCCTTCGACACGATCTTCGCCGAGGGGCAGCGCCGGTATGTCGAGTCGCTGTCCTCGTACGCCAGGCAGTTCCTCGGGCAGATGGACAAGCCGGATGTGGACTTCATCGAAGGCCTCTCCCCAGCGGTTTCCATCGACCAGAAGTCGACCTCGCGCAACCCGCGCTCGACGGTCGGCACCATCACCGAGGTCTACGACTACCTGCGCCTGCTCTTCGCGCGCATCGGCAAGCCGCACTGTCCCGAGTGCGGCCGCCCCATCACGCGCCAGTCGCCGCAGGCCATCGTCGACAAGGTCCTCGAGCTGCCGGAGGGCAGCCGCTTCCAGGTCCTGTCGCCGCTGGTGCGCGAGCGCAAGGGCGAGTTCGTCGACCTCTTCGCCGATCTCCAGACCAAGGGGTACAGCCGGGCCCGGGTCGACGGTGAGACGATCCAGCTCACCGAGCCGCCCACGCTGAAGAAGCAGGAGAAGCACACCATCGAGGTGGTCATCGACCGCCTCACGGTGAAGGACGGTGCCAAGCGCCGCCTGACCGACTCCGTGGAGACCGCCCTCGGCCTGTCCGGGGGCATGGTCGTGCTCGACTTCGTCGACCTCCCCGCCGACGACCCCGAGCGCGAGCGCATGTACTCGGAGCACCTGTACTGCCCGTACGACGACCTGTCCTTCGAGGAGCTGGAGCCGCGCTCCTTCTCCTTCAACTCGCCCTTCGGCGCCTGCCCCGAGTGCACCGGTATCGGTACGCGCATGGAGGTCGACCCCGAGCTGATCGTCCCGGACGAGGACAAGTCCCTCGACGAGGGCGCCATCCACCCGTGGTCGCACGGGCACACCAAGGACTACTTCGGCCGCCTGGTCGGCGCTCTCGCCGACGCGCTGGGGTTCCGCACCGACATCCCCTTCGCCGGTCTTCCGCAGCGTGCCAAGAAGGCCCTGCTGTACGGCCACAAGACGCAGATCGAGGTCCGCTACCGCAACCGGTACGGGCGCGAGCGGGTGTACACCACGGCCTTCGAAGGGGCCGTCCCCTTCGTGAAGCGGCGGCACAGCGAGGCCGAGAGCGACGCGAGCCGCGAGCGCTTCGAGGGCTATATGCGCGAGGTGCCCTGCCCCACCTGCGAGGGCACGCGCCTGAAGCCGCTCGTTCTCGCGGTCACCGTCATGGAGAAGTCCATCGCCGAGGTCTCCGCGATGTCCATCAGTGACTGTGCCGACTTCCTGGGCGAGTTGAAGCTCAACGCGCGCGACAAGCAGATCGCCGAGCGCGTCCTCAAGGAGGTCAACGAACGGCTGCGCTTCCTGGTCGACGTCGGCCTCGACTACCTGTCGCTGAACAGGGCGGCCGGCACCCTCTCCGGCGGTGAGGCCCAGCGCATCCGGCTGGCCACCCAGATCGGCTCCGGACTCGTCGGCGTCCTGTACGTCCTCGACGAACCGTCCATCGGCCTGCACCAGCGCGACAACCACCGCCTGATCGAGACCCTGGTCAGACTGCGCGACATGGGCAACACGCTCATCGTCGTCGAGCACGACGAGGACACCATCAAGGTCGCCGACTGGGTCGTCGACATCGGCCCCGGTGCGGGCGAGCACGGCGGCAAGGTCGTACACAGCGGTTCCCTGAAGGACCTGCTGGACAACCCCGACTCGATCACCGGGCAGTACCTTTCGGGCAAGAAGGCGATCCCTCTCCCGGACATCCGCCGACCCGCCGACCCGAGTCGCAGGCTGACCGTGCACGGCGCCAGGGAGAACAACCTCCAGGACATCGACGTCTCCTTCCCTCTCGGTGTTCTGACCGCCGTCACCGGTGTGTCGGGCTCAGGCAAGTCGACACTGGTCAACGACATCCTCTACACGCACCTGGCTCGCGAGCTCAACGGTGCGCGGAACGTCCCCGGGCGGCACACGCGCGTGGACGGCGACGACCTCGTCGACAAGGTCGTGCACGTCGACCAGTCGCCCATCGGCCGCACACCTCGGTCCAACCCGGCGACGTACACCGGAGTCTTCGACCACGTCCGCAGGCTGTTCGCCGAGACGACCGAGGCGAAGGTGCGGGGCTATCTGCCCGGCCGCTTCTCCTTCAACGTCAAGGGCGGCCGCTGCGAGAACTGCTCCGGCGACGGCACCATCAAGATCGAGATGAACTTCCTGCCGGACGTGTACGTCCCCTGCGAGGTCTGCCACGGGGCGCGCTACAACCGGGAGACCCTGGAGGTCCACTACAAGGGCAAGTCCATCTCCGAGGTCCTCGACATGCCGATCGAGGAGGCGCTCGGCTTCTTCGAGGCCGTGCCCGCGATCGCCCGCCACCTCAGGACGCTCCACGAAGTCGGTCTCGGCTACGTCCGGCTCGGCCAGTCGGCGCCGACGCTGTCCGGCGGTGAGGCACAACGAGTGAAGCTGGCCTCCGAGCTCCAGAAGCGCTCGACGGGCCGTACGGTCTACGTGCTCGACGAGCCGACCACCGGTCTGCACTTCGAGGACATCAGCAAGCTCATCACGGTGCTCTCCGGCCTGGTCGACAAGGGCAACACGGTCATCGTCATCGAGCACAACCTCGACGTCATCAAGACCGCGGACTGGGTCGTCGACATGGGCCCCGAGGGTGGCAACGGCGGCGGACTCGTGATCGCCGAGGGCACGCCCGAACAGGTCGCAGGCGTTCCGGCCAGCCACACCGGCAAGTTCCTGCGCGAGGTCCTCGGCGCCGACCGGATCAGCGACGGTGCCGCGGTGAAGGCCCCGCGCAAGGCGGCGGCCAAGAAGACGGCCACCAAGGTGGTCAACAGCGCGTCGGTCAACAACACGGCGGCCGAGAAGACAGCCGCAGTCACGAAGACGACGGTCACGAAGAAGGCGACCCCGGCGAAGAAGACCACCCGGGCCACCAAGGCCTGACAAGTCACCAAAAAAGCGGCGCCCCACGGAACTCTCCGTGGGGCGCCGTCCGTTGCACAGTCAGCCACCCTGTCCCTGCGGTTCGACGAACTGCATGTCCAGCTGAATCTTGACAACATCACTGAGAAGTCCGGCTCCGAAGTCCAGACCGTAGTCGCTGCGCCGGATCTCGCCCGTCGCCTCGAACCCCGCGTGCCTGCGACTGTCGACGGGGGAATCCACCACCCCGCCGAACTCGACGGCAAGCGTTGTCCGACGAGTCACGTCTCCGATGGTCAAGTCCCCTTCCATCGACCACGCCTCCTCGTCGGCGAACACCCGAGTCGATCGGAACGTCATGGTCGGGCGCTTCTCCACGTCGAGCAGGTCGGCCGCTCGGGCGTGCGTGTCGCGGTCGGCGTTCCCGGTGTCGATGGAGGCAAGGGCGATCTCGGCGCTCACCCGCACGTCGTCGACCGTCTCACCGACGTACAGTGCGGCGGTCCATTCACCGAAACGACCGCGCACCTTGGCGATCCCGAGGTTGCGAATGGTGAAGTTGACGGCCGAGTGGAGGGTGTCGAGCTCCCAGTCGCCTGATACCAGCGGTAGCGAAGTGGCTTGCGTGGCAATGGAATTGTCGTAGGTCATGGCTCCACCCTGGGGTGATCGGCGAGCGGGAGGGAGACCGGGCCCATGGTGGTAGTGACAGGGCCACGATCCGATGACGCGTGCGTTGTACGTTCTACCGGTGAGCGACAACGAGTTGGGTACCTTCCTGCGCGCACGCCGTGAAGCGATCACACCCGCCGAGGTCGGGCTGCCGACCGGTTCACGCCGCCGCACCCCGGGGCTCCGCCGCGCCGAGCTGGCCACGCTCGCCGGCATCAGCGTCGAGTACCTCACCCGGCTCGAACAGGGCCGCGACCACAACCCGTCGCCGCAGGTGCTGGGCGTACTCGCCGACGCGCTGCGTCTGCCGACGACGGAACGGACCCTGCTGCGCCGACTCGTCAAAGAGGCAAGCCCGGGCGCCGTGTTCTGCTCCGCGGCGGTGGAACCCATACGAACGGTGCGCCCGACCGTGCGGGCGATGCTGAACCGGCTGGAGCCCGCACCCGCCGTGCTGATCAACTGGATCGGCGACATCCTCGCGTACACCCCCGGCTATCGACGGCTCGCCGGACCGCTCGGCGTGCTCGACGGCGAGCAGCCCAACATCCTCCGGTACGTGTTCACCGACGAGCGGGCCCGTGCCGCCTACGCCGACTGGGACCGGGTGGCCGACGAACAGGTCGCCCACCTCAGGGACGAGGCGTCGCTCCAGGATCCCCATGCCGCCGCCATGGCCGACGAGTTGACAGTCACGGCGGGAGCCTCCTTCGCCGACCGGCTCGCCGCCGTACCCGCCTTGCCCCGGCGGGCCGGGACCGACCTGGTCACCCACCCGGAGGCCGGCCCGCTGCTCCTGGCGTACGAAACGCTCTCTCTGCCGGACGGCGGACTCCGCATGGTCGTACACCTTCCCGCCGACGATGCCACGGCCGCCGCGCTGGACCGGCTCAACGGGCGGCAGCCGGGGGCGCTGCGGGTCGTCAGCGGCTGAGAGGCCGGACACCGGAGAGCGTCGGGACTCAGGAAGCGTCCGGCTTCAGGGAGTATCCGGCTTCAGGGAGTACCGAGTTCGGACGCGTACGGCGGTTCCGCGCCCGCTCGTGAGCAGGTGATCGCCGCCGCGCGGGCCGCGAAGCGCAGCAGGTCGGTCCAGCCCTCGGGGCCCAGCTCCGCCAAGGCCGTCGGGGAAAGGGCATCGCGGGCGGCCAGGCCGTGCAGGAGTGCCGCGTTCACCGTGTCGCCGGCGCCGATGGTGTCCACGACCTCGACCTCTACGCCGGGTACGGGATGCACCGCGCCGCCGCGGGTGAACGCCGTCAGACCGTCGCCGCCATGCGTGATCACCACGGCCGCCGGCCCGGACGCCAGCCACTCGCTCGGGGTGCCCCCGAGCCACAGAGCGTCCTCCTCGGAGAGCTTGAGGAGTGACACCGACGGGAGCCAGCTCTTGAACCGTGCCCGGTAGGCGTCGGCGTCCGGGATCAGTCCGGCGCGGATGTTCGGGTCGAGGGTGGTGAACACGCCCTGTGCGGCCGCGGTGCGCATCAGCTCCTCGTAGGCGCCGGCGCCCGGCTCCAGGACGAGCGAGCAGGTGCCGAAGGACACCGCCCTTGTCGCCGCCGGGAGTTGGGCCGGGGCCGTGAAGAGGCGATCGGCCGTGCCCTCGACGTAGAAGGAGTACGAGGCCGAGCCGTCCGCGTCGATCGAGGCGACGGCCAGGGTCGTCGGCTCCGCTCCGCGCTGCACGGACGACACATCGACACCCGCCTCGCGAAGACCGTCCAGGAGCGCCTCGCCGAAGGCGTCGTGCGAGAGCCGGGAGCAGAACGCGGTGGGGGAGCCGAGGCGGCCCAGCGCCACCGCGGTGTTGTACGGCCCGCCGCCGAGCGCCGGTTGCAGGCCGACGAGCGCCCCCGCGCCCTGCGGCACCAGATCGATCAGGGCCTCACCGGCGACGACGATCACGACACGGGTCCTTTCTCGGGGTTCGCGGGGGTCTCGGGGCTCTCGGTATGTCCGGAGGTCGCGGGACCCCTGGACCTCCCGGCCTTCTCCGGGCAGCCGCACGAGGTGCGGTGGACGAGGGCGGCGGGCAGCCGGACGGTTCGGCCCGGACGGCTGGGCGACGCCAGCCGCTCCAGGAGCAGTTGGAGGGCCTGGGCGCCGATCTCCTTACTGGGCTGGGAGACCGCGGTCAGCCGGGGCGTGAACAGGTCCGCCCAGGAGAAGTCGTCGAAGCAGCACAGGGCCATGTCGGCAGGCACGGACAGGCCTCGCTCGCGCAGGGCCCGCAGTGCGCCGATCGTCATGGCGTTGTTGCCGGTGACCAGCGCGGTGGGCGGTGTCGCGAGGGACAGCAGTGCGCCGGTGGTGCGCTCGGCGGCGCCGGACTGGGAATCGCCGTGCGCCACGAGCCTCTCGTCGTAGGGGAGTCCGGCGTTCGCCAGGCCGTGTCGGTAGCCCGTGATCCGCTCGGTCGTGGTGCTGAGACCGGGCAGGCCGGCGACCAGTCCGATGCGTCTGTGGCCCAGCTCGGCCAGGTGCGTGACCAACTGCGCCATGGGCTCGGCGTTCTCGGCGCAGACCTGGTCGAAGTGGAAGGAGGCGGCGGACGCGGTGCGGGAGGAGCCGTCGGAGAGGGTGTCGGCGGGCGTGTCGACCAGCCGGTCCAGGAACACTGTCGGTACGTCGTGCTTCCCGAGGTAGCCCAGCAGTTCGCCGGGGTCCGCCGAGGGCGCGATGATCATGCCGTCGACCCGGCGCTCGTGCAGCAGTTGGGCGACCTTCCGCTCGTGCACGGGGTCGTCGTGCGGATCGGCGATGAGCAGGCCGTAGCCGTGATCCAGGGCTCCGGCTTCGACCCCTTGCAGGATTTCCGTGAAGTACGGGTTGCTGATCGCCGATACCGCGAGGCCGACGGACCGGGTGCGAGAAGTGACCAGTGAACGGGCGAGGCCGTTGGGCGTGTATCCGAGCGCGTCCATCGCGTCGAGCACCGCCTGGCGTGTGGCCGGCCGCACGGGGCGCGTGTCGTTCAGTACATGCGAGACGGTCGCGATGGACACACCCGCGCGCTGGGCCACGTCGACCATCGTCGTCATTGCGCTCCCGTCCCCGGAACCCGACCTTCGCAGGGAAGGTATCCCATCCGGCGACATACGTAAACGCTTACGTATGCGCTTACGCAAGCGTTTACGTATGCCGGGGGGCCCACGCTCACGCCTCGCGCGCCGGCTCCCGCCCGGTGGGCGGAGGAGGAGCGCCTACCCCCAGGCCCACTCGATCCCCAGGATCCCCGACCGCACCCGCGGCTCGACCAGGTGCACCGAGCGGTGGTGACCGCTCAGCGCCAGTTCCTGGCGGCCACTGCGCGGCGCCGCCGCCGAGTGCTGTGTGAACCGGTGACAGCGCACCGGCAACGTCTCCCCGGTGAACCGCACTTGCAGGGCGTACTGCCCGCCCGCGAAGCTGAATCCGCGTACGTACTCGCTGGACGCCCCGGCCGTGCCGTCGTCGAAGCCGTAGCGGAAGAGATACGTGTCGCCCGCGCGCAGCCGCGTGTCGAAGAGCAGTTCGGCCACCAGGACGCCGGTCTCCTCGTGCCAACGCACCCGCCCCGTGCGGCAGTTCTCCAGAGCACGCACCGCCATCCGCTCCGGAGCGCACCCCGGGTCGCCGTGGTGGATGGCCATATAGCGGTCCACGCCCTCCTTGTGGGCGCGCACTATGTGGTGCGACTCGCGGCCCATCAGCTCGCGCTCGGCACCGATCCGTACGCATTCGTGGTGGCCGAGGGTGTGCAGCCCGCTTTCGAGGGGTGAGTCCAACTCGTCCAGAAGCCGCTCCAGGACGCCGGAGGCCTCCATGAGGGCGCGGTACGAATGGCCCGGGGAGCGGTTCGGGGTGGACGGCTCCTCGGCTTTGGCGAGCAGTCGGATCAGTGACTCGTCCGGGAGTTGGAGGATCTCCTCCAGGGCGCGGACGGCGCGCAGCGACTCGGGCCGCTGCGGGCGCCGGGCGCCCTGCTGCCAGTAACTCAGGCTGGTCACCCCGACTTTGACCCCGTACCGCGACAGGTGGTGCTGTACCCGCTGCAGGGGCAGCCCGCGGGCGGCGATCGCGGCGCGCAGCGCGATGTGGAAGGGCCCGCCACGCAGGGCCGTCTCCAGTTCCGCCGTGGGGAGGTCCGCGTGCTGTGTGCCGTGCCGCATGCAGGGGGCCTTTCTGTGAATGCTCACAACGGCTGGTCAGGCCGTTCGTGCCGGTGGTCGGGGCCGCCGTGGCCGCGCGGGGGGTCGCTCACGCGCGCGTGTCGCCGTTCGAGGGCCTCAAGTTCCACCGCATTGAAGCGTGTTGGCCAAGCCGCGACAACACCTGAAGCGCAACGTGCCCCAGTAGTCGCCTGAACCCCTGCAGCCCCTTGTGTCCCAGTAGCCTCCTAATCCTCACGCCCCAGCAGCTCCCGTATCGCCCCCGCCGAAAGCGCCGACTTGTGGAGGAAGCCGCGGGCCGGGCTGGCGGCGACGAGTTCCTGGAAGTCCTCCAGGGCATGTGTGGAGATCAGGATCACGGCGGTCGTGTCGCCCGCGATCCGCAGCGCCACGTCGAAGCCGTTCTCGCCGTCGAGGTCGAGATCGACCAGGACGACGTCCGGGACCAGATCATGGACCCGCGAGACGGCTTCCGCGCCCGTCGAGGCGACGCCGACGACCTGCATCCCGCCGCGCTCCAGCAGAGCGCGCGCGGCCTCCAGGAACCGGGCGCTGTCGTCGACGAGGAGACAGCGCATGGACATGCTGGAAGCTTCCCAACGGGTTGTCCGGTGCGCCTTGCAGCTAGCCGGAAAGTGGTGAAGTCCTTTGTCTGATAGAGAGATTCGCACTCACGGAGAGCAGCGGCGAGTCACGCGCGGTAGCATGACGATGCCCTGGGGTGGCCGTGTCCCGTCGGATCGATGGGGGGTGCCCGATGATGTTGCTCCAACGAGAACGAAGGCGAGCCCGGCGCGCGTTCGTCCCGGGGGCGCCCTGTGCGGCTGTCCTGGCCGCCGGCTGTGGCGGGGGAGTGAGCGACGAAAGACGTCGTTCCAGGGCGCGTACGGACACCACGTGCGACGGACAGCTGAAGGGCACCACCGGCATCACCTTGTGGTTCCACGCGGGCCGGAGTGGTGAGTTCGAAGTCGATCGTGCCCCGTCGGGGCCGCCCTCGACCGGGCGGTCCGCGACATCGACAGGGATCCTGCCGACCACCAGGGCTGCCCGGCCGACGGGCCATGAGCAGGCTTCCCGGTAGGGGCGGCACACGCCGCCGACGGCCCCCGCCGCGCGTGGCGGGGGCCCGCCCACCGCTGCTCGCGCGACTGCGGGTGGGCACCAAGCTCATGCTGCTCGTCCTGCTTCCGGTCGCCGCACTGCTCGTCTTCACTGTCGTCTCGGCGCTGGCCCGGTGGAACGAGGCGCGCACCATCCGGGACTTCAGGGCGTCGACCGAGGTGTCCTTCGCGACAGCCGGGCTCCAGGAGGCAGTCGCACGCGAACGCCTAGCCGAGGTACTCGCCGAGGCGGCACCGCAGCGGACGGACGCGGCGGCCGAGCGGGACGCGGCACGTCGGGCCACCGATCATGCCCTCACAGCCGCGGAGAACGCCGCCTCCGGCCATGAGGGACCCGGGGACGTCAGTGGCGTCCTGGGATCCCTGGAGAACCAACTCCACGCCGTCCGGGTGGAGGCGGGCAACAGTTCGCTCAGCGCGGCACGGATCGAACAGAAGTACGCGGACGTCGTGACGTCTCTCCTCGACACCGTCCGCCGGCTCGACTCCAGCCGTCCCACCAGGGCCTCGGGTCGCGCAGGCGAGGCCTACCTGGCCGTTCTGGGCGCCGTCGAGGCCGCCGAGCGCGAACGCGTCGAGCTCGCCACCCGGCTCGCGACGTCACGCGCGGACGGACACGGCCCCCCTGTCAACCGCTGGCCCGCCCTGGAGAACGCCCAGTTCGACGACTTCCGCCGGACTGCCTCCGGCCCGCTCCGCGCGCGCCTGGCCGCCGCGCTCCTGGGGCCCGCGGGCCGCTCCGTGCGCGTGACCCGGGAAACCCTCACCACCTCCGGAGGCGCCACCACAGACCTCCCCTCGCTGGACCAGTGGCTCACCGACTCGGGCGACCGGCTCGCCGCCCTGCGAGGCATCGCGCACGACACCGCCGACGAACTCGCCGCCCACGCCGACCACGATCTGAAGGAGGCCCGGCTACAGGGCTATCGCGAAGTCGGCCTCTCCGCAGGGGTCGTTCTCGCCGTGACATTCCTCGCCCTGATCCTGGGCCGATCCATCACGCGCCCGCTCACCGAGGTGTCCCAGGGCGCCAGGGCCCTCGCCGACGGCGATCTGTCGTACGACGTCCACTACAGGGGGCGTGACGAGATCGGCGTCGTCGCCGACACCTTCCGCGAACTCCATGTGACCAGCGAGCGCTTCGCCGCCGAGATCCGCACCATGAACACGGCGATCGACGACAACAGGCTCGGCCACCGCGCGGACGTGGCCGCGTTCGACGGCACCTGGGCACAGTTGCTGGGCGGCATGAACGGCACGATGGCGTCCTTCGCCGCCGCGCAGGGCCGGCGCCGCGAGGCCGAACGGGAGTTGGCGAGCATCTTCAGCCTCTCTCTCGATCTGCTGTGCATCTTCGGCATCGACGGCTACCTCAAGCGCCTCAACCCGGCCTTCGAACGGACCTTGGGGCACCCCCTCGGCACGCTGCTCGCCAAGCCCTGGCTGGAGTTCATCCACCCGGCGGACCGGGCACGCACGCGTGCCGTCCTCGACGGCCTGGCGGGCGGCGCGGAGTTCGCCGAGTTCGAGAACCGCTGCGTGCGCGCCGACGGCAGTGAGCGCTGGCTGCAGTGGAGCGCCCGCTCGGTGACCGGAGAGGGACGCATCTACGCCGCCGCGCGCGACGTCACCGAGAGCCGCCGCGCCGACCGGGAGCAGGCCGCGCTGCGTCGCGTCGCCACCCTGGTGGCCCGCGGCGAACCGCCGCACGAGGTGTTCGCGACGGTCGCACGAGAGGTCGGGCGGGTGCTGAGCACGGGCTCCGCGGCGGTCCTGCGGTACGAGGCCGACGGCGCCGTCACCGTTCTGGGCTCGGACCACGCGGCCGGGAGGGCGGGCGAGGACGCGGCCGCGGAAGTGGCCCAGACCGGCGGGGCGGCCCGCACCGGACGCTCGGTCGGCGCGCCGATAGTCGTCGACGACCGACTGTGGGGTGTCGTCGTCGCGGCCCCTTCCGGCCCGGAGCCACTGCCTCCGGGCACCGAGTCCCGGCTCGCCGACTTCACCGAACTCGTCGCCACCGCCATTGCCAACGCCGACAGCCGGGCACAGCTCAATGCCTCACGCGCGCGTGTGGTGGCCGCCTCGGACGCCTCCCGGCGGCGTATCGAGCGCGATCTGCACGACGGCGTCCAGCAGCGCCTCGTCTCGCTCCGACTGGACCTGCGGATGGCCGAGTCCATGATGGAAGACCGATCATCAGACCTCTCCGGGAAGTTGAAACACATCGGCAAGGGCCTCGGCGACGCCTTCGAAGACCTGTTGCAGATCTCCCGCGGCATCCACCCCGCGATCCTCTCCAAGGGCGGCCTGGGCCCCGCTCTGCGTGCCCTCGCCCGCCGTTCCGCCGTCCCCGTGGAGCTGGACCTCCGGCTGCCCCCGGACCGCCTTCCCGAACAGACCGAGGTCGCCGTCTACTACGTGACCTCCGAGTGCCTCACCAACACCGCCAAGCACGCGCGCGCCACGGTCGTACAGGTGGAGGCGCGGACGTACGACGACGTCCTGGAGGTGGTCATCAGCGACGACGGGACCGGTGGCGCCGAGCTGGGTGCCGGCTCCGGTCTCGTCGGTCTCGTCGACCGCGTCGAGGCGATCGGGGGGAGGCTCCGCATCACCAGCCCGCCTGGCAGCGGCACGACCTTGATCGTGCGACTGCCGCTGGGGGAACCGCCGGCAGACGTGTGACCGCCCGGGGCGTACACGGAGGGGGTCCAATAGGGGGGGCCTTGGACTCGGTGACGTGTGTACGCGCCGGGCGGTCGGTCTCGGACGGAGAGGCAACCGTCCGGGTTCTGGGGAGGCAGACGCCGGAGTCTGTCGCAGACACCGGGTCCCGAGGGGGAGGCAGACGCCGGAGTCCGTGGCAGACACCGGGTCCTGAGGGGGAGGCAGACACCGGGTCTGAGGCAGGCACCAGGCCCTGAGAAGGCATCTGGCCTGTCTCGGCACCTCTAATGGCGAGCAGTGCCGCCTCGTTCGGCGAACCGCAGGCTCTTGGCTCGCACGATGTCGGGGTCTCGCGGGTCGAGGGCGTCGCGGAAGGAGCCCGCCTCGTCCTCGTATCGGCGGACACGGACCGGCCGCCGTCGTTTCTCGATCCGTGTCTGCCGCATTCCCGCTGCCCTTCCACCGCTTGAACCGCCGTCCCTCGCCCGGGACGGCCGGTCCCTTGCTCCTGCACTGGTTCGAGCATGGCTCGGCGAGGTCCGCATGTCGTCACGGCCAGCCCCCAATTCCGCTTCCGGGTAGCCGTAACCGCCCAGGTTCCGGCAGGCTGTTGGAGGCGCACCGTGCCGCAGGGGCCGGGCCAGGGGAAGCCGGGACCATGGACGCCAATCAGCAGCTCCCGCAGGGACGGGTCGTCCTTGCAGATGACGACGTCCTGCTCAGGGAGGGGCTCGCCAGTCTCTGCGAGCGCGTCGGTTACCAGGTGGCCGGGCAGGCCGGTGACGCCGCACGGCTCCTGGAACTCGTCGCCGACGAGCGCCCGGACCTGGCGATCGTCGACATAAGAATGCCCCCCCATCACTCGACCGAGGGTCTCAAAGCGGCCCGCACGATCCGCGAGCGTCACCCCGCCACCGGCATCCTGGTCCTGTCGGCCTATGTCGAGGTCGAGGACGCTCTGGAGCTGCTGGCCGGCGGTCACAAGGTCGGGTACCTCCTGAAGAGCCGAGTCGCGGTCGTGGACGAGTTCCTCGAAGCGCTCGACCGGATCCGCCGGGGCGGCTCGGTCGTCGACCCCTCTCTGGTGCGCGAGCTGTTCTCGGCCCAGCGGCGCGACGACCCGCTGTCCTTCCTCAGCAGCCGCGAGCGGGAGGTCCTCGCTCTCATGGCCGAGGGCCGCTCCAACGCGGGCATCGGCCGTCGGCTGTGGGTCACCGAAGGCACCGTCGAGAAACACGTCCGCAGCATCCTGGGCAAACTGCACCTCCCGGAGGCCTCCGACGACCACCGCCGCGTGCTGGCCGTGCTGACGTTCCTGGAATCGCGCTGAGACGTCCCCTTTCCGTGTTCTGTTCCCCAGGTTCTGTCCACAGGCGGAGCCGGGAGGACGACGCGGTGTCAGCCCCCGCCAGTAGGGTGTGAGACATGGCCGACCCCTCCAGCTACCGCCCCGAGCCGGGACAGATCCCGGACTCTCCCGGGGTGTACAAATTCCGCGACGAGCACCGCCGGGTGATCTACGTCGGGAAGGCGAAAAGCCTGCGCCAGCGCCTGGCCAACTACTTCCAGGACCTGGCCGGCCTCCACCCGCGCACCCGCACCATGGTCACCACCGCCGCGTCGGTGGAGTGGACGGTCGTGTCGACGGAGGTCGAGGCGCTTCAGCTGGAGTACTCCTGGATCAAGGAGTTCGACCCCCGGTTCAACGTCAAGTATCGCGACGACAAGAGCTATCCGTACCTCGCGGTGACCATGAACGAGGAGTTCCCGCGCGTGCAGGTGATGCGCGGCCACAAACGCAAGGGCGTGCGCTACTTCGGCCCCTACGGACACGCCTGGGCGATCCGC
Organism: Streptomyces sp. NPDC005808; assembly: GCF_042871385.1. NCBI lineage: Bacteria > Bacillati > Actinomycetota > Actinomycetes > Kitasatosporales > Streptomycetaceae > Streptomyces > Streptomyces sp. NPDC005808. The sequence goes on along the minus strand of NZ_JBIAIK010000007.1, from coordinate 174,864 downwards.
GACACCGTGGACCTGCTGCTGCGCGTCTTCCCCGTGCGCACCTGCTCCGCCGGCGTCTTCAAGAACGCCGTCCGCACCGGCCGCCCCTGCCTTCTCGGCTACATCGGCAAGTGCTCCGCCCCCTGCGTCGGGCGTGTCTCCGCCGACGAACACCGTGATCTGGCCGAGGAGTTCTGCGACTTCATGGCCGGGCGTACGGGGACGTACATCCGTCGCCTCGAACAGCAGATGACGGACGCGGCCGACGAGATGGAGTACGAGCGGGCGGCCCGTTTGCGCGACGACGTCGAGGCCCTGAAGAAGGCCATGGAGAAGAGCGCGGTCGTGCTCGCGGACGCGACCGACGCCGACCTGGTCGCCGTCGCGGAGGACGAGCTGGAAGCGGCCGTGCAGATCTTCCACGTACGCGGCGGACGCGTCCGTGGCCAGCGCGGCTGGGTCACGGACAAGGTGGAGGCCGTCACCACCGGTGATCTCGTCGAACACGCGATCCAGCAGCTCTACGGCGAGGAGACGGGCGACTCCGTCCCCAAGGAAGTGCTCGTCCCGGCGCTGCCCGACCCTGCGGAGCCCGTCCAGGCGTGGCTGACCGAGCGCCGCGGGTCGCACGTTTCGCTGCGCATCCCGCAGCGCGGCGACAAGAAGGCGCTCATGGAGACGGTGCGTCGCAACGCGCAGCAGTCCCTCGTCCTGCACAAGACCAAGCGCGCCTCCGACCTGACCACCCGCTCGCGCGCGTTGGAGGAGATCGCCGAGGCCCTCGATCTGGACAGCGCGCCGTTGCGGATCGAGTGCTACGACATCTCCCACCTCCAGGGCGACGACGTCGTGGCGTCGATGGTCGTCTTCGAGGACGGCCTTCAGCGCAAGAGCGAGTACCGGCGCTTCCAGATCAAGGGCCGTGTCGGAGACACACAGGTCTGGCACGGCGAGGGGCAGGACGACGTCCGGTCCATGCACGAGGTGATCGCCCGCCGCTTCAAGCGCTACATCGCCGAGAAGGAGAAGACGGGGGAGTGGGCGGACGGCGAGAGCGCGCTCACCGAGGACGACGGACGCCCCAAGCGCTTCGCCTACCCCCCGCAGCTCGTCGTCGTCGACGGCGGCCGGCCCCAGGTCGCGGCCGCCAAGAAGGCTCTCGACGAACTCGGCATCGACGACATCGCCGTATGCGGCCTTGCCAAGCGGCTGGAGGAGGTGTGGCTGCCGGGCGAGGACGACCCGGTGGTCCTGCCCCGCACCAGCGAGGGCCTGTACCTGCTCCAGCGGGTCCGTGACGAGGCGCACCGCTTCGCGATCACCTACCAGCGCGCCAAGCGGGCCAAGCGCTTCAGGTCGGGCCCACTCGACGATGTACCGGGGCTCGGCGAGACGCGTAAACAGGCGCTGATCAAGTACTTCGGTTCGGTGAAGAAGCTGCGATCCGCGACAATCGACCAGATCTGCGAGGTTCCCGGCATAGGCCGTAAAACGGCCGAGACGATCGCCGTGGCCCTGGCCCAGGCGGCCCCGGTCGCCCCCGCCGTGAACATGGCGACTGGAGAGATCATGGAAGACGAGGAATACGGGGCGCCCGAAACGACGGCGAGCTCCCCGGAGGAGCCCGTACCCGCGGGCGCCTCGGACAAGCGACGGGGGCAGGAGACATGAGCGAGCACGAACGCCAAGAACACGAACCGCTGACCGGAGCCGGTCAGGAACACCAACCGGTGACCGGCGACGCTCCAGAGCGGCTGACACAGCCCGACGGCGGTCAAGACCCAGCACAGCCCGACGGCGGTACGGACGCCGCTGACAGCGCACAGGAGAGCACGACGATGGAGACGGTCGCGGTGCCCGAAGCCGCCATCCCCGAGCTGGTGATCATCTCTGGGATGTCCGGTGCCGGACGGTCGACGGCGGCCAAGTGTCTGGAGGACCTCGGCTGGTTCGTCGTCGACAACCTGCCGCCCGCGCTGATCCCCACCATGGTGGAGCTCGGCGCCCGCTCCCAGGGCAATGTGGCGAGAATCGCGGTCGTCGTCGACGTACGCGGCCGCCGCTTCTTCGACAACCTCCGCGAGTCGCTCGCCGACCTGGCGTCCAAGAACGTCACCCGGCGGATCGTCTTCCTGGAATCCTCGGACGAGGCTCTGGTGCGCCGCTTCGAGTCGGTACGCCGCCCGCACCCCCTGCAGGGAGACGGCCGCATCGTCGACGGCATCGACGCCGAGCGTGAACTGCTGCGCGAGCTGCGCGGCGACGCCGACCTGGTGATCGACACCTCCAGCCTGAACGTGCACGAGCTGCGCGCCAAGATGGACGCCCAGTTCGCGGGCGAGGAGGAGCCCGAGCTGCGGGCCACCGTGATGTCCTTCGGCTTCAAGTACGGCCTGCCGGTCGACGCCGACCTGGTGGTGGACATGCGCTTCCTGCCCAACCCGCACTGGGTTCCGGAGCTGCGCCCCTTCAACGGCCTCAACGAAGAGGTCTCGGCGTACGTCTTCAACCAGCCCGGCGCCAAGGAGTTCATCGACCGCTATGCCGAGCTGCTCCAGCTCATCGCGGCCGGATACCGCCGTGAGGGCAAGCGATACGTGACCATCGCGGTCGGCTGCACGGGCGGCAAGCACCGCTCGGTCGCCACCGCCGAGAAGCTCGCCGCCCGCCTCGTCTCGCAGGGCGTGGAGACCGTGGTCGTGCACCGGGACATGGGTCGCGAGTGACCGGACGCGCCGCTCTGCGGCTGAGCAGGCTGCGCCGGGTGGCCGCCGAGGGCCAGGGCGGCAAGCCCGTCGTGGCGCGCGGTGGCAAACCGCGCCGCCGTGGCGCCCAGCCCAAGGTCGTCGCCCTGGGCGGCGGCATGGGCCTGTCCGCCTCGCTTACCGCGCTGCGCCGGATCACCGGCGACCTCACGGCCGTCGTCACCGTGGCCGACGACGGCGGCTCCAGTGGGCGCCTGCGCGACGAGCTGGGCGTGCTCCCGCCCGGTGACCTGCGCAAGGCCCTGGCCGCGCTCTGCGGCGACGACGACTGGGGTCAGACCTGGGCCCGGGTCATCCAGCACCGCTTCCAGTCCAAGGGCGACCTGCACGAGCACGCGGTGGGCAATCTGCTGATCGTCGCCCTGTGGGAGCAGCTCGGCGATCATGTCCAGGCGCTGGACCTGGTCGGCAGACTGCTGGGCGCGCACGGCCGCGTGCTGCCCATGTCCGCCGTGCCTCTGGAGCTCCAGGCCCTGGTCAAGGGACACGACCCGGACCGGCCCGACGACGTCGACACCGTGCGCGGCCAGGCCACCGTGGCGCTCACACCAGGCGAGGTGCAGTCCGTGCACGTCGTGCCGAACGACCCGCCGGCCGTCCCCGAGGCCGTCGCGGCGGTCCTGGACGCGGACTGGGTGGTGCTCGGTCCCGGCTCCTGGTTCTCCTCGGTGATTCCGCACCTGCTCGTGCCCGAACTGCTCGACGCGCTCATCCAGACGAAGGCCCGCCGGGTGCTCTCCCTGAACCTCGCGCCGCAGCCCGGAGAAACCGATGGCTTCTCACCGCAGCGTCATTTGGAGGTTTTGGGACGACACGCCCCTAAACTCGCCCTGGACGTGGTGCTGGCCGACGAGGCCGCCGTGCCCGACCGCGACTTGCTCACCGATGCCGCCAAGCGGCTCGGCGCCGCGGTCGAGTTGGCGCCGGTCGCCAGGACCGACGGTAGCCCGAGGCACGACCCGGAGCTGTTGGCCGCCGCGTACGACCGTATTTTTCGGATGCATGGAAGGATCGGCCCATGGCGATGACGGCAGCGGTGAAGGATGAGATTTCCCGGCTCCCCGTCACCCGGACCTGCTGCAGAAAGGCGGAGGTCTCCGCCATTCTGCGGTTCGCCGGCGGCCTCCACCTGGTGAGCGGCCGGATTGTGATCGAGGCGGAACTGGACACCGCGATGGCGGCGCGCCGGCTGAAGCGCGACATTCTGGAGATCTTCGGCCACAGCTCCGAACTGATCGTGATGGCACCCGGCGGCCTGCGCCGCGGCTCCCGCTATGTCGTGCGCGTCGTCGCGGGCGGCGACCAGCTGGCCCGGCAGACGGGGCTCGTCGACGGCAGGGGCCGCCCGATCCGCGGGCTGCCCCCGCAGGTGGTCTCAGGGGCCACCTGCGACGCGGAGGCGGCCTGGCGCGGGGCGTTCCTGGCGCACGGCTCACTCACCGAGCCGGGCCGCTCGTCCTCCCTGGAGGTGACCTGCCCCGGCCCCGAGGCGGCGCTCGCCCTGGTCGGGGCGGCGCGCAGGCTCCAGATCGCGAGCAAGGCACGCGAGGTTCGTGGCGTGGACCGTGTGGTCGTACGGGACGGCGACGCGATCGGGGCGCTGCTCACCCGCCTCGGCGCCCATGAGTCGGTGCTGGCCTGGGAGGAGCGGCGGATGCGCCGCGAGGTCCGCGCCACGGCGAACCGGCTCGCGAACTTCGACGACGCCAACCTGCGCCGCTCGGCCCGCGCCGCCGTCGCCGCCGGGGCCCGGGTGCAGCGAGCCCTGGAGATCCTCGCCGACGAGGTGCCGGAGCACCTCGCGGCCGCCGGCCGGCTGCGCATGGACCACAAGCAGGCCTCCCTGGAGGAACTGGGCGCGCTCGCCGACCCGCCGCTGACCAAGGACGCGGTGGCGGGCCGTATCCGCCGCCTGCTGGCGATGGCCGACAAGCGGGCCCAGGACCTCGGCATCCCCGGGACGGAGTCGAACCTCACCGAGGAGATGGCGGACAACATGGCCGTCTGAGTCGTAGGCGTGGCCGTCCGCCTCGACCCGCACCGACAAACCCGCCCGCCTCGACCCGCACGGACGTACGAGCGGTCCGACTGTCGGCGGACGGATCGGTGTTCTGGGTCTTCCGCGGACAACTGGGCTGCCCGAGCCCGTCGTTCACGAGTGACGCCGCTGGTGCCGAGTCCGGCACCAGCGGCGTTTTGCCGGTCCTTGAGGCCGTCTTGACATGATCATGGAGGGTGACCAGCCTGACGTCTGCGCACAGATGTGCGGACACATGCAAGGGGGGCTCATGAGACGAAGAGCGAGATCGATCCTCGCCATAGCTGCACTCATGCTGGGCGGGGCGAGCCTGGCGCCCATCGCTCAGGCGGAGGGCGGCGGTTCGGCCGACCCGGGTGCGGACGCCGTCAAGGTGTTCCACGCCGACGTCACCCAGCAGCAGGTACCCCTGCTGCTGGCGGCCGGTCAGGACGCCCACGAACTCAGTGAGCAGGTCCCGGCGAAGGGCACCGCCCAGGTCGAGGTCTACCTCACCGACAAGCAGGCGGGGCAACTGGAGGACAAGGGCGTCGACCTCACCGAGTACCAGATCTCGGCGAAGGCGGAGGAGCGCGTCGCGGCTGCCGCGGACGGTGTGTACCGCCCGTACAGCGGAGCGGGCAACATCCAGGAGGAGATCGTCAAGACCGGTCAGGCGAACCCTGACCTCACCAAGGTCGTCTCCATCGGGAAGACCCTCCAGGGGCAGGACATCCTGGCGCTCAAGCTGACCAAGGGCGCCACGAAGACCAAGGACGGCGCCAAGCCGGCCGTGCTGTACCTGTCCAACCAGCACGCCCGTGAGTGGATCACGCCCGAGATGACGCGGCGTCTGATGCACTACTACCTGGACAACTATTCGACGGACAAGCGCATAAAGAAGATCGTCGACACGACCGAGCTGTGGTTCGTCATCTCCGCCAACCCCGACGGATACGACTACACGTTCGACCCCGCAGGCGAGCGCCAGTGGCGCAAGAACCTGCGTGACGTGAACGGCGACGGTGTCATCACCACCGGCGACGGCGTCGACCTCAACCGCAACTTCGCCTACAAGTGGGGTTACGACAACGAGGGTTCGTCCCCCAACCCCACCAGTGAGACCTACCGCGGCGCGAGCCCCGGCTCCGAGCCCGAGACCAAGGCGCTCGACGCCTTCGAGAAGCGCATCGGCTTCACGTACGGCATCAACTACCACTCCGCGGCCGAGTTGATCCTCTACGGAGTCGGCTGGCAGGTGGCGACCCCGAGCCCGGACGACGTGCTGTACGAGGCCCTTGCCGGTACGCCCGAGAACCCCGCGATCCCCGGTTACCGCCCGCAGGTCTCCTCCGAGCTCTACACGACGAACGGTGAGGCCGACGGCCACGCCTCCAACGTCAACGGCCTGGCGATGTACACGCCCGAGATGTCGACCTGCCAGACAGCGTCGAACCTCGACCCGAACGACGCCTGGAACGCCGCGGACTGCGCTTCGGTCTTCACCTTCCCGGACGACGAGAAGCTGATCCAGCAGGAGTTCGCGAAGAACATCCCGTTCGCGCTCTCCGTCGCCGAGAGCGCCGCTCACCCCGACCAGACGTCCTCCTCGCTCGGTCTCGAAGCGGCCGACTTCACGCCCGCCGCCTTCCCCACCTCGTACTCGCGCGGCGCCGACCAGGAGATCTCCGTCGTCGCACGGAAGTCCGTGCGCGACAAGGAGCTCAAGTACCGCGTCAACGGCGGCCGTACGTGGGACCAGGCGCTCACGCCGTGGAAGGGCGGCGAGACCTTCGGGGGCGAGGACAACCTCTACTTCGACGAGTACCGCGCCCTCGTCCAGGACGGCGAGCCGGGCGACAAGGTGGAGATCTGGTTCACCGGAGAGACGAAGAGCGGAAAGCCCACCTCCAGCGAGCACTTCACCTACACCATCGCCGAACGGCCGCGCGCCGACACCCTCGTCGTCGCCGAGGAGACCACCGCAGCCGCCCAGGCCCAGACGTACGTCGACGCGCTCAAGGCCAACGGCCGCAAGCCCCTCGTCTGGGACGTCGCCACGCAGGGCGCACCCGACGCGCTCGGCGTGCTCGGCCACTTCGACACGGTTGTCCACTACACCGGCGCCGACCGGCCCGGCTACACCACCCAGCTCCAGCTGCGCGCCTACCTCAACGAGGGCGGCAAGCTGATCGAGGCGGGCGAGCAGGCGGGCGGCAGCGTCGCCCTTCCGGGCGCCCTGACGAACGACTTCAGCCAGTACTACCTGGGTGCCTACTCCCGCACGAGCATTCCCGGCGCCACCGCCTTCACCGGCTCCGGAGCGCTTGCCGGCACCACCGGAGCACTCGCCGGCGCGCCCGGCAACCCGCTCAACGCGGCGGGGTCGTACAGCGTCACCTCGGACAACCTGCCCGCTGCCACGTTCCCCCAGTTCACGAGCGCGGGAGCAGGACAGTACCCGGGGACCGTCAATCCGTACGGCCCCTACGAAGGCACGTCCATGGCGGCCGTCACCCACTCCGACTACGCCTGGAACCGGCTCACCCGCACCATCGACCTCACCGGAGTGAGCGCGGCCGACGCGCCCACCCTGCGCACCCAGCTCCTGTGGGACACCGAGGAGGCCTACGACCACGCCGTGCTCGAAGCCCACACGGTGGGGGCCGACGACTGGACGACCCTCCCCGACAAGGGCGGCGCCACCAGCACGGCCGTACCCGTCGAGTGCGAGGCCGGGTACTTCATCAAGGCGCACCCGGCCCTCAAGCGCTATCTGACGCTGGGCTCGACCGCCTGCACACCCACCGGCACCAGCGGGTCCTGGAACAGCTTCACCGGAGCCTCCGACGGATGGCAGCAGGTCGACTTCGACCTCTCCGCGTACGCCGGCAAGACGGTCGAGGTGTCGCTGAGCTACATCACCGACCCGGGCTCGGGCGGCCACGGCGTCCTCGCCGACAACGCCACCGTCGTCATCGGCGGCACGGCCGGCGCGGTCGAGGGCTTCGAGGCCTCGCTCGGCGCCTGGAGCGTTCCCGGACCGCCCGCGGGCAGCCCCGCGGTCATCAAGGACTGGGGGCTCTCCGGTGAGCTCTTCAAGACGTACGGAGCGGTCACCACGGACGACACCGTGCTGCTGGGCTTCGGCCTGGAGCACGTCACCGCGGCGGCCGACCGCACGGCCCTCATCGGGAAGGCGCTCGCGGCACTGCGCAGCTGACCCCGTGTGACAGTCGCGTGAACACGCAGGGTGGTCCGTACCCCTACTGGCGGGTACGGGCCGCCCTGCTGTGTATGGGGCATCTCGATGTCACCCCGGGCGCCTCAGGGAGGTAGGGTCGTAGGCGGTCGGGGACATCCCATACAACTCGCCGGCATCTGAGCCGGCGTACCAACGAGGAGATCGGTTCGTGACGATCCGCGTAGGCATCAACGGCTTTGGCCGCATCGGTCGTAACTACTTCCGCGCGCTGCTGAAGCAGGGTGCTGACATCGAGATCGTGGCTGTCAACGACCTTGGTGACACCGCGACCACCGCTCATCTTCTGAAGTACGACACCATCCTGGGCCGCCTCCAGGCCGAGGTGTCGCACACCGCCGACACGATCACCGTCGACGGCCACACCATCAAGGTGCTGTCGGAGCGCAACCCCTCCGACATCCCGTGGGGTGAGCTGGGCGTCGACATCGTCATCGAGTCGACCGGCATCTTCACCAAGAAGGCCGACGCCGAGAAGCACATCGCGGGCGGCGCCAAGAAGGTCCTCATCTCGGCTCCGGCCAAGGACGAGGACATCACCATCGTGATGGGCGTCAACCAGGACAAGTACGACGCGGCCAACCACCACGTCATCTCCAACGCCTCCTGCACCACCAACTGTGTGGCGCCGATGGCCAAGGTTCTCGACGAGAACTTCGGCATCGTCAAGGGCCTGATGACGACGGTCCACGCGTACACGAACGACCAGCGCATCCTGGACTTCCCGCACTCGGACCTGCGCCGCGCCCGCGCCGCCGCCGAGAACATCATCCCGACCACGACGGGTGCCGCCAAGGCCACCGCCCTGGTCCTCCCGCAGCTCAAGGGCAAGCTCGACGGCATCGCGATGCGCGTCCCGGTCCCGACCGGTTCCGCCACCGACCTCGTCGTGACGCTGCAGCGCGAGGTCACCAAGGACGAGGTCAACGCCGCGTTCAAGAAGGCCGCCGACGACGGCGACCTGAAGGGCTACCTGTCCTACACCGAGGACCCGATCGTCTCCTCGGACATCGTCGGCGACCAGGCATCCTGCACCTTCGACTCCCTTCTGACCATGGTCCAGGAGGGCAACACGGTGAAGATCCTCGGCTGGTACGACAACGAGTGGGGCTACTCCAACCGCCTCGTCGACCTCACGGTCTTCGTCGGCGGCCAGCTCTAAGTCCCGGAGCAGGCAACTCGATGTGAGCCAGGGCTCGGGCAGCGCACGCGCTGCCCGAGCCCTGTGCTACGTAGTGATCGATCAGCCCTCTCCGATCCGAAGAGCCCCCTAGGAGCCCCTTTCATGAAGACGATCGACGAACTTCTCGCCGAAGGCGTGGACGGCAAGCGGGTCTTCGTCCGCGCCGACCTGAACGTTCCGCTGGCCGACGGCCTCATCACCGACGACGGCCGCATCCGCGCCGTCCTGCCGACCGTCAAGGCCCTCGCGGACGCGGGCGCCAAGGTGGTCGTCGCCTCGCACCTGGGCCGCCCCAAGGGCGCCCCGGACCCGGCGTTCTCCCTGCTGCAGCCCGCCGAACGGCTCGCCGAACTCCTCGGCGCCGCGGTCGCGTTCGCCCAGGACACGGTCGGCCCCGCCGCGCACGACGCGGTGAACGGCCTGCAGCCCGGCCAGGTCGCGGTCATCGAGAACCTGCGCTTCAACCCGGGCGAGACCTCCAAGGACGACGTCGAGCGCGGCGAGTTCGCCGACCAGCTCGCGGCCCTGGCGGACGTCTACGTGGGCGACGGTTTCGGTGCGGTGCACCGTAAGCACGCCTCCGTGTACGACCTCCCGGCACGCCTTCCGCACTACGCGGGGTACCTCATCGCCACCGAGGTCGGCGTCCTGAAGAAGCTCACCGAGGACGTCAAGCGCCCCTACGTGGTCGCGCTCGGCGGCTCGAAGGTCTCCGACAAGCTCGCCGTCATCGACCAGCTGCTCGGCAAGGCCGACCGCATCCTCATCGGCGGCGGAATGGCCTTCACCTTCCTCAAGGCCAAGGGCTACGAGATCGGCGCCTCCCTGGTCCAGGACGACCAGCTGCCCGCCGTCACCGAGTACGTCGAGCGCGCCGAGAAGAACGGCGTCGAACTGATCGTCCCCGTCGACGTCGTGGTCGCGGCCGGGTTCCCCGACCTGAAGACCAAGGCCCCGTCCAACCCCACCATCGTCGCCGCGGACGCCATCCCGGCCGACCAGATGGGTCTCGACATCGGTCCCGAGACCGGTGCCCTGTACGCCTCGAAGCTCGCCGACGCCGCCACTGTTTTCTGGAACGGTCCCATGGGCGTCTTCGAGCACCCCGACTACGCCGAGGGCACCAAGACGGTTGCCCAGGCCCTTCTCGACTCCCCGGCCTTCACGGTCGTCGGCGGTGGCGACTCCGCCGCGGCCGTCCGCATCCTGGGCTTCGACGAGACGGCATTCGGCCACATTTCGACCGGCGGCGGCGCCTCCCTCGAATACCTCGAGGGCAAGACGCTCCCCGGCCTCGCCGCACTGGAGGACTGACCTACATGGCTCCATCTATTTCCTCTGGGCGCACGCCGCTGATGGCGGGCAACTGGAAGATGAACCTCAACCACCTCGAGGCCATCGCCCACGTCCAGAAGCTCGCTTTCGCCCTGGCCGACAAGGACTACGAGGCCTGTGAGGTCGCCGTCCTGCCGCCCTTCACCGACCTGCGCTCCGTGCAGACCCTCGTCGACGGCGACAAACTCAAGATCAAGTACGGCGCCCAGGACATCTCGGCGCACGACTCCGGTGCCTACACCGGCGAGATCTCCGGCTCGATACTGGCCAAGCTGAAGTGCACGTACGTGGCGATCGGCCACTCCGAGCGCCGCCAGTACCACCACGAGACCGACGAGCTCGTCAACGCCAAGGTGAAGGCCGCCTTCAAGCACGGCCTCACCCCGATCCTGTGCGTCGGCGAGGAGCTGGACGTCCGCGAGGCGGGCAATCACGTCACACACACGCTCAGCCAGGTCGAGGGCGGTCTCAAGGACCTCCCCGCCGAGCAGGCCGAGACGATCGTGATCGCGTACGAGCCCGTCTGGGCCATCGGCACCGGCAAGGTCTGCGGCGCCGACGACGCCCAGGAGGTCTGCGCGGCGATCCGCGGCAAGCTCGCCGAGCTGTACTCGCAGGAAGTGGCCGACGCCGTCCGTATCCAGTACGGCGGCTCGGTGAAGTCCGGGAACGTCGCGGAGATCATGGCGAAGCCCGACATCGACGGCGCGCTGGTCGGCGGTGCCTCCCTGGACGCCGACGAGTTCGTCAAGATCGTCCGTTTCCGGGAGCAGTGAGCCGCGTACTCGCGGCCGCGAGTATGCGGTAGCGACGATCCGTCGTACCCTTGCGGGGGCCAGGTGGGCAGCCACCCGGCCCCCGTCGTCCGTCCAGATCCGAGGAAGTTGGTCCAGCCGTGGTTTTGGGGTTCTCGATCGCCCTGATCGTCTTCAGTGGCCTGTTGATGCTGCTGGTGCTGATGCACAAGGGCAAGGGCGGCGGCCTCTCCGACATGTTCGGTGGCGGCATGCAGTCGTCCGTCGGTGGCTCCTCGGTCGCCGAGCGCAACCTCGACCGCATCACCGTGGTGGTCGGTCTGCTCTGGTTCGCGTGCATTGTCACGCTCGGCATCCTGATGAAGGTCAACAACTGACCGACATGAAGGTCAACAACTGACCGACGGCCGACATCGGCCGGCGCACATCGGTACAACTGCACATTACGCACGCACTTTGCGCACGTAAGGCCCCATGTTCGGTACGCGACGGAAATCGCGACCTATCATGGGGCTTGCGTCTAGGGGCGGGGGTGTAACTCCAGTCACTGGACGCGCGTTGGGCCTTACGTAGACTGAGGCGCTCGCAGCGAAGCGTCACGCCGACTCGCTTCGCGGCACCATTACGCAGGGAGTTACGACCGTGGCAAGTGGCAACGCGATCCGAGGAAGCCGGGTCGGGGCGGGGCCGATGGGCGAGGCCGAGCGTGGCGAGTCCGCGCCGCGGCTGCGCATCTCCTTCTGGTGCTCCAACGGGCACGAGACGGTGCCCAGCTTCGCCAGCGACGCGCAGGTTCCCGAGACCTGGGACTGCCCGCGCTGCGGCTTTCCCGCCGGACAGGACCGGGACAACCCGCCGGACCCGCCGCGCACCGAGCCGTACAAGACGCACCTCGCGTATGTACGGGAGCGGCGCAGCGACGCGGACGGCGAGGCGATCCTGGCCGAGGCGCTCGCCAAACTGCGGGGCGAGATCTAGGGGTTGAGAACCGGCCGGGTGCCTTCGGGTGCCTGGCCGGAGCTGTATCACGCGCAGGGTCCGACGAGACGCACCTGCGGCTCGCTCGTCATGCCCCGAGACCGATCGTCAGCGGATCGATTGTCAGTGGTGCCCTCTACGGTTCCTGAAGTGGCGGAACCGAAGGGGGCGTTGTGACGGCGACAGAGTCGGCGGGAGTACGGGCGCCCGCGTGGCGCGGGGGATTCGGGCGGCTGTGGACCGCGGCTGTGGTGTCGCGGTTCGGCGATGCGCTGCGGACCGCCGCGCTGCCGTTGCTCGCCGTGCACCTCACCGACGATCCCTTCGTCATCGCCTCCGTCACAGCCTGCGGTTATCTGCCCTGGCTCCTCTTCGGCCTGCTGGGCGGGGCGATCGCCGACCGGGTCGATCAGCGGCGGGCGATGTGGGCCGTGGACGCCGTACGGGGCACGCTGGTCGCCTGCTTCGCCCTCGCCGTCGGGCTGGGGCACGCCTCGATCGTCCTGCTGATCGCACTCGCCTTCACCCTGACCACCCTCCAGACGCTCTTCGACAACGCCTCCACGGCCCTGTTGCCGTCCCTGGTGGCCCGCGCCGAGCTGGGCAGCGCCAACGCCCGGCTGATGACCGGGCAGCAGCTCGCCGGCGGTCTGCTGGCCAGTCCACTCGTGCCACTCCTGCTGGTGGCCGGCGCCGCGATGCCCTTCGCGGCCGACGCGGTCACCTATCTGCTGGCGGCCGCGCTGGTGGCCTCCCTGCGGATACGGCTGCCCGAGCGGGAGCCGCGTCCGGCCGGGAGCACCCTGCGTGCCGAGACAGCCGCAGGGCTGCGCGCCCTGTGGGACGACCGGGTACTGCGGACGATGTGCGTGGCCACCCTCCTGTGCAACATCGGCATGGGCGCGCTGATCGCCACCCTCGTCCTGCACGTGACGGGCTGGCTGCACGCGGGAAACGCGCAGTACGCGGCCGTGATGACCGCCTTCTCCGTCGGCAGCCTGGCCGGAGGAGCGCTGGCCCCCTGGCTGGCGCGCCGGGCAGGCCGGGTCGGCAGCCTGCTCCTGGGCGGATGCGTCCAGACCGCGGCGCTGCTGCTCATGGGCACCGTCCGCCACCTGGGCGCCGTCGTCGTGGGCATGGCACTGCTCGGAGCGATGAACCTGGTGTGGAACGTCAACCAGGTCACGCTCATGCAGCAGCGCAGCCCCGACTCCATGGTGGGTCGCATCAGCTCCGCGTTCCGTACGGCCTCGACATCGGGAGCGCCGGTCGGTGCCCTGCTGGGAGGCGCCGTGGCGGGCGCGTACGGGCTGAACGGGCCGGCGCTGTTCGCGGCCGCGCTGTTCGCTCTCGCCGTCATTTCGCTGATACCCGGGTGTCTGCCGGACGTATCTGTTGTTGAGCCGGACGACGGTGCTACGACAGCTCACGTCAAGCCCTGATCAATTAGGTTGGGACCGGCAGCGGGGCAAGGTACGCAGCAGCACAGGCAGGAAGAAGGCGGAAGTCCGAGATGAACGCAGAAAGCCGTTCCAGGCTCAACCAGACGCCCGAGTGGACCGCGCTGGCCGAGCACCGCGAGGAGCTCGCGGAGACCCACCTGCGCGATCTTTTCGCCGCAGATCCCGGGCGCGGTGGCGGATACACCCTTGAGGTCGGCGATCTGCACGTCGACTACTCCAAGCACCTGGTCACCGACGAGACGCTGAGGCTGCTGCGCGAGCTGGCCGCGGCGACCGACGTCTTCGGGCTGCGGGACGCCATGTTCCGTGGCGAGAAGATCAACACGACCGAGGACCGGGCGGTGCTGCACACCGCCCTGCGTGCCCCGCGCGACGCGGTCATCGAGGTCGACGGCGAGAACGTCGTACCGGCGGTGCACGCCGTGCTCGACAAGATGGCCGGCTTCGCGGAGCGCGTCCGCTCCGGCGAGTGGACCGGCCACACCGGCAAGCGCATCAAGAACATCGTGAACATCGGTATCGGCGGCTCCGACCTCGGCCCGGCGATGGCGTACGAGGTGCTGCGCTCCTTCACCGACCGCGGCCTCACGGTCCGCTTCGTGTCGAACGTGGACGGCGCCGACCTGCACGAGGCCGTACGGGACCTGGACCCGGCCGAGACGCTGTTCATCATCGCCTCGAAGACGTTCACCACGATCGAGACGATCACCAACGCGACCTCGGCGAGGAACTGGCTGCTGACCGAGCTGAAGGCCGGTCAGGAAGCCGTCGCCAAGCACTTCGTGGCGCTGTCGACCAACGCGGAGAAGGTGTCGGACTTCGGCATCGACACGGCCAACATGTTCGAGTTCTGGGACTGGGTCGGCGGGCGGTACTCGTTCGACTCGGCGATCGGTCTCTCGCTGATGATCGCCATCGGGCCCGACCAGTTCCGGTCGATGCTCGACGGGTTCAGGCTCGTGGACGAACACTTCCGCACCGCACCCGCCGAGTCCAACGTGCCTTTGCTGCTCGGCCTGTTGGGCATCTGGTACGGCAACTTCCACGACGCCCAGTCGCACGCGGTGCTGCCGTACTCGCACTACCTGTCCAAGTTCACCGCCTACTTGCAGCAGCTGGACATGGAGTCCAACGGCAAGTCCGTGGACCGGGACGGACTTCCCGTGGAGTGGGAGACGGGCCCTGTCGTATGGGGCACGCCCGGCACCAACGGGCAGCACGCGTACTACCAGCTCATCCACCAGGGCACGAAGCTGATCCCGGCCGACTTCATCGGCTTCGCCGAGCCCGTCGCCGACCTGCTGCCCGGTCTGGTCGCGCAGCACGACCTGCTGATGGCGAACTTCTTCGCGCAGACGCAGGCGCTGGCTTTCGGCAAGACGCCGGACGAGGTGCGGGCGGAGGGGGTGCCCGAGGAGTTGGTGCCGCACAAGACGTTTCTGGGGAACCATCCGACGACGACGATCCTCGCGCGTGAGCTGACGCCTTCGGTGCTGGGGCAGTTGATCGCCCTCTACGAACACAAGGTGTTCGTCCAGGGTGCCGTCTGGAACATCGATTCCTTCGACCAGTGGGGGGTCGAGCTCGGCAAGGTGCTCGCCAAGCGGGTGGAGCCGGCGCTGACCGAGGGGGCCGACGTGCCGGGGCTCGACGCGTCGACGACGGCACTGGTGGCCAAGTACCGGGAGCTGCGGGGGCGTTAGCCGGGTGGGCGGTGGGTTTGTTCGCCCCCTCCGCCCCTGCCCGTCCCGTTTCTGGAGGCTGCCGCCCCCAGACCCCCGCTTCGGCCTGAACGGCCTCGTCCTCAAACGCCGGACGGGCTGGAAATCTCCAGCCCGTCCGGCGTTTTGTGGAGTCGGACCCCTACGCCGAAGCCGGCGGATACAGCGACCGTGGCAGCTGGGAAGCCGCTGCCGCGTCCAGGAGCCACAGGGTGCGGGAGCGGCCCCGGGCGCCGGCCGCCGGGGCCTGTACCTCGCCCGCGCCGGACAGGGCGATCGCCGCAGCCTCGGCCTTGTCCTCGCCCGCTGCGAGCAGCCACACCTCGCGTGCGGAGCGGATCGCGGGGAGTGTGAGGGAGATCCGGGTCGGCGGAGGCTTCGGGGCGCCGTGGACGCCGACCACGGTCCGTTCGGTCTCCCGTACCGCCGGCAGCTCGGGGAAGAGTGAGGCCACGTGGGTGTCGGGTCCGACACCCAGCATCAGCACGTCGAAGGTCGGGACCGAGCCGTGGTTCTCAGGGCCGGCCGCCTTCGCGAGAGCTGCCGCGTACGCCTCCGCCGCGGCCTCCACGTCCGAGCCGTACGGGCCGTCCGAGGCGGGCATCGGATGCACCCGGGCGGGATCCAGTGGCACGGAGTCCAGGAGCGCGGCACGGGCCTGCGTGTCATTGCGTTCCGGGTCACCCTCGGGCAGGAACCGCTCGTCGCCCCACCACAGATCGAGGCGGGCCCAGTCGACGGCGTCCCGGGCGGGGGCCGAACTCAGCGCCGCCAGGAGCCCGTTGCCATTGCGGCCGCCCGTGAGCACGATCGAGGCGGAGCCGCGAGAGGCCTGCGCGTCCACGATCTTCGTGATCAGCCGGGCCGCTGCGGCCTCGGCCATCAGTTCCTTGTCGCGGTGGACGACCAGTTGGGGAGTGCTCACTTGGCGGCCGTCCCCTTGGCCGGCGGCATCTGCGCCGGAGTCGGGCGGTTGCCGGCCGCTGCCGCGGCGGAGGGCGTCCTCGAAGCCGAGTCGGCCACGGCGGACGCCGGAGTCCGGGTGGGCAGCGCAGACTTGTCCGTCGTCGACGGAGCGCCTCCCAGCCGGTCCACCCCGAACCGCAGTGCCGACGCGTATGTGTCGTCCGGATCGAGGCGGCGCAGTTCCTCCGCCATCAGCTCGGAGGTCTCGCGGCGCTTGAGCGCCACCACGCGGTCCGGCTGGCCCTCCAGCGTCAGGGTGGCCATCGCTCCGTCCGGCCGCTGCAGCGCGACAGGACCACCGGTCGTCTCCAGGCGCACATGGGTCAGCCCGGGGCCGGCGGAGACACCGCGCCGCACGTGTACGTGCAGTCGGTCGGCGAGCCACATGGCGAGCAGTTCGACACTCGGGTTGAACTCCTCGCCCGTCACCTCCGCGGAGATGACCTCGCAGTCCACCTGGTCGAGGGCGGCGGCCAGCATGGAGCGCCAGGGCGTGATGCGGGCCCATGCCAGGTCGGTGTCGCCCGGTTCGTAGTTCTCGGCGCGGGTGCGCAGTTCGTCGACGGGCTTCACCGCGGAGTAACTGTCGGTGACCCGGCGCTGGCCAAGGGCCCCCAGCGGGTCCTTCGCCGGGTCGCGCGGGGAGCCCACCGGCCACCAGACCACCACCGGGGCGTCCGGCAGGAGTAGCGGGAGCGCGACGGACTGGGCGTGGTCGGCGACCTCGCCGTAGAGCCGCAGGACGACCGTCTCACCGGTGCCCGCGTCCGCACCGACCCGTACCTCGGCGTCGAGGCGCGACTTGGTGCGGTCGCGCGGCGAGCGGGAGACGCGCTTGACGACCACGAGGGTGCGCGAGGGGTGCTCGCGGGAGGCGTCGTTGGCCGCCCGCAGGGCGTCGTAGGCGTTCTCCTCGTCGGTGACGATGACGAGGGTGAGCACCATGCCGACGGCGGGGGAGCCGATGGCCCGGCGGCCCTGCACGAGCGCCTTGTTGATCTTGCTGGCGGTGGTGTCCGTGAGGTCTATTTTCATGGGCGCCGCCAGCTCCGTCCGTCTCGCTCCAGCATTTCGTCCGCCTCGACGGGGCCCCATGTGCCCGAGGGGTACTGCGCGGGCGTGCCGTGCTTGTCCCAGTACCGCTCGATCGGGTCGAGGATCTTCCAGGACAGCTCGACCTCCTCGGTGCGCGGGAAGAGGTTGGAGTCACCCAGCAGGACGTCCAGGATCAGGCGCTCGTACGCCTCGGGGCTCGACTCCGTGAAGGACTCGCCGTACGCGAAGTCCATCGAGACGTCCCGGATCTCCATGGAGGTGCCGGGGACCTTGGAGCCGAAGCGGACCGTGATGCCCTCGTCGGGCTGGACGCGGATGACGATCGCGTTCTGGCCCAGCTCCTCGGTCGCCGTGTGGTCGAAGGGGGAGTGCGGGGCGCGCTGGAAGACCACCGCGATCTCGGTGACGCGGCGGCCAAGACGCTTGCCGGTGCGGAGGTAGAAGGGGACCCCGGCCCAGCGGCGGTTGTCCACCTCCACCTTGATCGCCGCGTAGGTGTCGGTCTTCGACTTGGGGTCGATGCCGTCTTCCTGGAGGTAGCCGACGGCCTTCTCGCCGCCCTGCCAGCCTTCCGCGTACTGACCGCGGACCGTGTTCCTGCCCAGGTCCTTCGGCAGCTTCACGGCCCCGAGCACCTTGGTCTTCTCGGCGGCGAGCGCGTCCGCGTCGAAGGAGGCGGGCTCCTCCATCGCGGTGAGCGCCATCAGCTGGAGCAGGTGGTTCTGGATGACGTCACGGGCGGCGCCGATGCCGTCGTAGTAGCCGGCCCGGCCGCCGATGCCGATGTCCTCGGCCATCGTGATCTGGATGTGGTCGACATACGACCGGTTCCAGATCGGCTCGAACATCTGGTTGGCGAAGCGGAGCGCCAGGATGTTCTGGACGGTCTCCTTGCCGAGGTAGTGGTCGATACGGAAGACCTGGTCAGGGGCGAAGACGTCCTCGACGGTGGAGTTGAGCTCCTCGGCCGACTTGAGGTCGTGACCGAAGGGCTTCTCGATGACCGCGCGGCGCCAGGAGCCGTTCGGCTGGTCGGCCAGGCGGTGCTTCTTCAGCTGCTTGATGACCACCGGGAAGGCGGACGGCGGCACGGAGAGGTAGAAGGCGAAGTTGCCGCCCGTGCCCTGTGCCTTGTCCAGGTCCTCGATCGTGGAACGCAGCCGCTCGAAGGAGTCGTCGTCGTCGAAGGTGCCCTGCACGAAGCGCATGCCCTGGACGAGCTGCTGCCAGACCTCCTCGCGGAAGGGCGTGCGCGCGTGTTCCTTGACCGCGTCGTGGACCTCCTGCGCGAAGTCCTCGTCGGCCCACTCGCGCCGGGCGAAGCCGACGAGGGAGAAGCCTGGCGGCAACAGACCCCGGTTGGCGAGGTCGTACACCGCGGGCATCAGCTTTTTACGTGACAAATCGCCCGTGACGCCGAAGATGACCAGGCCCGACGGCCCCGCGATACGCGGGAGCCGTCGGTCTGCGGGGTCACGCAGCGGGTTGCTGCTTGACAAGGTTTCAGCCCTCCGAAGGGGCGAGGCGCTGGAGCTCTGCCTCTGTCGACTTGAGCAGGTCGTTCCAGGACGACGCGAACTTCTCGACGCCCTCGTCCTCCAGGAGCTGGACCACGTCGTCGTACGAGATCCCGAGCTTCTCGACGGCGTCGAGTTCGGCGCGGGACTGCTCGTACGTACCGGCGATCGTGTTGCCGGTGATCTGACCGTGGTCCTCGGTGGCCTCGAGCGTGGCCTCCGGCATCGTGTTCACCGTGTTCGGCGCGACCAGCTCGTCGACGTACAGGGTGTCCTTGTACGCCTTGTCCTTGACGCCGGTGGAGGCCCACAGCGGACGCTGCTTGTTGGCCTGCGCCTTGTCGAGGGCGGCCCAGCGGTCGGAGGAGAAGACCTCCTCGTACGCCTCGTACGCGAGCCGAGCGTTGGCCAGGCCCGCCTTGCCGCGCGCGGCCTTGGCCTCCGGGGTGCCCAGGGCGTCCAGCCGCTTGTCGATCTCGGTGTCCACGCGGGACACGAAGAAGGAAGCCACCGAGTGGATCTTGGAGAGGTCGAGGCCGGCGGCCTTGGCCTTCTCCAGGCCCGCGAGGTAGGCGTCCATCACCTCGCGGTAACGCGCGAGCGAGAAGATCAACGTCACGTTGACGCTGATGCCCTTGCCGATGACCTCGGTGATGGCGGGCAGGCCCGCCGGGGTCGCCGGGATCTTGATGAGGGTGTTGGGGCGGTCCACCAGCCAGGCCAGCTGCTTGGCCTCGGCGATGGTCGCCTGCGTGTTGTTGGCCAGCCGCGGGTCGACCTCGATCGAGACCCGCCCGTCCTGGCCCTGCGTCGCGTCGAAGACCGGGTGCAGGATGTCGGCGGCGTCACGGACGTCCGCCGTCGTGATCATGCGGATGGCCTCTTCGACGGTGACCTTGCGGGTGGCGAGCTCGGTGAGCTGCTGCTCGTAGCCGTCGCCGCCGGCGATCGCCTTCTGGAAGATCGACGGGTTGGTGGTGACGCCCACGACGTGCTGCTGGTCGATGAGTTCGGCGAGATTGCCGGACGTGATCCGCTTGCGCGACAGGTCGTCCAGCCAGATCGCGACGCCTTCTTCGGAGAGGCGCTTGAGTGCGTCTGTCATGGAAATTGCATCTCCTACGTGTCGTATATCAGCGTCAGCGCTGAGCTGCGGCGATCGATTCCCGGGCGGCGGATGCGACGTTCTCGGCAGTGAAACCGAATTCGCGGAAGAGCACCTTGCCATCGGCCGAAGCACCGAAGTGCTCCAGCGAAACAATGCGCCCCGCGTCTCCGACGAACCGGTGCCAGGTGAGACCGATACCGGCCTCGACCGAGACCCGCGCCCGCACCGAAGGCGGCAGAACGCTGTCCCGGTACCCCTGGTCCTGCTCGTCGAACCACTCCACGCACGGCATGGACACAACCCGCGTCGGGATGCCCTCGGCCTGGAGCTGCTCACGCGCCTCGACGGCGACGTGCACCTCGGAGCCGGTGCCGATGAGGATGACCTCGGGCGAACCGCCGTCGGCCTCGAAGAGCACGTAACCGCCCTTGGCGGCATCCTCGTTGGGCTCGTACGTCGGCACGCCCTGGCGGGTCAGCGCGAGGCCGTGCGGGGCGCCCTTGCCGAACACCTTGGTGTAGCGCTTGAGGACCTCGCGCCAGGCGATGGTGGTCTCGTTGGCGTCCGCGGGACGGACCACGTTCAGACCGGGGATCGCGCGCAGCGAGGCGAGGTGCTCGACCGGCTGGTGGGTCGGGCCGTCCTCGCCGAGGCCGATCGAGTCGTGCGTCCACACGTACGTCACCGGCGCGTGCATGAGGGCCGAGAGACGGACGGCGTTACGCATGTAGTCGGAGAACACCAGGAAGGTGCCGCCGTAGACACGGGTGTTGCCGTGCAGCGCGATGCCGTTCATCTCGGCGGCCATCGAGTGCTCGCGGATGCCGAAGTGGATCGTGCGGCCGTACGGGTTCGCCTCCGGCAGCGGGTTGTCCGCCGGCAGGAAGGAACTCGTCTTGTCGATGGTCGTGTTGTTCGAGCCGGCCAGGTCGGCGGAGCCGCCCCACAGCTCGGGGATCACCGCACCCAGCGCCTGAAGGACCTTGCCGGACGCGGCGCGCGTGGCGACACCCTTGCCCGCCTCGAACACCGGGAGGTGCGACTGCCAGCCCTCGGGCAGCTCACCCGCGGCGATGCGGTCGAACTCGGCGGCGCGCTCGGGACTGGCGGTACGCCAGGCCGCGAAGCCCTTCTCCCACTCGCCCCTGGCCTCACGGCCGCGGTCCAGGGCCTCGCGGGTGTGCGCGAGGACCTCGTCGGCGACCTCGAAGGTCTTCTCCGGGTCGAAGCCGAGGACGCGCTTGGTGGCCGCGACCTCGTCGTCGCCGAGCGCCGAGCCGTGCGCGGCCTCGGTGTTCTGCGCGTGCGGGGCCGGCCAGGCGATGATCGAGCGCATCGCGATGAACGACGGCTTGTCCGTTACCGCCTTGGCGGCCTCGATCGCGTTGTAGATGGCGTGCGGGTCGAGGTCGCCGTCCGGCTTCGGGGCCACGCGCTGCACATGCCAGCCGTACGCCTCGTACCGCTTCACCGTGTCCTCGGAGACCGCGGTCTCCGTGTCGCCCTCGATCGAGATGTGGTTGTCGTCCCACAGCAGGATCAGGTTGCCGAGCTTCTGGTGACCCGCCATCGAGGACGCCTCGGCGGAGATGCCCTCCTGGAGGCAGCCGTCACCGGCGATCGCGAAGATGAAGTGGTCGAACGGGGATTCACCCTGGGGGGCGTCCGGGTCGAACAGGCCGCGCTCGTAACGGGTGGCCATCGCCATGCCCACCGCGTTGGCGACACCCTGGCCCAGCGGGCCCGTCGTCGTCTCCACGCCGGGGGTGTGCCCGTACTCGGGGTGGCCGGGCGTCCTGCTGCCCCACGTCCTGAAGGCCTTCAGATCGTCCAGCTCCAGGCCGAAACCGGCCAGGTACAGCTGTGTGTAGAGAGTCAGGGACGAGTGGCCCGCGGACAGCACGAAGCGGTCGCGTCCGGTCCAGTCGGGGTCCGCCGGGTCATGCCGCATCACCTTCTGAAAGAGGGTGTACGCGACAGGCGCCAGGCTCATCGCCGTACCGGGATGGCCGTTACCGACCTTCTGTACGGCATCGGCGGCCAGGACGCGGGCGGTGTCCACGGCCCGCTGGTCCAACTCGGTCCACTCGAGGTCTGTGGTGGTCGGCTTGGTGCTCACCCTGGGTCAGGGCTCCTCTCCACATGGTCCACATGTTGAATACCGGCGCGCGTGCGCCCACCGGCCGTTGTCGAGCCTACCCCCGTAGGTACGTGCGTTTTTTCGAGTCATTCCAGACTGCCGGGACTCGCCGGAATCCGCCTCCCGACCGGTCCGTTCCGCATTCGGCAAGTGAATACGGAGCCACTCGTCCGAGTACTCAATCGAACCTCGTCGCGCCCGTCGCGAGTGCCTCGCAGCGTCCCTGGTGCGACGCCTTCCAACACGACCCCACCCCCGCGAATGTCGGGGTATGGGCAACGTCTACAGTGGCGTGGTACGCGCGAGCCTTTACGGGGAGTTCACACCCCGAGGCTTGCTGGGATGTCTCTGTCAGGGGTGTACGTGACGGCCGTCGAATCCCGTCCACCGGGTGTGCTCGGGACGAGCAACAGTCCGACCCACCGGCCGTTCGGGGCCCGTGTCATGGCGTTCGTTGCGCTGACGAAGCCACGGATCATCGAGCTACTGCTGATCACCACGGTCCCGGTGATGTTCCTGGCCCAGCAGGGGGTGCCCGACCTCAAGCTGGTGCTGCTCACCTGCCTCGGCGGGTACCTGTCGGCGGGCGGCGCAAACGCGCTCAACATGTACATCGACCGCGACATCGACGCGCTGATGGACCGCACCTCGCAGCGGCCCCTGGTCACCGGCATGGTCAGCCCGCGCGAATGCCTCGCCTTCGGTCTCTCGCTCGCCCTGGTCTCCACCCTTCTGTTCGGCCTGACGGTCAACTGGCTCTCGGCCTGGCTCGCTCTCGGCGCCCTCCTCTTCTACGTCGTCGTCTACACGATGATCCTCAAGCGCCGTACGTCGCAGAACATCGTCTGGGGCGGCATCGCCGGCTGCATGCCTGTCCTCATCGGCTGGTCGGCGGTGACCGACTCGATGTCCTGGGCCCCGGTCGTCCTCTTCCTGGTGATGTTCTTCTGGACGCCGCCGCACTACTGGCCGCTGTCGATGAAGGTGCGCGCCGACTACGCGCGCGTCGGCGTGCCGATGCTGCCGGTCGTCGCCTCCAACAAGGTGGTCGCCCGCCAGATCGTCCTCTACAGCTGGGTGATGGTCGGCGTCTCGCTGCTGCTCACCCCGCTCGGCTACACCGGCTGGTTCTACACGTCGGTCGCGCTGGTGGCCGGCGGCTGGTGGCTGTGGGAGGCGCACGGGCTGCAGAACCGCGCCAAGGGCGAGGCGACGGGCGGCCAGCTCAAGGAGATGCGGCTGTTCCACTGGTCCATCACCTATGTGTCGCTGCTGTTCGTGGCGGTCGCGGTGGATCCCTTCCTCCGCTGAGCGTTTTCGGTCTCCTCGGCGGGGGGGGGGGGGGGGGGGGGGGGGGGGGCGCGGCGGGCCCGCGCGCCCGCCCCCGGGCCGCCCGGGCTCGCAAGAACCTACTGGCCATCGCCCGAGCCCACCGCGGAAACAA
>NZ_JBIAIK010000007.1:0-151166 GCF_042871385.1 Streptomyces sp. NPDC005808 | reverse complement strand
GTGTGGGGGGGGGGGGGGGTGTCCCCCCGCGGCGGGGGGTGTTTTGGGGGGGGGGGGGGGGGGGGGGGGGGCCCCCCCCCCCCCCCCCCCCGCCCGTCGCCGTTTGATCTACCCGTCGGTAGCATCCTGGTCATGGCAGACACCCAGCAGGTTGACGAGAGCACCGGCGCCGTCCAGGACGCCAAGGCCGAGCGCAGGGCGGCCAGGTTCGCCAAGCGGATCGCGGCCTTCGCCAAGGAGCACGGCGGGGCCGAGGGCCATCTGGAGTACCTCGGGCAGCGCGGCGCCCGGATCGTGCTGGTCGGTGCGGACGGCGGCTGGGGCGACGTCGTGACCCCCACGTACGCGATCGCCGAGCAGGCCGTGAAGAGGGCCGGAATCACTGTTCACGAGGAGTTCGACGGGGAGTTCGCGGCGAAGGTGAGGACGGGGCCGTACGAGTGGAAGCGGATGGCGGGGATCCAGCTCGGCGGCCCGCGTAACGCCTGACGATCGAGCGCCCCGGAGAGGCCGACAACCGTCGGCTCTTCGCACGGCGTGTGTGCAAGCAACACCTGATACCCGGTTGACCCGTTAGGACCTGAGAAGGCACGGTCCAGTCACGGGGAGTCCGGATGATCGAAACGCCGTCCCTGGTGGACCAGTACTGCCATGGCGTACTGCGAACGGAGCTGGGCCTCGGCACCTTCGAGGCCCACCTCGCCAGGACCGAAGGGCCGCCCGCCCCGGGCACCACCTTCTTCGACACCCAGACCGGGTTCGCGGTGCGCCGCTGGTGTCCGCCCCTGCTGGGCCTGGAGCCGCACTGCCCGCCCGCCCGCTATCTCGCCCGGCGGCGCGAACTGGGCGTACTGGAGTCGGGGCGCAGGCTGCTGCGCGGGAGCGGCATCACGACGTATCTCGTGGACACCGGGCTGCCCGGCGATCTGACCGGCCCCGGTGAAATGGCCTCCACCGGAGCGGCCGAGGCGCACGAGATCGTCCGCCTGGAGCTGCTGGCCGAACAGGTCGCGGACACCTCCGGCACGGTCGAGTCCTTTCTCGCCAATCTCGCCGAGTCCGTCCACGGCGCCGCCGCGAACGCCGTGGCCTTCACTTCCGTGGCGGGCGTACGGCACGGTCTGGCCCTCGCGCCCGAGCCGCCCGGGCCGGGAGAGGTACGGGGTGCGGCGGGGCGCTGGCTCGCGCGGCGCCCGGTGGGCGGGACGCTCAGCGACCCGGTGCTGCTCAGGCACCTGCTGTGGATCGCGGTCGCCTCAGGACTGCCGCTCCAGCTCCATGCCGGACTCGGCGAACCGGGCCTGCGCATCGACCGCACCGACCCCGTCCTGCTCACCGACTTCGCCCGCGCCACGGCCGGACTCGGCACCGACCTGGTCCTTCTGCACGGCTACCCCTACCACCGGCACGCGGCGCACCTCGCCGGCGTCTTCCCGCATGTGTACGCCGATCTGGGCGCCGCGCTGGTCCGCACCGGGGCGCGGGCCGCGGCCGTGTTCTCGGAGATCCTGGAACTGGCCCCCTTCGGCAAGCTCCTCTTCTCCAGTGGCGCACACGGGCTGCCCGAACTCCATGTGGTCGGGGCACAGCTGTTCCGTGAGGCGCTCGCCCGAGTGCTCGGCACCTGGGTCGCCGAGGGCGCCTGGTCGCTGGCGGACGCACAACGGGTGGCGGGGCTCATCGCTGCGGGCAACGCACGCCGGGTGTACGGGGTGGAGTGAGCCCACCAGACTCTGATCCCATGACCGAGACCGACGCCGCCACGGCCCGCCTGCTGGACCGTTTCCTCACCGAGCTGCGCGCCCTCGCCCCCGTCGCCGTATGGGCGCACGGCTCGCTCGCCGGGGGCGACTACCAGGAGGGACGCAGCGACCTCGACCTGATCGCCGTCCTGGAGGATCCCGTGCCGTCGGGCACCGTGCGGGAGTTGGTCCGACTGCACCGACGGCTGCGTGTCGACGAGCCGCTCGCCGTGAAGCTGCACTGCAGCTACCTGACACCCGCTGGGTCCGTCCGGCTGATCTCCAAGAGGGAAGCCCTGGACCTGTTGCCGGAACTCGGCGCGCCGCTCGATGTGGTCGAGGACATCAGGAGACGGCGGTACGGCGATCCGGCGCCGCACACCGACGAGTGGCCGGCCCGCCGGGCGGAGCTCACCAGGGGCTACCTGGGGCCCGCCATCGACGGACTGGTCGCCACGTACGAGGGGTTCACGCGCGCGTGAGGGTCGATTCCGTGGCGGGACCCGGTACTTCCGCCACGTTCTCGGGCCGTTCGCGCAGCGACAGCAGGACCCGCAGGACGCCGATCCACACCAGGCAGGAGCCGAACATGTGGAGGCCGACGAGGGCTTCGGGGAGGTCCGTGAAGTACTGGACGTAACCGATGACGCCCTGGCCGAGGAGGATGAGGAACAGGTCGCGAGTGCGGTCGAGAGGGCCCTTGGGGGCGTCGACGGCCTTGAGGACGAACCACAGGGCGAAGGTCAGCGTCA
The DNA here is from genome assembly GCF_042871385.1 of Streptomyces sp. NPDC005808. Classification (NCBI taxonomy): domain Bacteria; kingdom Bacillati; phylum Actinomycetota; class Actinomycetes; order Kitasatosporales; family Streptomycetaceae; genus Streptomyces; species Streptomyces sp. NPDC005808. Next base: position 148,672 of record NZ_JBIAIK010000007.1, on the reverse strand, counting down.
CGACGATCCACGCCAGGACGGAGTGCACCTTGGTGACGTTCTCCCAGTTCAGCGGGATGCGCTCCACCTCGCTTGAGTCGCCGGCGTGCGGGCCCGCGCCGGTGACGACCGTGCCGAGGGCGATCAGCAGGACGGTCGTGACCACCAGGACCCACGCCATCTGCTGCACCGGCTTGCCGACGAGGGGGCGCGGCTCGCCGTCGCCCTCGTGGGTGCGGTGCCACATCAGGGTGGCGACGGCGATGAGGGCGGTGGAGAGGAGGAAATGGGCCGCGACCGTATACGGGTTGAGGCCGACCAGTACGACGATGCCGCCGAGTACCGCGTTGCTCATGACGACCCAGAACTGCGCCCAGCCCAGCCGGGTCAGGCTCCGCCGGTACGGCTTCCGCGAGCGCGCCGCGATGATCGCCCAGCCGACCGCCGCGCACAGCACGTACGTCAGCATGCGGTTGGTGAACTCGATGACGCCGTGGACGCCCATCGCGCTCGTCGTGGTGAGCGAGTCGTCGGTGCACTTGGGCCAGGTCGGGCAGCCGAGCCCGGACCCGGTCAGCCGTACGGCACCGCCGGTGACCACGATCACCACCGACATGACGAGCGCGGCCAGAGTCGCACGCCGGACCGTCCGGGCGGTCGGGGTCCAGCGTTCGGCGATGAAGGCGAGCGGGTTGCGCGCCGCACGGAGGGCGTCGGCTCGGGTCAGATTGGGCACGCGCACCATCGTAGGGGGCCGCTTGTGCACGCCTTCACGAGGGCCCCATACCTACTCCCAGCGGAAGAATTTCCCCGCTGCCGCCAGCCCCACGACCGCCCACACCGCGAGGATCCCGAGGTCACCCCATGGCATCCCCGCACCGTGCTGCAGCACGTCCCGCAGCCCGTCCGACAGGGCCGAGATCGGCAACAGGGCGAGGACGTCCTGGGCGCCGGAGGGGAACTTGTCGAGCGGGACGATCACGCCGCCGCCGACCAGGAGCAGCAGGAAGACCAGGTTCGCGGCGGCCAGGGTGGCCTCCGCCTTCAGGGTGCCGGCCATCAGCAGGCCGAGGCCGGAGAAGGCGGCGGTGCCGAGGATCAGGAGGAGCAGGACGGCGAAGGGGTTGCCGTGCGGTGACCAGCCGAGCGCGAGGGCGATCACCGTCACCAGGATCACCTGGAGGATCTCCGTGACCAGGACCGATGCCGTCTTCGCGGTCATCAGGCCCCAGCGGGGGAGCGGGGAGGCGGCGAGCCGCTTCAGGACGCCGTAGCGGCGCTCGAAGCCCGTCGCGATCGCCTGGCCCGTGAACGCCGTCGACATCACGGCGAGTGCCAAAATGCCGGGGGTCAGGAAGTCGACCGCCTTGCCGGAACCGGTGTCGACGATGTCCACCGCGCTGAACAGGACCAGCAGGAGCGTGGGGATGACGACGGTGAGGAGGAGCTGTTCGCCGTTGCGGAGCAGCATCTTCGTCTCCAGGACGGCCTGCGCGGCGATCATCCGGGGGAGCGGGGCGGCCCCGGGCTTCGGGGTGTACGTACCGGCGGTGGCGGTGGTCACGAACGCAGCTCCTTGCCGGTGAGTTCCAGAAACACGTCTTCGAGGGTGTGGCGTTCGACGGAGATCCTCTCCGGCAGCACGCCGTGCTGGGCGCACCAGGACGTGACCGTCGCGAGCAGCTGAGGGTCGATCTTGCCGCCGATCCGGTAGGCGCCGGGTGTCAGTTCCGCCGCTGTGCTGTCCGCCGGGAGGGCCTTCAGCAAGGAGGCCACGTCGAGCCCTGGACGGCCGCTGAAGCGCAGGGTGTTCTCGGCGCCCCCGCGGCACAGCTCTTCGGGGGAGCCCTGGGCGATGACCTTGCCCGCGTCGATGATCGAGACGTCGTCCGCGAGTTGCTCGGCCTCGTCCATGTGGTGCGTGGTGAGGATGACCGAGACACCGTCGGCGCGCAGATCGCGGACGAGGGCCCAGGTGGCCAGGCGGGCCTGCGGATCGAGCCCCGCCGTCGGCTCGTCGAGGAAGACCAGCTCAGGGCGGCCGACCACGGCCATCGCCAGTGCGAGGCGCTGCTGCTGGCCGCCCGACAGCCGCCGGTAGGTCGTACGGCCGCAGCTTTCGAGGCCGAGCCGTTCCACGAGCGGGTCCACGTCCAGCGGGTGCGCGTGGAGTTTCGCCACGTGGCGGAGCATCTCGTCCGCCCGCGCGCCCGAGTAGACGCCGCCGGACTGGAGCATGACGCCGATCCGTGGGCGTAGCTCTCCGGCCTGCCGGACCGGGTCGAGGCCCAGGACGCGCACCGTGCCGGAGTCCGGCTTCCGGTAGCCCTCGCAGGTCTCGACCGTGGTTGTCTTCCCCGCGCCGTTCGGGCCGAGGACGGCGGTGATGCCCGGCTCGGCCACCAGGTCGAGGCCGTCCACCGCGGTCTTCCTGCCGTACCTCATCACCAAGGCCTGGACCTGGACCACGGGCTCGCTTCGCATGAGGAGCAAGTCTAGGGACGACTCCGGGGCTTCCGGGCGCGGGGGGCAGCATCCACGTACGGCTCCCTCGGCCGGTGCAGCGCGAGCCACCGCTCCGCGTACGCCACCGCGTCGGCCACCGGGAACAGCCGGGTTTCGGCCGCGCCCACCCGGCCCCGTACGACAGGACGGTCGCGTTCGAAGTCGGAGCCCAGCTCGTCGAAGCGCTCGGAGGTGATCGACACCTCCGTCACCTCCTCCCAGCCGTCCGCGGCGGGCCGCCCCACCTCGACCAGCGGCGACGGGATCCGGTATTCGGCCAGGTGGAAGGCGGTACACGCGTCGTACCCCGCGCCCAGCAGCAGCACCCGTGCGTCCAGCAGCTCCAGCCGGGCCAGCGGGCTGCGCTCGCCCAGGCGGCAGTCCGTCGCATGGCCGGCGGTGATCTCCGCCGCGCGCGGGCCGATCGCCGCGAACGAGGTCTGGGGGTGCGCGCTGCGCCGGGCGCCGGGCCAGGTCCGTACGGTCTCCGGGATCACGCCGACCCCGCGGGTGGGGGTGATCAGCGGGTCGTACGCCGGCATCGTCGCCCGGATGACCGGCCACCACTCCTCAGGGACCGGCGGGCTGCTCCACAGGGCCGGGTCGGAGAGGTCGCCGGACTGGGTGGAGACCACGAGGGTTCCGTCGGGGCCGAGTGCGTCGAGGAGTCTCTGGACCACCGCGACCGCGCCGCCGCAGACCCAGCCGAGGGAGCTGAGCGAGGAGTGCGCCAGGAGGGTTTCGCCGGGACGGACGCCCAGCGAGAGCAGCTGTGCGGAGACTGTGTCCCGTGTGACGAGTGGCCCGGTGGGAGGGGGTGTCGGCATGGTTCGGCAGTGTTCCGGAGGGGCCGGTCCGTGGCTACTGAATTGATCGATCAAAGATCGTTTCCGCAGGTCAGTTTAGGTATGCCTAAGTGATGCACGGCACCGTCCGCGCCTCGGGCGCCGCTTGCCAGGCTCTGAGGAATTACGCAACAATAGCGTTGTGAAAAACGTTGGCGAGGCTCCGCAGGAGGAACTCGCGACCGGGGAGCGGTCAACCCGCAACCGGGTCGCGCGCTCCATCCTGGACCACGGCCCGTCGACCGTGACCGACCTGGCCGGACGGCTGGGACTGACCTCGGCCGCCGTACGCCGTCACCTCGACGCTCTTGTCGCCGACGACGTCGTGGAAGCACGTGAGCAGCGGGTCTACGGAGCGCGTACGCGCGGCCGCCCCGCCAAGGTGTTCGCCCTGACCGACTGCGGCCGGGACGCCTTCGACCAGTCCTACGACAAGCTCGCCGCGGAGGCTCTGCGGTGGATCGCCGAGCGTGAGGGCGGGGACGAGGCGGTTGTCGCCTTCGCCCGCGCCAGGATCGCCGCACAGGCGGACTCATACCGCGCCGCCATACAGTCCGCCGCCCCCGACAAGCGCACCGAAGCGCTCGCCAAGGCCCTGAGCGCGGACGGGTACGCTGCTACGGCGCGTAGCGCACCGGTCGGCGAGCAGCTCTGCCAGCACCACTGCCCGGTCGCGCATGTGGCCGAGCAGTTCCCGCAGCTGTGCGAGGCGGAGACCGAGATCTTCTCGCAGCTGCTCGGCACTCATGTGCAGCGGCTGGCGACCATCGCCCACGGCGACGGCGTATGCACGACGTTCATCCCAAAGATTTCCAAGACCGCATCTGACGCATCTGCAAGCACCGCCGGGAGGAACCCCGCATGACGCTCCCCATCGAGGAGACTGCCCACCCCGAGCTCGAGGGTCTGGGCACGTACGAGTACGGCTGGGCCGACTCCGACGTGGCCGGTTCCTCCGCCAAGCGAGGGATCAACGAGGACGTCGTCCGCGACATCTCCCAGAAGAAGAACGAGCCGGAGTGGATGACCAAGCTCCGTCTCAAGGGCCTGCGCCTGTTCGAGAAGAAGCCCATGCCGAACTGGGGCTCGGACCTGTCGGGCATCGACTTCGACAACATCAAGTACTTCGTGCGCTCCACGGAGAAGCAGGCGGCGTCCTGGGAGGACCTGCCCGAGGACATCAAGAACACGTACGACAAGCTCGGCATCCCGGAGGCGGAGAAGCAGCGCCTGGTCGCCGGTGTCGCCGCGCAGTACGAGTCCGAGGTCGTCTACCACCAGATCAACGAAGAGCTCGAGGCGCAGGGTGTCATCTTCATGGACACCGACACCGCGCTGAAGGAGCACCCGGAGCTCTTCAAGGAGTACTTCGGCACCGTCATCCCGGTCGGCGACAACAAGTTCGCGTCGCTGAACTCCGCGGTGTGGTCCGGCGGCTCGTTCATCTACGTCCCCAAGGGCGTGCACGTCGAGATCCCGCTCCAGGCCTACTTCCGTATCAACACGGAGAACATGGGCCAGTTCGAGCGGACGCTGATCATCGTCGACGAGGACGCCTACGTCCACTACGTCGAGGGTTGTACGGCGCCGATCTACTCCTCGGACTCCCTGCACTCCGCGGTGGTCGAGATCATCGTCAAGAAGGGCGGCCGCTGCCGCTACACGACCATCCAGAACTGGTCGAACAACGTCTACAACCTGGTCACCAAGCGCGCCGTGGCGTACGAGGGCGCGACCATGGAGTGGATCGACGGCAACATCGGCTCCAAGGTCACCATGAAGTACCCGGCCGTCTACCTGATGGGCGAGCACGCCAAGGGCGAGACCCTCTCCATCGCCTTCGCGGGCGAGGGCCAGCACCAGGACGCCGGCTCCAAGATGGTCCACATGGCGCCGAACACCTCCTCCAACATCGTGTCGAAGTCCGTGGCGCGTGGTGGCGGCCGTACGTCCTACCGCGGGCTCGTCGAGATCGGCGAGGGCGCCCACGGCTCCAAGTCGAACGTGCTGTGCGACGCGCTGCTCGTCGACACCATCTCCCGCTCCGACACGTACCCGTACGTCGACGTCCGCGAGGACGACGTGTCCATGGGCCACGAGGCGACCGTCTCCAAGGTCAGCGACGACCAGCTCTTCTACCTGATGAGCCGGGGCATGACCGAGTTCGAGGCGATGGCGATGATCGTGCGCGGCTTCGTCGAGCCGATCGCCAAGGAACTGCCCATGGAGTACGCGCTCGAGCTCAACCGGCTGATCGAGCTCCAGATGGAAGGCGCGGTCGGCTAACCGCCAACCGCCGTCCCCGTCAAGCCACTCACGCAAGAAAGCGAGCAGACCGACAGCCATGGCTGAGGCTCAGAACATCCCGGTCGGGTCCACCACCGCCGGCCAGATCGCGGTGGCCGCCGAGTCGACCGTCGCCACGCGCATGAGCGCGCCCCCGTCCTTCGACGTGGCGGACTTCCCCGTCCCCCACGGCCGTGAGGAGGAGTGGCGGTTCACGCCGCTGGAGCGGCTGCGCGGGCTGCACGACGGCACCGCGGTCGCGACCGGCGACGGCCTGAAGGTCGACATCGAGGCGCCCGCGGGCGTCACGGTCGAGACCGTCGGCCGCGCGGACGCCCGGCTCGGCAAGGCCGGCACCCCGGTGGACCGCGTCGCCGCCCAGGCGTACTCGGCGTTCGAGAAGGCCAGTGTCATCACCGTCCCCAAGGAGACGGTGCTCACCGAGCCGATCCGGATCGCCGTGCACGGCGAGGGCGGGATCGTCTACGGCCACCAGGTCGTCGAGCTGGGAGCCTTCGCCGAGGCCGTCGTCGTCATCGACCACACCGGTGACGCGGTCCTCGCCGCCAACGTCGACTACGTCCTGGGCGACGGCGCCAAGCTCACCGTCGTCTCCGTCCAGGACTGGGACGACAAGGCCGTGCACGTCGGCCAGCACAACGCGCTGATCGGCCGGGACGCCACCTTCAAGTCGTTCGTGGTCACCTTCGGCGGCGACCTCGTACGTCTCCACCCGCGCGTGTCCTACGCCGGCCCCGGTGGCGAGGCCGAGCTCTTCGGCCTGTACTTCACGGACGCCGGCCAGCACCAGGAGCACCGCCTCCTGGTCGACCACAACACCCCGCACTGCAAGTCGAACGTCGCCTACAAGGGCGCGCTCCAGGGCGAGGGTGCCCACGCGGTGTGGATCGGCGACGTCCTCATCGAGGCCAAGGCCGAGGGCACGGACACGTACGAGATGAACCGGAACCTGGTGCTGACCGACGGCGCCCGGGTCGACTCCGTGCCGAACCTGGAGATCGAGACCGGTGAGATCGTCGGCGCCGGGCACGCGAGTGCCACCGGCCGCTTCGACGACGAGCAGCTCTTCTACCTGATGGCCCGCGGCATCCCGGCCGGCGAGGCCCGTCGTCTGGTGGTGCGCGGCTTCTTCGCCGAGCTGGTCCAGCAGATCGGTGTCGACGACATCGAGGAGCGACTGCTTGTGAAGATCGACGAGGAGCTGGAGGCGTCGGTCTGATGGCTGTCCCTTCGACGTTCCTGCGCGCCTGCGGGCTGAGCGAGCTGGAGGAGGACACCCCCAAGCGGGTGGAACTCGACGGCACGCCGGTCTCGGTCGTGAAGACCGAGGGCGAGGTGTTCGCGATCAACGACATCTGCTCGCACGCGAACGTCTCGCTCTCCGAGGGCGAGGTGGAGGACTGTCAGATCGAATGCTGGCTGCACGGCTCCAGCTTCGACCTCCGCACCGGCAAGCCGTCCGGCCTTCCCGCGACGCGCCCCGTCCCCGTATACCCCGTACAGATCGAAGAGGGCAGCGTCTTCGTTGACGTACGCGCCCCCCTCAACCAGGAGTCCTGAGGAACCCATGGCAACGCTTGAAATCCACGACCTGCACGTCACCGTCGAGGCCGACAACGCCACGAAGGAGATCCTCAAGGGCGTCGACCTGACCGTGAAGCAGGGCGAGACCCACGCCATCATGGGCCCGAACGGCTCCGGCAAGTCGACCCTCGCCTACTCGCTCGCGGGCCACCCGAAGTACACGATCACCGGCGGCACCGTCACCCTCGACGGCGAGGACGTCCTGGAGATGTCCGTCGACGAGCGCGCCCGCGCGGGCCTCTTCCTGGCGATGCAGTACCCGGTCGAGATCCCCGGCGTCTCCGTCTCCAACTTCCTGCGCACCTCGGCCACGGCCGTGCGCGGCGAGGCCCCCAAGCTGCGTACCTGGGTGAAGGAGGTCCGGGAGGCCATGGAGCGCCTCAACATGGACCCGGCCTTCGCCGAGCGCAATGTGAACGAGGGCTTCTCCGGCGGTGAGAAGAAGCGCCACGAGATCCTTCAGCTGGAGCTCCTCAAGCCGAAGATCGCGATCCTCGACGAGACCGACTCCGGCCTGGACGTCGACGCCCTGCGTGTCGTCTCCGAGGGCGTCAACCGGGTCCGCGAGAGCGGCGAGGTGGGCACCCTGCTCATCACCCACTACACGCGCATCCTGCGTTACATCAAGCCCGACTTCGTCCACGTCTTCTCCGCGGGCCGGATCGTCGAGTCCGGCGGCGCCGAACTCGCCGACAAGCTGGAGAACGAGGGCTACGAGGCTTACGCGCTCCACGACACGGCCGACACGAAGGGTGGCGTATCCGCGTGACACAGTTGCCGGGCCTCCTCGACACCGAGGCGATCCGCAAGGACTTCCCCATCCTGGACCGCCAGGTCCACGACGGTAAGAAGCTCGTGTACCTGGACAACGCGGCGACCTCGCAGAAGCCGCGCCAGGTGCTGGACGCCCTGAACGAGTACTACGAGCGCTACAACGCCAACGTCCACCGCGGTGTGCATGTGCTCGCCGAGGAGGCCACGGCACTGTACGAGGGCGCGCGCGACAAGGTCGCCGCGTTCATCAACGCGCCGAGCCGCGACGAGGTCATCTTCACCAAGAACGCCTCCGAGTCGCTCAACCTCGTGGCCAACATGCTCGGCTGGGCGGATGAGCCCTACCGGGTCGACCACGAGACCGAGATCGTCATCACGGAGATGGAGCACCACTCCAACATCGTGCCGTGGCAGCTGCTGTCGCAGCGCACGGGCGCGAAGCTGAAGTGGTTCGGCCTCACCGACGACGGCCGTCTCGACCTCTCGAACATCAACGAGATCATCACCGAGAAGACGAAGATCGTCTCCTTCGTCCTGGTGTCGAACATCCTGGGCACCGTGAACCCGGTCGAGGCGATAGTGCGCCGGGCGCAGGAGGTCGGGGCCCTGGTCCTGATCGACGCCTCGCAGGCCGCACCGCACATGCCGCTGGACGTGCAGGCACTCCAGGCCGACTTCGTGGCCTTCACCGGCCACAAGATGTGCGGCCCGACCGGCATCGGCGTCCTCTGGGGCCGCCAGGAACTCCTTGAGGACCTGCCGCCCTTCCTGGGCGGCGGCGAGATGATCGAGACCGTGTCGATGCACTCGTCGACGTACGCCCCGGCGCCGCACAAGTTCGAGGCCGGCACCCCGCCGATCGCGCAGGCGGTCGGTCTCGGCGCGGCGATCGACTACCTCTCGGCGATCGGCATGGACAAGATCCTCGCCCATGAGCACGCGCTCACCGAGTACGCGGTGAAGCGGCTCCTGGAGGTCCCTGACCTGCGGATCATCGGCCCGACTACGGCCGAGGAGCGGGGCGCGGCGATCTCGTTCACGCTCGGTGACATCCACCCGCACGACGTGGGCCAGGTTCTCGACGAGCAGGGCATCGCGGTGCGCGTGGGTCATCACTGCGCACGCCCTGTCTGCCTGCGGTACGGAATTCCTGCGACCACGCGAGCGTCGTTCTATCTGTACTCCACGCCTACGGAGATCGACGCACTGGTCGACGGCCTGGAGCACGTACGGAACTTCTTCGGCTGAGGAGCTGGCTGAGTCGTGAAGCTTGATTCGATGTACCAGGAAGTCATCCTGGACCACTACAAGCACCCGCACGGGCGGGGCTTGCGGGACGGCGATGCCGAGGTGCACCACGTCAATCCGACGTGCGGCGACGAGATCACCCTGCGTGTGAAGTACGACGGCGACCGGATCGCGGACATCTCGTACGAGGGCCAGGGCTGCTCCATCAGCCAGGCCTCGGCCTCTGTGCTGAACGAGTTGCTCGTCGGCAAGGACCTCTCCGACGCGCAGAAGACCCAGGAGACCTTCCTGGAGCTGATGCAGTCCAAGGGCCGGATCACACCGGACGACGCGATGGAGGAGGTGCTGGAGGACGCGGTCGCGTTCGCCGGTGTCTCCAAGTACCCGGCACGGGTGAAGTGCGCGCTGCTCAGCTGGATGGCGTGGAAGGACGCGACGGCCCAGGCGCTGGGCTCGGACGCCGCTGAAAGGAAGACGGCATGAGCGAGACCATCGAGATGAAGCCCGCTTCGGAGGAGGAGGTCCGCGAGGCGCTCTACGACGTCGTCGACCCCGAGCTGGGCATCGATGTCGTCAACCTCGGCCTCATCTATGGCATCCACATCGACGACGCGAACATCGCGACGATCGACATGACCCTGACGTCCGCGGCCTGTCCGCTCACCGACGTCATCGAGGACCAGGCCAAGTCCGCCACGGACGGCCTCGTCAACGAACTGCGCATCAACTGGGTCTGGATGCCGCCGTGGGGCCCGGACAAGATCACGGACGACGGGCGCGATCAGCTTCGGGCGCTCGGGTTCAACGTCTGAGTCCGGCGTGTACGACGTCTGAGTTCGGCTGGTACGAGGCTGAGTCCGGCACGTGTACGACGTCTGAGTTCGGCCGGTACGAGGACTGAGTCAGTCCCGCGTGTACGACGTCTGAGCTCCGTTTTGCAGGTGTGGCCCCCGGCAGTGCGCCGGGGGCCACAGCGGTACCTGGGGCGGAGCTCCGGTCGTCGGGGCTCAGCCCAAGCCCTTCACCAGGCGGAACGCCCAGCTCTCGCGGTCCCGGTGGTCGTCGCGCCGGTGGTCGTCGTTGTCGTACCTCTCCAGGCGGAGCTGGAAGTCGCGGTCGTGCAGATAGTGGCCCGGGTGGTTGACCGCCTCCAGCATGACGGCGCCGGCGGACGACGTGGGCCGGGGGCAGAAGGTCGCGTCCTGCTTGAAGAGGGCGGAGCCGTCGGTGCGTTCGGCGCGCAGGACGAAGTCGCGGTGGCGGAGATAGCTGCCGTCGGCGGTGACGAAGGAGTAGCAGGAGGAGTCCGCCAGTCCCGTGACCTTTGTGAAGCTTGCGTCCCGCCTGATCGCCTCCGGACTGCTCCCGCTCACCTGGTCGAGGCGGACGACGCCGTCGCTCAGATGCCAGTAGCGGTCGGGCTGGTCGACGGACTGGACCGACGTCCGCGCGGCGGCGGGGGCGGGCGCGGAGGCCTTGCCGGTCACGGTGGGTTCCGGCGGTGCGGGTGCGGGTTCGGCCGGTCCCTCTCCCGGGGAATTCGGCGAGGCGGCACCCTGTGGGGTGGAGGGGGAAGGAACAGGGGAGGACAAGGCGGTCTTGCCGGTCGGCGCCGCGGCGGCGGCGCCGGGTATGAACGGGAGGCCGGTGTCGGCGACGGGCAGGTTCGCCTCATCCTGTGACGAGGTGTCAGAACCGTTGTCCAGTACGGCGATCGCGGTGGCGGTGGCGATGAGGACCGCGATGGCGAGGCCGCCGGCCAGCCACAGCCGCCGGGTGCCGGGCAGTCGTCCCTCCGCCAAGGTCTCATCGGACTCCCATGGCATCGGGACCTCGGCGAAGGGGGGCATTTCCGCCGGGTAGGGAGCGCCGTGCGCTGTGGGGCGCCAGGCGGTGATCTCCGATGAGGCGACGGGTCTCTCCGCGGAGCTGGCGGGCTGGTCGGGCCCGGGCTCCGGCTTCATTTCTGGCATGCAGGTTCCTCCAGCGTCGCCCGTGGCGTACGCGGATTCGTCTTTTGGTCTGAGCCAAGAGCTTTTGGTGGGGGTACGAGAAAGGGGAGGCGCGCAGAGCACATGGACAGGCGGTAGCCATGGAGACCATGTGCGCGACTGGTGAAACAGTAGTGGACCAACTGACTCCCGAGTAGCCGTTTGACCCAGTGGCCCCAACGAGATCGAGACCTGTCCGTCGCGTGTCGGAGGGCCTGCCGTGCCGTGGAGTTCACACGGCATTCTCAGCGGGGTCCCAGTCCTGGCCCATGGTGGCGCGGCAACGTGGACGCGTGCCTGCACCCCCAAGACCCGTCTTCGTACTCGGCTGTCCCCGCTCGGGAACCACGCTGCTGCAGCTGATGCTGCACACCCATCCGCGGATCGCGCTGCCGCCCGAGACACGCTTCGTACTGCCCGCGTACGAGAGGCGGCTGGGCTTCGGGGATCTGCGAGAGCGGAGCAACCGGGCCGGGCTCGCACAGTGGATCACCGGGCGCGAGGAGACGCGGTTCCATGAACTCCGGCTGGACGCCGGACGCGTGGCCGAGCGGATCACCGAAGGGCCGCCGACGCTCGGGTCCGCGCTGGGCATCACGTTCAGTGCGTACGCCGAGGAGCACGGAAAGGTGCGCTGGGGTGACAAACGGCCCGCCTACGCCCTGCATGTGGGGGAGATGCTGCGGTTGTTTCCCGACGCGCAGTTCATCCACCTCGTGCGGGACGGGCGCGACTGTGCCGCCTCGCTCCTTGGCATGCCCTGGTGGCACCGCGGCTTCCACGAGGCCGTCGCCACCTGGGCGCAGGTCATGGACACCACACGCACGTACGCGCGGAAGCTGGGACCCGACAGCTGGCACGAGCTGCGCTTCGAGGACCTCGTGACCGATCCCGAGAGTCAACTCCGCGGTGTGTGCGCGTACTTGGGGGAGGAGTACGTCCCCGAGATGCGTGAGCCCTGTCGGGTCGCCGAGCTGGCCGTACCCGCCCGGAAGACCTGGCACCGCCGAACGCGCGGAGCCCTGGACAGCTCGCAGGCGGCCAACTGGACCACCCGGCTGACACCGAATCAGATCACCTTGTGCGACGAGGTGTTGGGCGACCGGCTGACCTCGTACGGCTACGGACTCGCCGGAGCCGTCCGCCCCGACCCCGCCGAACTGCTGCGCTACCGGCGGGTGGAGATGCTGCGACGGGCCGCTTACGCCAAGCGACGGATGCTGGACCGCCTGGTGCGGGTACGTGAACGGGGGCCGGTGGCCTGGCAGTTGGCAGGTTGATTGACGAGCACCTCGCGGAGTTCAGGACCCACGGCGAGGTCGCGGCGCCACCGTGAGCGCCCCACAGGCGACGGGTTCGGCGGCCGGGGTGGACCGTGCCGGGACCACCGGCTCTGTGTACGGTCGTACACATCGATGCGTACACTCGTACACATGGGATATGTGATGCTCGCCGGTGCCATCGCCGCGGAGGTGGCCGCCACCACCGCCATGAAGTACAGCGACGGCTTCAGCAAGCTGTGGCCCTCGCTGGTGACCCTCCTCGGATACGTCATCGCCTTCGCGCTGCTCGCGCAGACCCTGAAGACCGTCTCGGTCGGCACGGCCTACGCGATCTGGGCCGGTGTCGGAACCGCCGTCATCGCCGCGATCGGCATGGTGTTCCTCGGCGAGGGGCTCAACGCCGCGAAGGTCACCGGGATCGCGCTGATCATCGGCGGGGTCGTACTCCTGAACCTCGGCGGGGCGCACTGATGGCGCGCCGGTACGACCCCGAGCGGCGCCAACGCATCATCGACGCGGCGATCCGGGTCGTGGGGGACAAGGGCCTCGCCGGGCTGAGCCATCGCTCCGTCGCCGCCGAGGCCGATGTGCCGCTCGGCTCCACGACGTACCACTTCAGGACCCTGGACGAGCTGATGGTCGCCGCGCTGCGGCAGGCGAACGAGGGCTTCGCCAAGGTGGTGGCCGCGCGCGGCGGTCTGGAGGACACCCGCGCCGACCTGGCCGGCGAACTCGCCGCCCTGATGGGCGAGTGGCTCGGCGGCGACCGTACCGGCGTGGAGCTGGAGTACGAGCTGTATCTCGCCGCGCTCCGCCGCCCGGCCCTGCGCCCCGTCGCCGCCGAGTGGGCCGAGGACCTCGCTGAGCGGCTGGCCCGCCGCACGGACCCGGTGACCGCGCGGGCGTTGGTCGCCGTGCTGGACGGGATCTGCCTGCAGGTGCTGTTGACGGGGGCGGAGTACGACGAGGCGTATGCGCGGGAGGTGCTGGGGCGAGTGATTCTGTGAGCCGAGGCGTTCCGGTCGTGCTCGGCGCACGGTGACCGCCCGGTACCTGAGACGCCCCGCACGCTGGTTCGCATCCCCGGCCCCCGGCCGGTTAGGTTTCCCCTATGACCGACACGACTGCACCCCGCACCACCGGCGCCGTTGCCGCCGGGCTTGCCACCGTCGCCGCCGACGGCACTGTTCTCGACACCTGGTTCCCCGCCCCCGAGCTCTCCGAGGAGCCCGGCCCGGCCGGCACCGAGCGGCTGTCCGCCGAGCGCGCCGTGGAGCTGCTCGGCGAGGGCGCCGCGAAGGCCATCGGGCCCGACGCCCGCCGAGGCGTCGAGGTGGTCGCGGTCCGTACGGTCATCGCCTCGCTGAACGAGAAGCCGCTCGACGCGCACGACACCTACCTGCGCCTGCACCTGCTCTCGCACCGCCTCGTCCAGCCGCACGGCCAGAGCCTGGACGGCATCTTCGGCCACCTCGCCAACGTCGCCTGGACCTCGCTCGGCCCGGTCGCGGTGGACGACGTGGAGAAGGCGCGCCTCAACGCCCGGGCGGAGGGCCTCCACCTGGCCGTGACGTCCATCGACAAGTTCCCCCGCATGACGGACTACGTCGCGCCGAAGGGCGTCCGCATCGCCGACGCCGACCGTGTCCGGCTCGGCGCGCACCTCGCCGCGGGCACCACCGTCATGCACGAAGGCTTCGTCAACTTCAACGCCGGCACGCTCGGCACGTCGATGGTCGAGGGCCGCATCTCGGCCGGCGTCGTGGTCGGCGACGGCTCCGACATCGGCGGCGGCGCCTCCACCATGGGCACGCTGTCCGGTGGCGGCAACGTCCGTATCACCATCGGCGAACGCTGCCTGATCGGCGCGGAGGCGGGCGTCGGCATCGCCCTCGGCGACGAGTGCGTCGTCGAGGCCGGGCTCTACGTCACCGCCGGCACCCGGGTGACCATGCCCGACGGCCAGATCGTCAAGGCCCGCGAACTCTCCGGCGCCTCCAACATCCTCTTCCGCCGCAACTCGGTCAGCGGAAAGGTCGAGGCGCGGCCGAACAACGCGGTGTGGGGCGGACTGAACGAGGTCCTGCACAGCCACAACTGATCGCGCGGCACCCTCGGACCGACGGGCGCCCCCTCACACCGTGATGTGAGGGGGCGCCCGTCGGTCCGGGGGTGCACGACGCTCACTGCTCCGTGGAGTGCCAACGCCCCATCCCGCGTTCACGTATGGGTTGCTCCGCGTGACCTCGGGGCGGTTCAGGCAGATGAACGGGTGCACGCAGAATCCGATCAGAAGCCGAACCGATGAGACGAGGGGTCGAACGATGACGAACGAGTGGGCGAGGGCCGGGGCCCGTCCGCTGACCGGGATGCTGGCCGTGGCGGCGTTGTGCTCGCTGTCGGCCGGAACCGCGCACGCCGACGAGGCCAATACCGGCTCGCACAACGGCGCCCGGATCGGGTTGGTCAACACCGGCCAGATCGACGACCCGATGGAGGACGTGCTGGAGCACTTCCTGCTGCTCGGCGACGGGTACCGGTGGGAATGACGCGGCTTGCCGGCACCGGGCCGGGGCCCGCACCGCGCACCGACGCGGTACGGGCCCCGGCCCTTGTGGTGCGGCGACCACTTTTCTTCACGGCAGTGGCATAGCGGGACGCCGCGGCACGCGTCACAAGGGGTACAGGGACGGTGCACAGGTGCCGTCGGGGAAGAGACGGCGACGATGGATGGCGTAGGGCTGGAGAGCTTCCGGGAGTTCGTGGAGAGCCGGTCTTCGGCGTTGTTGACGACGGCTGTGCTGCTCAGCGGAGGGGATCGGCACGCCGGTGAGGACCTGTTGCAGAGCGCGTTGGCCAAGGCGGCCGGACGGTGGCAGCGGATCGACGAACCCGAGGCGTATGTACGGCGGATTCTCTACCGTCAGCAGGTCAGTCGATGGCGGTTGAAGTGGCGAAGACGTGAGATCACCGTCGCCGAGCCGCCCGAGGCGGGACTGCCCGGCTCCGACGCCACGGCCGCCGCCGAACTGCGCGTCGTGATGCGCCATGCGCTGTCCCGGCTCACCGCGCGCCAGCGCACCGTGCTCGTGCTGCGTTACTTCGAGGACCTGCCCGAGGCCGACGTGGCGCGCCTGCTGGGCTGCTCCGTGGGCACCGTCCGGTCCACCACCCACCGCTCACTCGCCCGCCTGCGTACCCTCGCGCCCGAACTCGCCGCCCTCGGGCCGGCCGCCGCCGAGCAGCCGCAGCCGTCCCGTGACTATGCGCCCGTGGAGGTGCGCCCGTGAACGTCGAGGAACTCGTGCGTGACTCGTTCCAGGAGCAGGCCGCCGAACAGGCCCCGGCGGGACCGGGGTTCGCCGACCGGGTGCTCACCGCCCGGCGGCGCCGCCGTACCCGCACGCTTGCGTCCGTCGCCGCGGCCACCGCCGCCGTGGTCGCCATCGCCGTCGCCGTCCCGCTGTTGGACTCGGGCAAGGACGTGGTGCGGCCGGCGGGCCTGCTGGACGGCAGCGGAACCAGCGCGCATCCGGACCAGTCGCCGCCCCGCGACCTGATCGCGGCGGGGAACGTGGCGCTGGCCGCGTACTACACGTCGCAACTCGTCGTGCAGACGGAGGACCGCGGTGTCGATTCCCGCACCTACTGGCTCCTCGATCAGAGGACCGGGCGGTACGAGAAGGACGACCGGTGGTCCTTCGTCGCCGTCGCCCCTGGCATGAAGACCGCCGCCGTGCTGGAACGGGAGCTGCCCGCCCACCGGATCGGGCTGCTCGACCTGACCACCGGAAAGGTCGAGCGGTGGATCCCGGTCGTCCAAGGAGCCGGAGGGCTCGCGTTCTCGCGCGACGCGCAGAAGCTCCTCGTGACGACGTACGGCGACAACCCCGACGTCCGCGAGAAGGTGACGAACACCGACGGGGACGTCGTCTGGACGGCGCCCTTCGGCCGGTCGAGCCGGACCGGCTTCCTCGTCCTCGACCTCGCCGGGGGCGGGGGCATGTGGAGCGAGGTCCCGCCCGGCCACGACATCAACGGCCGCGAGGACTTCGCGTTCAGCCGCGACGGCGGGCTGGTGTTCTCGCGGATCGTCGGCGAGCGCGATGGGATGCAGCAGTACTTCGAGCTCGGGGGCGCAGCGGTCACCGCGCCCGCGAACGAGCGGTACCTGCGGTGGGACGTCGACGCGAGGCTGTCCCCGGACGGCACGCTCGCCGCGGGCGGCCTGGCGAAGGAGGTGCCCGACAAGTCGTACTCCGCGATCCGTGATCCCCGTACCGGCAAGGAGATCACCAAGGTGCGCGGGGCGACGCTGCTCGCCTGGGTCGACGACCGGCGGCTCATCGCCTGGGAGCGGACCGCGGGCTCGGAGGAGTACCGGCCCCGGCTCGTGCTGGTGACGATCGGCAGCGACCGGGTCGTACCCCTGAGCGGGGTGCGCGAGCAGAACGCGGACCTCTCGCGGCAGGAGTGGGTGCCGGTCTTCGTCGAGCGCTGATCAGCCGGCGGTGAACTCCTCGTACGCCGCCCGCAGCCCGTCGACCGCCTCGCGGCCGGCGGCCCGCAGGGGTGCGCGGACCGGGCCCGCGGGCAGCCCCAGTTCGGCCAGGAGGCCCTTGGCGGTGACGGTACCGGGCAGGCCCGCCGACATCATCAACTCGATGAGCGGCGTGGCTCGTTGCTGGAGGCGGGCGGACACGGGGGTGTCGCCCGCCTCGAAGGCGTCCAGGATCGCCCGGAGCTGAGCCGGGACCACGTTCGCGACCGTGCTGACGTAACCGGCGGCGCCCACCGCGTACAGCGCGAGGATGTGCTCGTCGCAGCCCGCGTAGTACGCCAAGTCCGTGCGGTTCAGCACCTTTTGGGTGCCGAGGAAGTCGTAGGAGCAGTCCTTCACCGCCACGATCCTGGGGTGCTCGGCGAGGCGGATCATCGTGTCCGGCTCGATGCCGGTGCCGGTGCGGCCCGGGATGTCGTACAGCGCGATCGGCAGCCCGGAGGCGTCCGCGACCTCCAGGAAGTGCGCCTCCACCGCCTCCTGCGGAGGCCTGCTGTAGTACGGCGTGACCACCAACAGGCCGTCCGCGCCCGCCTTTTCGGCCTCCAGTGCCAGTTCCACGGTGTGCCGGGTGTCGGCGGTGCCGACGCCCGCCACGACGGAGGCCCGGCCGCCCACGGCCTCGCGGACCGCCCGCACCAGCGCGGACTTCTCCGCGTCCGTCGTGGTCGGCGATTCACCCGTGGTCCCGGACAGGACCAGTCCGTCGCAGCCCTCGGAGACCAGCCGGTCGGCGAGCAGTTGCGCCCCGTCGATGTCCAGCGCACCTTCCTCGGTGAAGGGCGTGATCATGGCGCAGAGGGCGCGACCGAAGGGCGGAGGGCCGGGGTGTGAGGTGGTCGTGGTCGTGGTCGTGGTCACGGTCGTGGTCGTGGTCATGGGAGTAGTGTCGGCAACCCGATCGTGAAGCTCCACTTAATTCTTCTACCAGGTATCGGCAAGGGATGCTACGTGGTTGGTGGTGGCTTTCGCGAGGCCCTAGTGCCAACTCGGGCCCGTATGGGTCACCATGGCGAGGACGGGAATCGACGGCAGATCGCGGGAGGCGTCATGAGGCTCGGCAAGGCACTCGCCACCGGAGTTGCGGAAGAGAAGGCTCACACGCAGGACGAGGAACTCCAGCTGCCTGAGGAAGTCCAGGAGTTGGAGGCGTCCGCGCCCGAAGAGGTTCCGGTCGCCCGATGAGGCTGCGGCTCCCCGAGGAACGACCGACGGAGCCGCCGACCGGATACAAGATCGCCCACCCGGTGCTGTCCCAGGACGGCACCCGGGCCGGGTTCACCGGGGTCTCCCTGGGTGGCGCTCTGCCCTACGGAGTGCTGGACGAGGCGGGCTGCGTCTACGGGCGGCGGCATCGTTCGCCGCATCGCCGCTGCGACTGCGGCTTCCACTGTGTGCACGAACGGTCCACGGCCGAGGCGTTGTTGTGCACCGCCGAGCATCGAGCGGCCGTCCTTCTCGAAGTGTCCGTCCTGGGTACCTACATCCGTTTCGAACGCGGCTTCCGCTACGCCCGCCAGCGGGTGCGGACCGCGACCGTCGGCCCCTGCGCATGCGGTGCGGTGGCCGGCGCCCTGGCCGACGCGGGCTGGGGGCGGCCCGGGTGGCGCGCCCTGTCCGCGGCGTGCGCAGGATGCGTACGCGGTCGTACGTCGCTGTCGCTCGCCTCCTTCGCGCGGCTGGCCGGGGACGGGCTGCGGGTCCGGGCCGCGGGTGGCGGTGGGGGTGCGGGTGGGGGTGCGGGTGGGGTGGACCTGGCCGACGGGCTCGGCGCGGCCTCCGGGCTCGGTGCGCCCTCCGGGCTCGGTGTGTCCGAGCTGGTCGCCGAGGCCGCCCTGTTGCAGGCCCGACTCGACTGGTTCCAGAGTCAGTTGGCGCGACTTGACGAGCGCGGGACGCAGTCCGGCTGATCCCTGCCCGGGTGGGGCGGGCACTTGTCGTACGCCCATCGTATCGAACTGGAGTGCGACTGACCGCCTGTGCCTCATCCGACAACTCGAACCGCCTGGACAAATAAAGTGTTCGGTGAGACGGTGGATTCATGTTGGACGTGACCGTGATCGAGGATGCAGCGGCCGCTGCCGTCTCGCTGGACCCGACAAGGGCCAGGCTGCTGGCCGAGCTGGCCGCGGGCCCCGCTTCGGCCGCCATGCTGGCCGGCAAGGTCGGGCTGCCCCGGCAGAAGGTGAACTACCACCTCAAGACGCTGGAGCGGCACGGACTGGTCGAGCTGTCGGGCGAGCGGCGCAAGGGCAATGTCACCGAGCGGCTGATGCGCGCGACCGCCGCGTCGTACGTGATCTCGCCGCTCGCGCTGGCCGCCGTGCAGCCCGATCCGGACCGTTTCCGGGACCAGCTGTCCGCCCGCTGGCTGCTAGCGCTCGGTGCCCGGCTCGTGCGGGACGTCGGTTCGCTGATCACCGGGGCGGCTAAGGCGCGCAAGCGGCTCGCCACCTACGCGCTCGACGGCCAGGTGACCTTCGCCTCGGCCGCCGACCGCGCCGCGTTCATCGAGGAGCTGACGGTGGGTGTCAGCGGGCTGATCCGCAAGTACGACGCCCCCGACGCCGCAGGGGGCCGGAGCCACCGGATCGTCGTCGCGCTCCACCCCACGCTCAAACCCGAGACCCCGGCGGTCGAACTGCCCATCAGTACCGAGGAGTGACCACCATGTCCAAGGAATTCGAGAGCGCCCACGAGATCGAGGTCGAGGCCACGCCGGAGCAGGTGTGGGACGCGATCACCGAAGGCGTTGGCGGCTGGCTGTGGCCGATGGAGGCGCCCGAGCCGCGTGAGGGCGGCAAGGGCCCCTTCGGGTCCAAGATCACGACCTGGGATCCGCCGCACCGCTACACGAACCGCGTCGAGGACGTCGACGGCATCTCCGAACAGACCCTCAACCAGCTCGACTACACCATCGAGCCGCGTGAGGGCGGCCGCCGGGCCTGGGTGCGGTATGTGCACAGCGGCATCTTCGTCGACGACTGGGACAACCAGTACGACGGTGCGAACAAGCACAACGCCTTCTACCTGCGCACCCTGCGCGAGTACGTGACGCACTTCGGCGGACGTCCGCTCACGTTCGCGATGGTCGACGGACCCGAGGCCTCCAAGGCGTCCGACGCCTTCACCGCCGTAGGACGTGCGCTCGGTTTCGCGGACGACACCGCCGAGGGCGCGCGCGTGCAGGCCCGTGGGCCCGAGGGGCAGGTCCTCGACGCCGTACTCGACTACCGCGACCCGTACTTCATCGGGCTGCGCACGGACAGCGCCCTCATCCGCTTCTTCGGACGCAATCACTGGGACGCGCCGGTGGGCATCAGCATCCACGACTTCGCGCCGGATGCCGACGGCAAGCGGAACGAAGCCGCCTGGCAGGGCTGGCTGAACGGCGTCTTCGGCGGCTGACCCGCGGCATGGGACGAGCCCGGCCCCCCGGACGACGGGGCCGGGCTCGTCCGCACACAGGGTTACGGCTCGAACCGCAGCACCTGCGGGTCGTGGTCGCTGATCTGGTCGTTGAACTCCGAGTTGATGTGCACGCTGTCGTACTCGAAGTCGCCGTCCTTGCGGATCGACGGGCTGATCAGGATCTGGTCGAGAACCTGGCTGTTGCCCTGGTAGTCGTAGGTGTAACGCTCGCTCTTCGGGAGCGACTTGATCGCCGACCAGAGTGCGCCGTCGTCCTCCAGGAGCTTGGCCGTGTCGGAGAACTCGAAGTCGTTGATGTCACCGAGGGTGATGACGTCCGCGTTCTTCTGGACCGCGAGAATCTCCTTGACGAAGGCGTTCATCTCGGTCGCCTGGAGATGACGCTGGGTCTCCGAGCTGCGCGTCGGCGGCTGGTACTGCGAGGTCAGACCCTGGTCGCCGCCCTTGGACGCGAAGTGGTTGGCGATCACGAAGACGGTTCTGCCGCGGAACACGAACTCGCCGGCGAGCGGCTTACGGCTGGTCGTCCAGGCAGTGTCGGCGGGGTCGACCCGGCCGGGGGAAGCCGTGAGGGCCGCCTTGCCGTGGACCTTGGTGACTCCGACGGCGTTCGTCGCGTCGCCGCCCGCGCGGTCCGTGAAGGAGACGCGCTCGGGGTTGAAGAGGAAGACCTGGCGGATGTTGCCGCCCGGCTCGCCGCCGTCCTTGTTGTTCTCCGGGTCGATGGAGCGCCAGTCGTACGCCGGGCCGCCCGCCGCGACGATCGCGTCGATCAGCTTCTGTACCGTCCGGTCGGCGGCGACCGTGCCGTCGTTCGTCGCGCCGTTGTTGTCCTGGATCTCCTCCAGGGACAGGATGTCGGGCGAGCGCAGGTTGTTCACGATCGCCGACGCGTGCTCCTCGAACGAGGCGTCGCCCGGGTCCAGGTTCTCGACGTTGTACGTCGCCACGGCCAGCTCGTCCCGCGACTGCTTCTGCGTCGTCTCGCGCTCCAGGCCGCCCTGCTCCAGGGTGCCGATCTGGTTGGCGACGAGGGTGTAACCGCCGAAGGAGTTGTAGTCGAGCGGGCCCGCGGTGGTGCCCGTGAGCTCGTCGCCCACGTTCGCGGTCGGGAAGTCGGCGGTCGCGCCGAGCGACTGGATCTGCAGCCGACCGGTGTTCTGCGAGGTGTACGAGCCGTACACCGTGCCGCCGCGCCGGTTGTCGTTCTCGTCCGGCTTCACCGTGACCCACAGTTCGGCGTACGGGTCGGTCGCGGTGACCACGCGGGCGTCAAAGACCCGGATGTTCATGCCCTCGAGGGACTCGTAGTAGTCCAGGGCGTACTTCTTCGGCTGCAAGGTCAGGCCGTTGACCGAGCCGCTCGCGGCCGTGTCACCGTCCGCGGTGTAGAGAGCAGGGACCGACTTCGCGTTCACGGCTGTGGCGGCCGGGACGGCGTTCCCGCTGGAGAGCACGGTCACCACCGGCTTGGTGATCTCCGTGATCGACTGGTTGCCGGACGCGGCGCCGCCCGGCACGTACTCCGAGATCGTGCCCGCCACGGTGACCGAGTCGCCGACGGCGACCTTGGGGACGGAGCTGGTGAAGACGAAGACGCCCTCACTGGTGGCCGGGTTGTCGTCCGCGTTCGGGTCCTGGATCCAGAAACCCCGCGACGAACCGTAAGTGCGCACACCCGTGACGATGCCCGCCACGTCCGTGACCGCCTGGCCCGCGTACGGGGAGATCCGGGTGGTGCCCTGGATGTCGTGAATGTGAATTGTGTCCGCGTGGGCGGGTGTCGTGAGGACCACGGCGGAAACGGTGGAACAGACCGCGGCGACGGTCAGCGCGCCTATGCGCGCGGTTCTCTTGCTCGGCAAGGGAATCCCTCCGGGGACGTACATGAGCGCCAGGACGAGGATGGAGCAGTGGGGGAGCGCGGCCTGTGCGGGGTCGGTGACGCGCGTAGAAACAGGTGGGCTGACAGGCCCCGTACTTCTACGCGCGTCAATCTCGTGCGTGAGCGGGGGAGTTGTCAAGGTTTCCGTGGTGTCCGGCGCCCGGCGGGGACATGAACCGGGCGGCTTGGGTCGAAATCCGTCTAGGCTGAGCGATCGGTGCGGCGCTTGTACTGTCGGTGTTGCTCGCAGCGCAAGCGCTGTCCGCGCTGCCGCCCCGCCCTGCCTGCCCGCACCGTATGACCTGCTTGTCCGGAGGAGAATCCAGCCGATGTCAGACAGCTCCCCCTTGCCGCCGGTGCGGCTGCACTCCGAAGCCGAGCTGGCGCGCGCCGCGCTCGCCGCGCCGCTGCTCTCCCGCGCCGCCCGGCTCGCCCGCTGGGCCGGTCCGGACACCCGGGTCGGTGCGGGCGGCGAACTCGCCGACGACCAGCTTCCGGGGGCCGCCGCCGAACTCGGGCTCGCCGGTGACGATGCGGCCGCGTTCGCGAGCGAGGCCTGGCGGGTCGCAGTGGACACCGGGCTCGTCGAGATCGTGGACGAGGAGGAGGGCACGGTCACCGCGGGCGAGGACCTCGCGCTGCTCACCTCCGGGGCACCGCAGGACATCCTCGCGGTGTGGCTCGGCGCGCTGGAAACGGTGCTGGCCGACGCGAGCGTGCCCGACCTCGACGATCTCGTCGGTGCCATGGACGAGGGCGGCGAGATCGACCTCTCCTCCCTGGACTGGGACCCGGAGGCGGAGGCCGACTTCCTCGACGGGGTGCTCGGCAACCTGTACCTGCTCACCGTGGGCGAGGAAGGGCCAGGCGACGGTCCGGTGCCGCTGCCCGCCCTCGCCGCGTCGATGATCGTCCCCGACGACATGGGGGAGCCGACCAACGACGTCCTGGAGCGGGTGTCGGACGCGATGATGCGGCTCGACGACCAGTTCCGGCTCCTCGAACCCATCGGGATCGTCGACTTCCAGCCGGTCGACGAGGCGCTGATGACGGAGCCCGACGACGAGCCGGCGGCCTTCGACGACACGGATGTCACGCGGTACGGGATGGTACGGCTGACACCGCTCGGGCTGTACGGAATGCGGGCGCGGCTCCTCGAAGCGGGGCTCACCGCTCCCGCGGTCGGAGAGCTGGCAGACAAGGGGGCCGACGCACTCCTCGACGGCACCTCCGCCTTCCCGCCCGCCGCGGCACAGGCCGAGACGGAACAGTGGCTCGCCCGGCGCGAACCCCTGCCCGCCGCACGGGAGTTGCTCGCCGCGGCCCGTGGAGCCGATGCCGGAGCGCCGCTGCGCCGCCTCCGCTGTCAGCAGGCGCTCTCCCTCGTCGGCGCAGATGCGGAGCCTGCCCTCCGTGAAGTCCTCGACGACGCCGAGCTGGGCGGGCTCGCCCGGGTCTGGCTGAGCGAGCACGGGGCGGCCGACGTGCCCGTTCCGTCCGAGGCGATGGTCTTCTGGCTCACCATCGACACACTGGCCGCGCAGCTCGCGGCCGAAGGCAACTCGGCCGAACTGCAGGCCCTTGTGGAGGGCCTGGCCCAGCAGCACAGCGGCTTCTTCGCCGCCGCCTGGCGGGTCGAACACCCGGCCACGCCGGATGTGCTGGAGGCCATGGGGAGGCTGCACCCGGACAAGAAGGTGGCCAAGGAGGCCCGTAAGGCTGCGTTCAAGGCGCGGTCGCAGCAAGGGGGTTAGAAGGGAAGGGCCGCAGCACGGGGGCTGGGGCAGAGGGCGCGGCCAGGGGACTGGGGAAGAGGTCGCGGCGCGGGGGTTGGGGGAGAGGTCGCGGCGCGGGGGTTGGGGGAGAGGCCGCGGCACGGGGGACTGGGGAAGAGGGGGGACACGGCCGGGCGGATTCACGGAAGGGAGTCCCCCGAAGTCG
This sequence comes from Streptomyces sp. NPDC005808, assembly GCF_042871385.1. NCBI lineage: Bacteria > Bacillati > Actinomycetota > Actinomycetes > Kitasatosporales > Streptomycetaceae > Streptomyces > Streptomyces sp. NPDC005808. The sequence goes on along the minus strand of NZ_JBIAIK010000007.1, from coordinate 124,337 downwards.
ATGCCCGTTCAAGTCCCGTTCAGGCGCGGGCGGGACCGTGTGGCCGATACGAGGTCAGCCACGCCGCCCCCCACGACAGTCCCCATTCGACCGTCACAGGAGACACCATGTCGCTCACCCGCAGGGACTTCGCCAGACAGTCCGCGATCACCGGCGCCGGTGTCGCACTGGCCGGCAGCGTCGGCGCCCTCGCCACCGCGCCGAACGCCCTCGCGTCCACGGAGACCGAGAGCGAGGGTGTGGATGCGGCGGGCCACCAGTCCGGTGTCGGCTACGGACCGCTGATCCCCGACCCGGAGGGCCTGCTCGCACTGCCCGCCGGGTTCTCCTACCGCGTCATCACCTACAGCGGCAGGACCAAGCTCGAGTCGGGCGAATCCACGCCGTCCAACCACGACGGCACGTCCACCTTCGAGGGCCCGCGCGGCGCCACCCTCCTCGTCAACAACCACGAGCTGGCCGGTCCCCGCGCCCAGTGGTCCCACCCGGTGCCGCTCACCGAGGGCCTGGTCTACGACCCGGCCGCGGCCGGCGGCTGCACGGTCGTGGAGGTACGCGGCGACCAGGTGGCCGAATGGGTCGGCATCGCGGGCACCGCCACCAACTGCGCGGGTGGCAACACCCCTTGGGACACCTGGCTCACCTGCGAGGAGACCGAGGACAAGGCCGGCACCAACGGCTTCACCAAGGACCACGGCTACGTCTTCGAGGTCGACCCCAAGGACCGCCGCCGCAACAAGAACCCCCAGCCCATCAAGGCGCTCGGCCGCTACGCCCACGAGGCCGTCGTCGTCGACCCCAAGCGCGGTCGCCTCTACCTCACCGAGGATGCCTCGGGCCCCAACGGGCTGCTGTACCGCTGGACCCCGCCGCAGGGTTTCGAGCACGGCCACGGCCAACTCGCCACCCTTGCCGCCGATGCCGGCGCGTACCAGGCCTTCAAGTGCTTCGACTCCGGCGGCCGGTTCGTCGACGACCTCTCCCGTGCCACCAAGATCGGCACGGTGTACGGCGTCGACTGGGTCGACGTCCCCGACCGTGACGCCAGGACCGTCTCCGTCCGCAAGCAGTTCACCGACAGCCAGGTCACCCGCGCCCGCAAGCTCGAAGGCATGTGGTGGGGCGACGGCGGCGTGTACATCGTCTCCTCCTACGCCCGCACCGAGAGCCCCGGTCAGGCACACGACGGCGCCGTCTGGTTCTACGACCCCAAGCGCCGCACCCTGACCCTGAAGGTCCTGATCGGCGTGAACCCGGACCCCTCCGTCGACGGCGCCTTCGACGGCCCCGACAACATCACCGTCTCCCCGTACGGCGGCCTCGTCATCGCCGAGGACGGCTCGGGCATCCAGCACCTGTTCGGCGCCACTGACAGCGGCCGTACGTACCCGATCGCACGCAACGAACTCAACATCGGCACCGAAGCGGAGCCGGAGTACAGCGAGTTCACCGGCGTCACGTTCTCGCCCGACGGCAGGACCCTGTTCGCCAACATTCAGGTCCCGGGAATCATGCTGGCCATCACGGGGCCCTGGAAGCGCCAGAAGCGCGGATAGTTAATTCGCTCGCTCGTCCCGCGGTACGCCTCCTACAGTGATGCATGTCCAGGTGCGAAGGCAGGACCTACTTCCACTGATAATGGGGCGGCCGCGGGTTCGAATCCCGTCACCGGTACAACTCGCCGGTGTAGCTCAGGGGTTAGAGCACCTACGTCGGTTCCGCCGGCCTTGAACTCTGGACACCACAACTTCATGCACCTCCCGGTGCGCAGGCTGCGGCTACTTCTTTCGAACAGAATCCAGGCCGCCGCCGACTTGATCTCGGGAGGCGCAGCTTATGGTGTGTGCCCGGTGCGCAGGCAGCGGTTACTTCTGGGATCGGAAGGTTGCGGGTTCAAATCCCGTCATCGGCCTCGGGCCGGTGTAGCTCAATTCGGTAGAGCATCTGAATAAGTCCGTCGCCGACCTCTGAACTCGGGCACGCTCCATTTGCTGCGCCTCCCTCCGTACACCAATGAATTCGGGGGGAATTCACCATGGCGCGATTCAACACCAAGTCCGCGAAGGCACAGTCCACTTCGCGTGTGACGTCGACGGGGCGTGTGCTCCGCACCTTCCAGGGCGGCCGAGGCCGCGAGCGCGACCAGCGCTCCGAGCTTTTTCTGCTCGCCGTGGCCAACTTCGTTTCGCAGCAGACCTTTTACGAGACCGGCGCGGACCGCGACGACCGGTTCGCCGCGCTGGTACGTGAACTCGCCGTCGCGGACCCGTCGTGGACGGCCGGCCTGCTCGGCTGGCTGCGCGGCGAGGGCAACCTGCGCACCGCCTCGATCGTGGGCGCCGCCGAGTACGTGAAGGCGCGCCTCGACGCGGGCGCGACGGACGGCCCGGCCAACCGCCAGGTCATCGACTCCGTGCTGCGGCGCCCCGACGAGCCCGGCGAGTTGCTCGCCTACTGGACCGCGCGGTACGGCCGCAACGTGCCCAAGCCCGTCAAGCGGGGCATCGCCGACGCCGTACGACGTCTCTACAACGGCAAGTCGCTGCTGAAGTACGACACCGCGTCCAAGGGGTACCGCTTCGGCGACATCCTCAACCTGGTGCACGCGGCGCCGGACCCGGGCAAGGCGTGGCAGGGCGAGCTGTTCCAGTACGCGCTGGACCGGCGGCACAACCCGGACACGGCGGTGGTGCCCAAGTCGCTGCCCGTACTCGCGGCCCACCGTGACCTGATGGCGCTGCGGCCCGCCAAGCGGCGCAAGGTCGTGACCGGAGCGCACGGCGCGCAGCGCCTGGCGGAGGCGGGCATGACCTGGGAGGCGCTGGCCGGCTGGCTGCAGGGGCCGATGGACAAGGCGGCCTGGGAGGCCGTCATTCCGTCCATGGGTGCGATGGCGCTGGTCCGCAACCTGCGGAACTTCGACGAGGCGGGTGTCAGTGACGAAGTGGCGGCTCAGGTCGCCGCGAAGATCAGTGACCCGGCCGAGGTGGCGCGCTCGCGGCAGTTCCCCTTCCGCTACCTCGCCGCGTACCAGCACGCGCCCTCGCTGCGCTGGTCGTACCCGCTGGAGCAGGCGCTCGGTCACTCGCTGGCCAACGTACCGGCGCTGCCCGGACGGACCCTCGTCCTCGTCGACCGGTCCGGCTCGATGTTCTTCTCGCGGCTTTCGGAGCGCTCGGAGCTCAACCGGGCCGACGCCGCGGCGATCTTCGGTACGGCGCTCGCGCTGCGGGCGGCGGACGCGGATCTCGTCGAGTTCGGTACGAGCAGCAAGCGGGTGAAGTTCCGCCGGGGCGAGTCGGTGCTCAAGGTGCTGGAGCGGTTCGGCGACCTCGGCGGCACCAACACGACCGAGGCGGTCCGGCAGCACTACAAGAAGCACGACCGGGTGCTGATCGTCACCGACGAGCAGGCCGCGGCGAGCCACTACGGTGACCCGACCGAGCAGGTCCCGGCGCAGGTACCGGTCTATACGTGGAACCTGGCCGGGTACCGGGTGGGGCACGGTCCGTCCGGGCAGGGGAACCGGCACACCTTCGGAGGCCTCTCGGACGCGGCGTTCCGGATGGTGCCGCTGCTGGAGGGCGCTCGGGACGCCGACTGGCCCTGGGCGGCCTGAGGCCGGGAACATCCTCATCAGCCGGCTCGCCCGCCCGCCCGTGCCCGTGAGCAGAATGCCCGGATCGCTCACGGGACCGGTCAACTCATCGGTGTGGAAAAGGAGTTGCCTCGGGCGGACGTCGAGCTGGACCAGCGGGGTCACGCGACCGTGCTGTACGCCCGTCTGGGCGGGCAGCCTGCCCCGGACAGGCCCGTGGGGGTGAAGTCGAGATCCTGTTGGACGTCGGGCAGTGCTGCGTCGACCTCTCGGTAAGATGCGGAGAGGGTCCCCGGTTGGCAAGGAGTATCTGAATGACGCAGGTCAAGCCGATGCGGGCCGATGCGCGGCGGAACTATGAGCGGCTGCTCGAAGAGGCGGCGGTCGCCTTCGGCGAGCACGGGGAGGGTGCGTCGCTCGACGACATCGCCAAGAAGGCGGGGGTCGGGTCCGGGACCCTGTACCGGCACTTTCCGACGCGGCAGGCGCTGTTGGAGGCCGTCTACGTCGACAGGATCGAGGCGATCGCGGCTCGCGCGGACGAGATCGCGGCGGTGTTGCCGCCCGGCGAGGCGCTGGTGGAGTGGCTGAACGAGCTGGCCCTGTCGATGATCGAGGTTCGGGGGCTCAAGGCGTTGCTCGGGTCGGCTGTCTCGGACGGGAGTTCAGCCGTGCTCGCGGTGTGCGGCACCTCGGTCAGGGGGGCGGCCACGCGGCTGGTCGAGGGGGCGCAGCGGGAAGGGACCCTGCGGGCGGACGTGTTGCCGATCGAGGTGCTTCGGCTGGCCCATGGGGTGGCCGGCGCGTCGGAGCTGGCGAATGGCGAGGGGACGCACATCCGGCGGTATCTGACGCTGCTTACGGAAGGGCTGCGGGCGTAGCGCGGTCGCCCATGGGGTGGCCGGTCCTGCGGGCCTTAGCGTGTCTCGCCCACGGGGGCGGGTGGGTTGTGCGGACGTCGCGCGTTTCGCGCCTGCGGCCGTTGCGCGTCTCGCCCACGGGGGGTGCGTGGGTCGGGTGCGCGCCGGTACATCCGCCCGCATCCGAACGGATCAACTGGGGTTGATCGGTGAACGTGTGCTCTCGATCCGTTCGGCTGCGGGCATTTGATGTACCGGCACGCCCCCTTCCGCGGTCTTGCGGGTGCGGGTGCGGGTGCGTCCGGGGGGATCTTGAAGACCCAGCGTCGGGCCCCGCTCCGCGACCGGCGCGGACGGCCCGTGCAGTTGGTCGTCGGTGTCGGCGGGCTTGGACTCAGAGGGCCTGGGCTGCCGGCTTGACCATGCCGCGGACTGTGCGGGACTTGACGAAATCGCCCAGGGCGGTCATTTCCCACTCGCCGGAGAACTGCTTGATGAGCTTGGCCATGATGACGCCCGTCTGGGCTTCGGCGCTGGTGAGGTCGAAGCGGACCAGTTCCTCGCCGGTGGCGGCGTCGATGAGGCGGCAGTAGGCCTTGGCGACCTCGGTGAACTTCTGGCCGGAGAAGGAGTTGACCGTGAAGACCAGGCCCGTGACCTCCTGCGGGAGACGGCCCAGGTCCACGACGATCACCTCGTCGTCTCCGCCGCCCTCGCCCGTGAGGTTGTCGCCGGAGTGCTTGATCGCGCCGTTCACGATGGAGAGCTTGCCGAAGTAGCAGCTGTCGATGTGGTTGCGCTGCGGGCCGTACGCGATGACCGAGGCGTCCAGGTCGATGTCCTTGCCGCGGAACGCGGGCTCCCAGCCGAGACCCATCTTGACCTGGGAGAGGAGCGGGCGGCCGCCCTTGACCAGGGAGACGGTCTGGTTCTTCTGCAGGCTCACCCGGCCCTTGTCCAGGTTGATCTTGCCGGAGGAGGCGGGGGTGGGAGCAGCGGCAGCGGCGGGGGGAGCGGCCGGGGGCGGCGGGGGCGTCACCTGGCGTTGCGCTGCGGGCGCGGGCGCGGGCGCGGGCGGCGTCGGTTGAGGTGCGGCGGGGGCCGGTTCCTCCACCGAGACGCCGAAGTCCGTGGCGATGCCTGCCAGGCCGTTCGCGTAGCCCTGGCCTACCGCTCGGGCCTTCCATGCGCCGTTGCGGAGGTAGACCTCCACGATCACCAGGGCCGTCTCCGTGCCGAGCTGGGGCGGGGTGAACGACGCCAGGACGGAGTTGTCGTCCGCGTTGCGGATCGTGGCCGTGGGCTCGATGCCCTGGAAGGTCTGGCCCGCCGCGTCCGGGCTCGCCGTGACGACGATCTTCTCGATGCCCGGGGGGACCGCGGCCGTGTCGACCGTGATCGTGTCGGGGGCCGTGCCGCCGCCCGAGCGGTACGTCACTCCCGGGCCGGTGGGCTGGTTGAAGAAGATGAAGTCGTCGTCGGAGCGCACCTTGCCGTCGGCGGTGAGCAGCAGGCTCGACACGTCGAGCCGCACCGGGGCGGCGACGTCCACCGTCACGCGGGCGACGGGGAGAGGGATGTTCGAGCCGGGGGTCATAGCTGTCATGACTGGGGTAACGAGCGGGGGCGCTTTACCGTTCCCTTACCAAGCGAGGATTTGGTCCCGGCGCCCCCATTCGTCCCTATGGCGCCACTACGATCTTCCCTAGGGCACCACCACGATCTTCCTTCCCACCCCCGACGCGAACTGCTCCAGTGCCTGCGGGTACTGGTCCAGCGGCAGCCGGTCGCTGATGAAGACGTCGGGGTCCAGGACACCGGTCGCGAAGAGTTCCGCCGCCCGTTCGTAGCTGTGCAGGACGGCCATGGAGCCGGTGATGGTGATCTCCTGGTTGTAGATGCGGTACGGGTCGATCGTGACCCGGGTCGCGTAGTCGGCCACTCCGAACTGGAGGAAGGTGCCGGCCTTCGCGACACGACCCAGGCCGTCCTGGATCGCCGCGGCGTTGCCGGTCGCGTCGATGACCAGGTCCCAGCCCTGGGGGCGGTCCAGCTCGTCGGCGTTCGTGGCGGACGAGGAGACGCCGAGCTGCTGGGCCGTCGACAGGCGCTGCTGGTTGAGGTCCACCATGTCCACGCTCGCCGCGCCCGTGCGCTTCGCCAGCTCCAGCATCATCAGGCCCATTGTTCCGGAGCCGTAGATCAGGACATGGGCGCCCAGGCGGGACTGCAGGACGTCGTAGCCGCGCACCGCGCAGGACAGGGGTTCGATCAGGGCCGCGTCCTGGGTGCGGACGTGTTCCGGGAGCTTGACGCAGTTGGCCACGGGGGCCACCGCGAACTGGGCGGCTCCGCCGGCTGTGGTGACGCCGATCGCGGCCCAGCGTTCGCAGAGGTTGTTGTGGCCCGTACGGCAGTACCGGCACTCGTAGCAGTAGAGGGAGGGGTCGACGGCGACCTGGTCGCCGACCGAGAGCTCCGTGACCTGGGTGCCGACGCCGATCACCTCGCCGGCGAACTCGTGCCCCGGCACGATCGGCAGCTTGGGGGCGAACTCGCCCTGGAGGATGTGCAGATCGGTGCCGCAGAGGCCGCAGGCGGCGACCTCGACGACGACCTCTCGGGGGCCCGGCGTCGGGTCCGGAACCTCCGCCACCACCGCACGGCCGACGGACTCGATGACTGCGGCCTTCATTTCACGGCTCCCAACGACAGACCCTGGACCAGCTTGTCCTGGGCGGCGAACCCCGCGGCGAGCACCGGCAGGGAGATGACGAGCGACGCGGCGCACACCTTCGCCAGGAACAGGCCCTGGCTGGTGATGAAGCCGGTCAGGAAGACGGGGGCGGTCTCGGCCACCACACCGGTGAGGACCCTGGCGAACAGCAGCTCGTTCCAGCTGAAGATGAAGCAGATCAGGGCTGTGGCGGCGATGCCGGGGAGTGCGATGGGGGCCACGACACGCCCCAGGATCGTCGGGAGTCTGGCGCCGTCGATCTGTGCAGCCTCGATGATCGCGATCGGCACCTCGGAGAGGAAGGACTGCATCATCCACACGGCGATGGGCAGGTTCATCGCGGTGTAGAGGATGACCAGCGTCCAGATGTTGTCGAGCATGCCGGCGTTCTTGGCGAACAGGTAGATCGGGAGCAGGCCCGCTACGACCGGCAGCATCTTCGTCGACAGGAAGAAGAACAGGACGTCCGTCCACTTCTTCACCGGGCGGATGGACAGTGCGTAGGCAGCGGGAAACGCCAGCACGAGGACGAACAGCGTCGACACGATCGAGGCGGTGGCCGAGTTGATCAGTGCGGGCCAGGGGCTCGCGCCGCCGTCCACGCCGAAGAACTGCCGGTAGCTGTCGAGGGTGAGGGAAGCGGCGATCGACGGGGGGTTGGTGGCCGCGTCGGCCTCCGAGTGGAAGGAGGTGAGGACCATCCACAGGATCGGAAGGACGAACAGAATGCCTGCCAGCCAGGCGATCACGCCCAGCGCGGCCCCTTTGGGCGCGCGCCTGCGCGGCGGGGGTGCGGTCACTACGTTGGTCATGCGCGGGACGCCTCCTCCCGGAAGAGTGACGACACGACCCGCAGGGCGAAGGTCGCGAGGATGAGTGAGCCGATCACGACGAGTACGCCGGCCGCCGATGCCAGGCCGTATTCGTGCGCCTGGTAGAAGGTCTGGTAGATCGTGTACGGCAGGTTCGCGGTACCGAGCCCGCCGGAGGTGATCGTGAACACCGCGTCGAAGTTCTGCACGATGTAGATCGACCCCAGCAGTACGCCGAGCTCCAGATAGCGGCGCAGGTGCGGCAGGGTGAGGTGGACGAACACCTGCCAGTCGCTCGCGCCGTCCATGCGCGCCGCCTCGACCAGTTCGGCGTCGCGGCTCTGCAGTCCGGCGAGCAGGATCAGCATCATGAACGGCGTCCACTGCCAGATCAGTGAGGCCTCGACCGCGAGGAGCGGGGTGTCCGAGATCCAGTCGGGCTGGGGTGCGCCGTCGCCTCCGATCCAGTGCAGTACGCCGTTGAAGAGGCCGTACTCGGGGTTGTAGAGCACGTGCTTCCACAGCAGCGCGGCCGCGACGGGAACCAGCAGGAACGGCGCGATGAGCATCGTCCGTACCACTCCGCGGCCGCGGAACCTGCGGTCCAGGAGCAGCGCGAGGAGCAGGCCGAGGAGCAGGCTGACCAGCACCACGGTGACGGTGAGCAAAATGGTCGTCCACACCGACCTGCGCAGGTCGGGCGTGGTGAGGACGTCGGCGTAGTTGCTGAATCCGGTGAGGTGGCGGTCGTTGGGATACAGGGCGTTCCAGTCGAAGAACGAGTACACCAGGGTGGCCACGAACGGCAGCTGCGTCACGACGATCATGAAAATCAGGGCGGGCAGCAGCGGGGCGCGGGTGGCCCACGCACGCATGCGGTTCGACGGCCCGGCCGAACGCGGCGGCCTGCCGGCCGCCGCGACCCGGGCAGGAGCGGTGACGGTCATGACCCCTCGTACTTCTTGCCGACCGCCTCGGCGAGCGCCTGGGAATTCTTCAGTGCGCTGTCGACGGACTGCTTACCGGCGATGGCCGAGCTGATCTCCTGGGAGACCTTGGTCCCCAGGTCGGTGAACTCGGGGATGCCGACGAACTGGATGCCGGGCGCGGGGCGTTCCTGCACGCCCGGGTTGTCGGGCTCCGCCGACGCGATGGCCTCCCGGGTCACGTCCGCGAAGGCCGCGGCGTCCTTGCGGTACTCCGGGATGTCATAGGTGGAGCTCCGCTTGCCGGCCGGGACGTTGGCCCAGCCGATGCTCTTGCCGACGAGGTTCTCGTACTCCTTGCTGGACGCCCAGGAGATGAACTTCCACGAGTTCTCCGCGTTCTGGGACGCCTTCTGGATGCCCCAGGCCCAGGTGTAGAGCCAGCCGGAGCTCTTCGTCTCCTCGACCGGCGCCGGGACGTAGCCGACCTTGCCCTTTACCGGGGAGTCGGAGGCCTCCAGCGACCCCGCGCCCGCAGTGGCGTCGTACCACATGGCGGTCTTGCTCTGTGTCATGTTGTTGAGGCACTCCGCGTAACCGGACTGGGCGGCGCCCGCCTCGCCGTGCTTCTGGACGAGGTCGACGTAGAACTGGGTGGCCTTCTTGAACTCCGGTGAGTCCAGCTGCGCCTGCCAGTCCTTGTCGAACCAGGTGCCGCCCATGGTGTTGACGACGGTGGTCAGCGGAGCGATCACCTCACCCCAGCCGGGCAGACCGCGCAGACAGATGCCCTTCATGTCGGCCTCGGCGGTGTCGACCTTGGCCGCGAGGTCTGCCACCTGGTCCCAGGTGGGGTTGGCGGGCATGGTCAGCCCGTTCTTCTCGAAGATGTCCTTGCGGTACATCAGGAACGACGACTCGCCGTAGAAGGGCTCTCCGTAGAGTTTGCCGTCCTCCGCGGTGAGGGCCTCCGTCATCGGCGGCAGGATGTCGGCCTGGTCGAAGGCCTTGTCGCCCGCGACGTACGAGTCCAGGTCGTGCAACCAGCCATTCTTGGCGTAGATCGGGATCTCGTAGTTGCTCAGGGTCGCGACGTCGTACTGGCCGGCCTGGTTGGCGAAGTCCTGGCTGATCTTGTCGCGGACGTCGTTCTCGGGGAGCACGGTGAAGTTCACCTTGATCCCGGTGTCCTTGGTGAAGTTGTCGGCGGTGAGCTTCTGCAGCTCCACCATCTGGGGGTTGTTGACCATCAGGACGTTGATGGAGTCACCGCCGGAACTGGCGGAGCCTCCGGCTCCTGAACACGCTGCGAGCAGCGGGGTGATCAGCGTTCCCACGGCAGCCACTATCACGAGGTTACGGGGCTTCCGGCGGCTCTTCGTTCTCATGGGGTGCTCCTGGGGCGTATGTGGAGATAAGGGGCGGAACGGCTCTGGTGATGCCTTGGGGAGGGTGAGCTGGACTTTTGGACGGAGGGTGTGGCCGTTGTGCCGGCGCGCTGCCGGGCTGGGGTCAGACGCGGATGACCTGGGGTCCTTGCAGTGCGTAGCGGTGGGCCTCGGACGAGGGGAGCTGGCTGCTCGTGACCATCGCCTCCAGTTGTGCGATCTCGGCGAACCGGCAGAAGCTGACCGCTCCGAACTTGGTGTGCACGCCGGCGAAGATGGTGCGCCGGGAGGCGCGGATCGCCTGGGTCTTGACCTCGCTGACCGCCGGGTCCGGGGTGGTGAGGCCGTGGTCGCGGGAGATGCCGTTGGCGCCGATGTATGCCAGGTCGATGACGAACCCGGCGAGCATCTTCGTTGTCCAGTGGTCGACGGTGGCGAGGGTGCCGGGGCGTACCCGGCCGCCGAGCAGCAGCACGGTGGTGTTACCGGTTTCGGCCAGTGCGCCCGCGGTGGTGAGGGAGGCGGTGACGACGGTCAGCGGCCGGTCGCGGGGCAGTGCCTCGGCGATGAGCTGAGGGGTGAACCCCTCGTCGACGAAGAGCGTCTCGGCGTCCCCGAGCAGCTCGGCCGCGGCGGCGGCGATCCGGCGCTTCTCGGGGAGGTGGCTGGTGGCCCGGAACGCGAGTGTCGTCTCGAAGCCCGCGCTCTCCACGGGATAGGCGCCGCCGTGGGTGCGGCGGAGGAGTCCATGGTCCTCCAGGACGCGGAGATCGCGGCGTACGGTTTCCTTGGCCACGCCCAACTCGAGGGCGAGCGTGGTGACATCGACGGATCCCGTGCGGCGGGCGGCGTTGATGATCTCGCGCTGTCTGTCTTCCGCAGTCATGGCCGACACCCGCCTCTCCGCTGCTGCCCGTTCGGGCCGCGCTCGGCCCTTGGGGGAAGTTTTACAGCGGTTTTGTGTCGCTGACCAGGCTTGTTACCTGCCCGATGGTGCCCGTCCGTGCCCGCTTCACTAACGGACTGCCCGCCTCGGACCTGGGTCGGACGTGAGATCGGGCAGCGGGTGTGCCCGAATGGGGGAGCGGGCGGGCCCGTTCGGTGCCCGCCCGCTCAGAAAGTGTCCATTGTGTCACAGTGAGTAGTCGCCCTTGCCGGCTCCAAGGCCGTGTCCTGGTCAGTACGGCCAGATGGGCGGGTCGTTCACGAAGTGGCCGCCCAGGTAGGCGTGTGCCTGATTCTCCGGGTCCAGTTCGCCCTGCTCGGCGATGAGCTTCGCGGCGTACGGCTCGGAGTCGTCCTGCGGCTCGTAACCCAGCGCTCGGGCGGTCGAGAGGTCCCACCACAGGCGGGTGTTGGCAGAGGAGCCGTAGACGACCGTGTGCCGTACGTCCTTCGCGGTCAGCGCCGCGTGGAAGAGGCGGGCGCCGTCCTCCGGACTCATCCAGACGGAGAGCATGCGCACGCTCGCAGGCTCGGCGAAGCAGGAGCCGATGCGGACCGAGACCGTCTCCTGGCCGTGCTTGTCCCAGTAGAACTGGGCCAGGTCCTCGCCGAAGGACTTCGACAGGCCGTAGAAGGTGTCCGGGCGGCGCGGGGCGTCGATGGGGATGAGGGGGTCGTCGCCCTGTGGGCGCGGGGCGAAGCCCACCACGTGGTTCGAGGAGGCGAAGACGATACGCCGTACGCCTTCCTCGCGTGCGGCCTCGTACAGGTTGTACGTCCCCTCGATGTTCGCCTTGAGGATCTTGTCGAACGAGGCTTCCAGGGAGATGCCCGCGAGGTGGATGATCGCGTCGACGCCCCGTACCGCCTCGCGCAGTGCCGCCTTGTCGGAGAGGTCCGCGGTGATCGCGTCCGGCTCGCCCTCGATGGGGAGCACGTCGAGGAGGCGCAGCTCGTAGCCGTACTTCGGCAGCAGCCCCCGCATCAGGGTGCCGACGCCGCCGGCGGCGCCGGTGAGCAGAACGGTGTGGGGAGCGGGCATCCTCGGGTCTCCTTGAATCGGCAGCCGTAGGTCATGCGCATGCGTGTACGACATTCACATCCATGGACACGCTAGGGATTGGCGACGGCTTACGTCAAGTCTCGCGCGGAGGCGAGGAATCCGCCTCTGTGTTGCGGGTTTGCGAGCTTGACCGGCCCCAAGGTCGCGGCTTAGCGTGGACGCGTTCAGAAATATGGACGTGGATCAGAAACGTGCACCGAGAGACGGGCACTGCGAACGTGCACCGCTTAGGGAGAGTCCGTGACGTCAGCCCCCCTCGCCGCCCGGCTCAGCATCCCCAGCGGGCCGCTCTTCTTCCCTGTCACCCCGTACGGCGCTGACGGCGGCGTCGACCTCGACGTGTACCGGGAGCATGTGCGGCGCGGAGTCGAGGCCGGAGCCGCCGCAGTGTTCGCCTGCTGCGGCACCGGGGAGTTCCACGCGCTGGCGCCCGAGGAGTTCGAGGCGTGCGTGGCGGCGGCTGTCGAGGCGGCGGACGGACGCGTGCCGGTTGTCGCGGGCGCCGGATACGGGCCCGCGCTCGCCGTGCGGTTCGCTCGGCTCGCGGAGGCGGCCGGAGCCGACGGGCTGCTCGCCATGCCGCCGTATCTCGTGGTGGCCGGGCAGGAGGGACTGCTGCGGCACTACCGGGAGTTCGCGGCGGCGACCTCGCTGCCGGTGATCGTCTACCAGCGCGACAACGCCGTGTTCACGCCGGAGACCGTGGTGGAGCTGGCCCGCACGGAGGGCGTCATCGGGTTCAAGGACGGGCTCGGTGACCTCGACCTGATCCAGCGGATCGTCAGCGCGGTGCGTACCGAGGCCCCGGGCGAGGAGTTCCTCTACTTCAACGGGCTGCCCACCGCCGAGCTGACAGGGCTCGCCTACCGGGGTGTGGGTATCACGCTGTACTCGTCCGCCGTGTTCTGCTTCGCCCCCGAGGTCGCCCTGGCCTTCCACAAGGCGCTCAACACCGGTGACGACGAGACCGCGAACCGGCTGCTCGACGGCTTCTACCGGCCGTTCGTCGACCTGCGGGCGCAGGGGCGCGGCTACGCCGTCTCGCTCGTCAAGGCGGGGGTACGGCTGCAGGGCCTTGACGTGGGTGAGGTGCGGCCTCCGTTGCACGAGCCGAGCGAGGACCATGTGAAGCAGCTCGCAGAGCTGATCGAGCGCGGTTACGGCCTGATCGAGGAGGGCGTGTGACCGTGCCGGTACGAATTCCTGGGGAGCACAAATGAAGTCGTCCGCGTTCGTCTATCCCTGGGATGTCAACGGAGACCCGGAGGCCGCCGGCCGGATCGCCGGGCTCGGCGTACAGCAGGTGACACTCGCCTCCGCGTACCACTCCACTCGCGCGCTGACGCCACGCCACCCCCGGCACCGGATCGTCACCGCCTCGCACGCCGCCGCGCTCTACCCCGTCGACGAGCGGTGGGAGGGGCGCAGGCTCTGGCCGTACACGGCAGGCGACTGGGCGCCGGGCGACGCGTACGGGGAAGCCGCCGACGCGCTCGCCGGGGCCGGACTCGACGTACACACCTGGGTGGTGCTCGCCCACAACTCCCGTATGGGGGAGGAGTTTCCGGAGACCTCCGTGGTCAACGCCTACGGGGACCGCTATCCGTGGGCTCCGTGCATCGCCCAGCCCGACACGCGCGCGTACCTGGTGGAGCTGGCCGCCGAGGCGGCGGTGCGGCCCGGAGCCGACGGTACGGAGCTGGAGTCCCTCGGCTGGTACGGCCTCGCGCATCTGCACGCCCACGACAAGACGGCGGGGGTGGCCCTCGGGGACGCCGGGCAGTACCTGATGTCGTTGTGCTTCTGTCCCTCCTGCGGCGACGGCTATGCACAACAGGGGCTGGACCCGCAGGAGTTGGCGGTCGCGGTCCGGCGGGCTCTGGAGCCCGTGTGGCGGGGCGAGGCTCCGGCCGGTGGCTGGGAGGCCGTGGAGAAGCTGCTCGGGGGCGAGCTCGCGACGGCCACGCGCGCGTGGCGGGACTCCGTCGCCCGTTCCCTGCAGACGGAGGCCGTCACCGCGGTGCGCTCGGCCGCCCCCGAGGGGTTCCGCATCGTGCTGCACGCGGACCCGGTCTCCTACCACTGCGGCGCGAACGCCGGCGTCGATCCCGGGCACATCCTGTCCGTCGCCGATGGCGTGGTCGTACCCTGCGCCGCAGGGCCCGGGTTGCTGACTCCCTTTGCCGACAGGGGTGTCGAGGGGAGCGTGCTGGCGGCCAACTTCACCGTGGTGAGCGGGATGGGGGGCCGCCCGGCGGAGCTCGGTGCGGACATCGCGCGGGCGGTCGAGCTGGGGGCCACCGAAGTGCGGCTGTATCACGCGGGGTTGGCGTCCGACGAGGACCTGTCGCTCGTGACTCAGACGCTCGCACGGCTCGGCTGAGGCCACAGCAGGGGCGCGAGCGCCACCGGCCGCGCTGCCCGGAGCACCACCAACAGCACCTATTCACCAAGGCGCCGTACACCACGGCCGGTTGGACGGCGAAGGAACCGACGCCGCCCGAGGCACCGATGACGAGGACCTGGCTTGAACTCGGTGACCTTCGCGCCGACCGCCTCGACCCGGCCGGCGCCGTCCCAGCCGCGGACGGGGTTCTTGGGCTTACGGAGTCCGAGGGCGACGCGGGCCATCAACGGCCTGCCCGTCATCAGGTGCCACACGCTCGGGTCGACCCCGGCGGGACGCACCTCGACAAGCACCTCGTCGTCGCGGGGCACGGGCCGCTCGGTGTCGCGCGCCTCCAGCAGGTCTTCGGTTCCTTAGGCGTCCTGGACGATCGCTCTCACGGTCGCTCTCCTTCTCGCGGACCTCTGGCATCGAGCATCCCGGCGGCTCGAACGTGTGACCAGCCTCCGGAGGACGGTCATGAATGCGAGACCGATGAGTTTCCGTACGTTCGTCGGTCTACCCCAGGAGTGAGGACGCGGACGGACTCTGAGGAGAAGCGGATGACTGGCGGGATTCTTGACCTCGGGCCGCAGGCCCGGATCGTCGCGCACCTCGCGGCGGGGGTGACCGAGGAGCAACTGGCGGACGGGACCCCCTGTCCCGACCACGCCGTGCGCAACATGCTGGGGCACCTGTCCGGGCTCGCCGCTGCCTTCCGGGACGCCGCGCGCAAGGACCTGGGGGCCACCACGGACACCGACCCGAGCGCGGCCGTGCCGGATGTCGAGCCCGGCTGGCGCGAGGCGCTGCCCAAGGTCCTGGACGAACTCGCCGAGGCCTGGCGCGACCCGGCTGCCTGGACCGGTGAGACCCGGGCCGGTGGCGTGTCCCTGCCGGGCGCGGTCGGGGGTGCCGTCGCCACTAACGAACTCGTCGTGCACGGCTGGGATCTGGCCCGCGCCACCGGCCAGGCGTACGAGCCCGACCCCGCCGCCCTGCGGGTGTCGTACGAACTCCTCCTCGCATCGGCCGAGGACCCGGCCCGGGGCGGCATCTTCGGGCCCGTGGTGCCGGTGCCCGACGACGCGCCGCTGCTCGACCGGGCGATCGGGCTCAGCGGGCGGGATCCGGGCTGGAAGCCGTAGCGGACCAACAAGGAGGCGCCTGAAAGACGGCGGTGCGGTTTCGTACGCTCGCCGCATGTCCCTTACTCTCACCGTCCTCGGCACGGCCTCTCCGCACCCCGGCCCCGGCCTACCCTGTTCCGGCTACCTGCTGCGCGGCGGGGACGCCGAGGTCTGGGTCGATGCCGGGCCCGGCACCTTCGCCGAGTTGCAGAGGCATACGGACCCGGCGCGGCTGTCGGCGATCTGGATCTCGCATCTGCACGCCGACCACTGCGCCGACCTGCTCGCCGCCTTCTACGGGCTCGCGTACGGCGGACTGACCCCCGCCGCGCCCCTTCCCGTGTACGCGCCGCGTGATCTCGGTCAGCGGCTCGCCGGGTTCTTCGGGCAGGGCGATCCCGGGTTCCTGAGCGGGATCTTCGACTTCCGGACCCTGCACGACGGTCATGAGGCGCGGGTGGGAGAGCTACGGCTCCACAGTCGTGCCGTCGTGCACGACACGGAGGCGTACGGGCTGCGGGCCGAATGCGGGGGGAGCGTGCTGGCGTACTCGGGGGACAGTGGGCCCTGCGCTCAGCTCGCCGAACTCGCCCAGGGGGCGGACCTGTTCCTCTGTGAGGCCGACATCGACCGGCATCGCGAAGGCGAACGCGTCCATCTGACTCCGGAGGACGCGGGAGCGGTCGCGCGTGTGGCGGGAGTGCGGGAGCTGCTCGTCACCCACGTCGGGCCCACGCTCACGCCACAGGACGCGACGGCCCGCGCGGCCAGTGCCTTCGGTGGCCGTACCGTCCGGGCCCGCCCAGGCGAGGTCAAGGTCGTCTGAGCGTCCAGGGCGACTGAAACCGGCCAGAGGGTGCACGTGGCTTAAAGGTTGTCTATGGACTTCGTAAGCATCGGGCAACGAGCCTCGCCTTCAGACGGGTTACGCGCGTAGAAACCTGTCATGCATAAGCCATTGCGTATAGCGGCCGTCGCCGCCACCTGTGCCGTCGCCGGTGCCGCCCTGTACGGCACGGGTGTCGCCACCGCCGACCAGTCGACGGCGAACAGCACCGAGGAGCCCCACAACATCGGCTTGTTGGTGGGGGAGATCGACACTTACTACGGCACCACCCTCGACAGCAACGGTGTGTACCAGGCGTCCACGACCAGTCCCTACGCCAAGGACCTGGCGGACATCGAGTCCGACGCGAAGAAGTACATCAAGAAGGTCGCCGACCGGGCCGGACACAAGGGTCAGAAGCCCGCGGTCGTCTTCGACATCGACGACACGCTGCTGCTCTCCCTCGACTACGAGAAGAAGACCAACTACACGTACAACTCCGCCACTTGGGCGGAGTACGTGGCCAAAGCCGACCGTCCGGCCGTCTTCGGCACCCCGGAACTCGTCGCGTACGCCAAGTCCAAGGGAATTGAGGTCTTCTACAACTCGGGCCTGAAGGAGTCGCAGCGCGCCGCCGCGGTCGCGAACCTGAAGAAGGTCGGTGTCGACATCAACCTCGACGCCGACCACATGTTCCTCAAGGACGCGGCCAACCCGCCGTCCTACCTGAGCGCCTGCGCCACCACCGCCGCCTGGACCTGCACGACCGTGCAGTACAAGTCCGGCACGCGCAAGCACATCGAGTCCCTCGGATACGACGTCGTCGCCAACTTCGGCGACCAGTACTCCGACCTCGAAGGGGGCTACGCCGACAAGACGTACAAGCTCCCCAACCCGACGTACTACGTGAGCTAGTGCCACGAGGGTGAGCCCCCGCCGATCGTCATCGGCGGGGGCTCTTCTGACTGGCCGAGGGGGGCTCAGGCCAGCAGATCAATGTGGTCACTGGTTGAGACGTCCGGAAGGAACATCTGGTTGTGTCCTGCGAGTCGCCTTCGTAGGGGTTCCTCCCCTCGAAGTCGCCTGCGTATACGGCCACTTGGGTCACCCGCGCCGAAGTGGTGTGTCCGTGCGGAGAGATGCCTGAGCGTATCGGCTACTCGTACAGAGTATCGAACGATGTGTGGCAGGCCGAACTTGATTCCGTAACACGGGGAAAACCTGAAAGCGGTTCAACACGGGAACAATCCAGCCATCATCCGCACACCCAGCACGCAGGCAACGAGGAGTCCCGCCATGTCCGATCAGCAGAAGGTGGCCGACCGGCCAAGTGCCTCGCCGCCCCCGGCGAACAGCGTCGACCAGTTCTTCAAGATCTCCGCCAGAGGCTCCACCTTCGGCCGGGAGATACGCGGCGGCTTCGCCACGTTCTTCACGATGGCCTACATCCTTGTCCTGAACCCCATCATCCTGGGCAGCGCCAAGGACAAGTTCGGCCACCAGCTCGACGCCGTCCAACTGACCACCGCCACAGCCCTGGTGGCCGCGGTCATGACGATCATCATGGGCGTCGGCGGCAACCTTCCGCTCGCACTCGCCGCGGGCCTCGGCCTCAACGCCGTCGTCGCCTTCCAGATCGCCCCGCTGATGAGCTGGGACGACGCGATGGGCCTGATCGTCCTGGAAGGCCTGCTGATCTGCGTTCTGGTGGTGACAGGGCTGCGGGAAGCCGTCATGCAGGCGATTCCACAGCCACTGAAGCAGGCGATCAGCGTGGGCATCGGCCTGTTCATCGCCTTCATCGGCTTCATCGACGCCGGATTCGCCACCCGCATCCCCGACATCGCCCAGACCACCGTGCCGGTGCAGCTCGGCGCCACGGGTGCGCTCGCCGGCTGGCCCGTTCTCGTCTTCTGTCTCGGCGTGCTGCTGACCATCGGACTGCTCGCGCGCAGGGTCAAGGGCGCGATCCTGATCAGCATCGTGACCATGACGATCGTGGCGATCATCATCAACTCCGTCGCGGACATCAAGAGCTGGGGTCTGACCACCCCGAAGGTCCCCGACGACATCGTGGCCTCACCGGACTTCGGACTGCTCGGTCACTTCAGCCTGTTCGGCGCCTTCGGCGAGACCGGCGCGATCACCGTCGTGCTGCTGATCTTCACGCTCGTCCTGTCCGACTTCTTCGACACCATGGGCACGGTCGTCGGCATCAGCGCCGAGGCGGGACTGCTCGACGAGGAGGGCAAGGTGCCCAATCTCGGCCGGGTGCTGCTCATCGACGGGGCGGCCGCGGTCGCCGGCGGCGCGGCCTCGGCGTCGTCCGCGACCTCGTACATCGAGTCGGCGGCGGGGGTCGGCGAGGGCTCCCGTACCGGCTTCTCGAACCTGATCACCGGCGGGCTCTTCGCGTTCGCGCTCTTCCTGACCCCGCTGCTCACGATCGTGCCGCTGCAGGCCGCGGCGCCCGCGCTCGTCGCGGTCGGGTTCCTGATGATGACCCAGGTCAAGCACATCGACTGGGACAAGTACGAGATCGCGATCCCCGCGTTCCTGACCATCGCCGTGATGCCGTTCACGTACTCGATCACCAACGGCATCGGTGCGGGGTTCCTGGCGTACGTCCTGATCAAGGCGGTTCTCGGCAAGGCGAAGGAAGTGCACTGGCTGCTGTGGGGCGCGTCCGCGCTGTTCCTGGTGTACTTCGCGATCGACCCGATCGAGCAGTTGTTCGGCGTGAAGTGACGCACATGTTCTGCGTCAAGCGACGCGCGCGTTCGGCGTGAGGTGACGCCCGTGGTTGGTGTGAAGTGACGCGCATGTGCTGCGTGAAGTAAGGCGAAGGGCCGTCCTCCAGGGGTGCGAGGGCGGCCCTTGAGTCGTGTCGGCGGTGCTCAGTCCTTCAGCGCCGCCTGCATCATCGCCTTCGCCACCGGCGCCGCAAGGCCGTTACCGCTGACCTCCGAGCGGGCCGCGTCCGACTGCTCGACCAGGACCGCGACGGCGACCTCCTTGTCGCTGGAGTCGGACTTCGCGTACGAGGTGAACCAGGCGTACGGCGTCTGGCTGTTGTTCTCGCCGTGCTGGGCCGTGCCGGTCTTGCCGCCCACCGTCGCGCCGGAGATCTGCGCGTTCGTGCCCGTGCCGTCCTCGACGACCGTCTGCATTGCGGACTGGAGCTGTTGGGCCGTGGAGGAGCTGACGACCTCCTTGGTGTCCGTGCTGTCGTCGTAGTTCTTCAGCACATTGCCGTCGGAGTCACTGGTCTGCGCCACCATGTGCGGCGAGACCAGCTTTCCGTCATTGGCAATGGCGGCCGACACCATGGCCATCTGGAGGGGCGTCGCGGTCACATCGAACTGGCCGATACCCGTGAGCGCGGTCGACGACTCGTCCATGTCGGAGGGATACACGCTGGTGTACGCCCGCACCGGCACATCCTGCGACTTGTCGTTGAAGCCGAACTTCTCGGCCTGCGCCTTGAGCTTGTCCTGCCCCAGGTCGACGGCCATCTTCGCGAAGACGTTGTTGCAGGAGTACTGCAGCGCCACCCGGATCGAGGCGTTCTCGCAGGGCGCAGACGTGTTCTCGTTCTCCAGGTCCGTGGTCGTGTTCGGCAGCCGGTACGGGTTCGGGCTGTCCGTCTTCGCGTCCACGTCCGGGTACAGCCCGTCCTCCAGTGCGGCCGCCGCGACGACCAGCTTGAACGTCGAGCCCGGCGGCAGCGGCTGGCGCAGCGCCCGGTTCGTCATCGGCTTGTCGGGGTCCTTGGTCAGGCTCGTCCAGGCGTCCGAGTCGCCCGCGCTGATCCGCGACGGGTCGTACGACGGAGTGGAGACCACCGCGAGGATCTTGCCGGTCGCCGGATCGATCGCGACGGCGGCGCCCTTCTTGTCCCCGAGCGCTTCGTACGCCGCCTTCTGCACATCCGGGTCGATCGTCGTGATCACGTCACCCGGGTCGGCGCGCTTGTCGGTGATCGTGTCCAGCGGGGTCTTCAGCTGGATGTCCGTACCGTCGAGCAGGTCCTGGTAGATGCCCTCCAGCTGCGTCGCCCCGTACACCTGCGAGCTGTAGCCGGTGACCGCCGCGTACAGACTGCCGTCCGTGTACGTGCGCTTGTACTTGAGGTCGCTGCCCTTCGTCTCCGCGGAACCGGTGATCGCGTCTCCGGCCACGATGATGTTCCCGAGCGGGTTCGCGTACTGCTCTATCGCGTTCCGCCGGTTGTCCTTGTCGTCCGCGAGCGCCTGTCCTTCGTAGAACTGCACCCAGGTCGCCCTCACCAGCAGAGCGAGCACGAGCAGCAGGGTGAAGACGGCGGTGCGCCTGATCGTCTTGTTCATCCCGCTCAGAAAGACGAGCGGGCGGGAGCGAATCGTTCCCTTCCGCCCGCATTTCTCATGGACCGTTCATGAAGTCACAGGGCCATCTGAAGTCGCGTAGGCCTTTCATGAAGCCCCGGCGGGTCTCCAGGTCACAGCCTGCGCGTCGCCAGCGTCAGGCGGTCGCGGGCGTCGAACAGCGCGTCCTTCACCAGCTGCTCGTGCGCGGGGGTCAGGCGCGCCACCGGTACCGAGCAGCTGATCGCGTCGCGGGCGGGCGTCCGGTACGGGATGGCCACGCCGAAGCAGCGCAGGCCCAGCGTGTTCTCCTCGCGGTCCACGGCGAAGCCCTGCTCCCGGACCTGGTGCAGCTCCTCGATGAGCTTCTCCCGGTCGGTGATCGTGTGCTCGGTGAGCGCCGGGAGCGTCTCGGGCAGCAGCTTGCGGACCTGCTCATCGGTGTGGGTGGCGAGCAGCGCCTTGCCGAGCGAGGTCGAGTGCGCGGGGAGGCGGCGGCCGACCCGGGTGAAGGGGCGCAGGTAGTGCTGCGACTGGCGGGTGGCCAGGTAGACGACGTTCGTGCCGTCCAGGCGGGCCAGGTGGATGGTCTCCGTCGTGTCGTCGGAGAGACGGTCCAGCGTGGGGCGGGCCGCGGCGACCACCTCGTCGCCGTCGATGTACGACGTGCCGACGAGCAGGGCTCGTACGCCGATGCCGTACCGCGTGCCCGTCGCGTCCGTCTCGACCCAGCCGAGCTCGACCAGCGTGCGCAGCAGCATGTACAGGCTGGACTTCGGATAACCGACGGCCTCCTGCACGGAAGCGAGCGAGTGCATACCGGGCCGGCCGGCGAAGTACTCGAGCAATTCCACGGTCCGCACCGCGGACTTCACCTGCGCCCCGCCGCCTGTCTCGACTGCCGACATCGCCCTTGACCCCTTCGTTCGACGGGAAATAGTCTCCAACAGCATATTCACCATCAGAGACAGTGTTCAGCATATCGAACGCCCCTGGTGAGTGACACAGAACTGCGGCATCACATCTTGGAGGGACCCGCGGTGGCAGCAGCACCAGTCTGGAGTGTCGACCCCCGAACCGGGAAGCAGCGGGAACAGGTCGCTGTGGAGGCCACGGCCCAGGAGGTGGACGAAGCCGTCCGCGCCGCGCACGCGACGCGAACGGCCCTCGCGGACCGGACGGTGCGCGCGGCCTTCCTGCGCACCGCCGCCGACCTGCTCGAAGGCTCCAAGGAACACCTCGTCGAGGCCGCGGACGCGGAGAGCGCGCTCGGCCCCGTCCGGCTCACCGGCGAACTCGCCCGGACCTGCTACCAGTTGCGGGCCTTCGCCGGAATCGTCGACGAGGGCGCCTTCCTCGACGTCGTGATCAATCACCCCGACGACACCGCGACCCCGCCGGTCCCCGACCTGCGCCGCTACAAGGTGCCGCTGGGTGTCGTCGCCGTCTACTCCGCCTCGAACTTCCCCTTCGCCTTCTCGGTCGCCGGCGGCGACACCGCGAGCGCGCTGGCGGCGGGCTGCCCGGTCGTGGTCAAGGCCCACCCGGACCATCCGGGGCTGTCCGAGCTGGTCGCGGCCGTCCTGCGCCGCGCCGCCGCCGCGCACGACATCCCCGCGGGAGTCCTGGGTCTGGTCCACGGTTTCGAAGCGGGCGTCGAGCTGGTCAGGCACCCGCTGGTCTCGGCGGCCGGTTTCACCGGCTCGGTCCGCGGTGGCCGTGCCCTCTTCGACGCGGCGGCCGCACGCCCCGTGCCGATCCCCTTCCACGGCGAGCTGGGGTCCCTGAACCCCGTCGTCGTCACCGAGGCCGCGGCGGCCGAGCGCGCGGAGGCGATCGGCGCCGGGCTCGCGGGCTCGATGACGCTGGGCGTCGGCCAGTTCTGCGTCAAGCCGGGCCTGGTCCTCGCCCCGGCCGGCGCGGCGGGCGACCGCTTCGTCAAGTCGCTCACAGACGCGGTCAGCGACACCGACGCGGGCGTCCTGCTCGACCACCGCATGCGCGACAACTTCATCGCCGGGGTCGCCGAGCGCGCCGAACTCCCCGACGTGGAGGCCCCGGTGACCCCGGGCGCGGGCAGCGAGCACACGGTGAGCCCCGGCTTCCTGACCGTGCCCGCAGGCAAGCTCACCAGCGAGGGCGAGCACGACCTTCTCCTGGAGGAGTGCTTCGGCCCGCTCACCGTGATCGCCCGCTACGAGGACGACGCCGAGGCCAGCGCGGTCCTCGCCCGACTCCCCGGCAACCTCACCGCCACCGTGCAGCTCTCCACCGAGGAGGCGGCGGGCGAGGGGCGCGGCGCCGAGATCCTCGCCGAGCTGACCCCGCTCGCGGGCCGCGTCCTGGTCAACGGCTGGCCGAC
Organism: Streptomyces sp. NPDC005808; assembly: GCF_042871385.1. Taxonomy (NCBI): domain Bacteria; kingdom Bacillati; phylum Actinomycetota; class Actinomycetes; order Kitasatosporales; family Streptomycetaceae; genus Streptomyces; species Streptomyces sp. NPDC005808. The sequence continues at coordinate 100,958 of NZ_JBIAIK010000007.1, read as the reverse complement.
CGGCGTCGCGGTCGCCCCGGCCCAGCACCACGGCGGCCCTTACCCCGCGACGACCTCCACCTCGACCTCTGTCGGTGGCACGGCCATTGAGCGCTGGCTGCGGCCGGTGGCGTACCAGAACACGCCTGAGGCGTTGCTGCCGCCCGAGCTCCGGGACGCCAACCCGCTGGGACTGCCGCGCCGTTACGACGGCCGGCTGGAACGCTGAGCGGAGCCGGCCGGGACATGCCAGGGGCGACCTGGAAGACTCGGCGGATGGACGTCGATCTTCCCGAACTCCCGTTCCGGCTGCGCACCTACGGGCCTGACGGTCACTGGTCCTACGAGGACGGGGTGCTCGCCGGCTGGGCGGGCGCCCGGCAGGACCGCTTCGTGCCGCCCACCGGCGAGGGCCTTGACGCCGCCTCCGACGCGCCCCGACTGCTCGGTGAGCCGGAGGGCGACTTCCAGCTGATAGCCAGGGTCACCGTCGGGTTCGCCGGCTCCTTCGACGCGGGTGTGCTCTATGTCCACGTGGGGGAGCGCGCCTGGGCGAAGCTCTGCCTGGAGTACTCCCCGGACGTTCCCACCGTCTGCACGGTGGTCACCCGGGGCCACTCCGACGACGCCAACTCCTTCACCGTCGACGGCAGTTCCGTCTGGCTCCGGGTCAGCCGCACCGGCCGCGCCTTCGCCTTCCACGCCTCCCGCGACGGCGTCCGCTGGACCTTCGTCCGCCTCTTCACCCTCGGCGACGAGAAGGAGACCGCGGCGGCGCTGGTCGGCTTCATGACGCAGTCCCCCTTGGGGGAGGGGTGTGTGGTGACGTACGACGGGATCGAGTTCCGGCCCAGCTGGCCGCGGGACTTGAGGGACGGAAGCTGATCTCGCCCCTCCGCCCCTACCCGTCCCGTACCTGGGGGCTGCTGCCCCCAGACCCCCGCTGTCGCGCTGAACGCGCTCGTCCTCAAACGCCGGACGGGCCGGGGGTTTGGGGGCGGAGCCCCCAAGGGACGGGAATGGGTAGGGGCGGAGGGGGCGAAGAAACCCTTCACAACCGGCAGCCGGAAACCGGAGGGGAACCGCACCGGCCCTCGCCCCGTCCTCCCCTGCATGATCAGAACCCACCGCACCGTCGGCTCCCTGCTGGTCAGGACCGCGCTGCCGAGCGAGGCCGCCGCCATCGCAGAGCTGCACGGCCGGGCGCGCGCGACCTACTACCCGGACGGCCTGCCGGAGGACGGCTTCGACTGGCCCGGCCGCTGGCGGAGCGCCATCGAGCGCCCGGACGCGCACGTCCTGTGCGCGGTCCGCGACGGGCGTCTCGTGGGCATCGCCTCCTTCCGCACCGCAGATGAGGCTCCCGCCGACACCGTGACCCTCTTCCAGTTCCACGTCGACCCCGGCAACTGGCGGACGGGTATCGGCGCGGACCTGCACGCGGCCTGCCTGGAACAGTGGCGGGCCGACGGGAAGCGGACCGCCACCCTCGATGTGCACGTCGACAACGAGCGGGCGCAGGCCTTCTACGCAGGCCAGGGCTGGACCCGGGACCGGGAGCCCGTGGCGGACGAGCACCATGTGACCCTCAGCTTCACGGTGGGCGCAGGGGAATGAGCGGGGCCGCTTGAACGTTCACGTACCAAGCGGGGGGCGCCTCCGTACCCGTACGACCTGGAAAGAGCCGAAGACATGCGCGTCGAGATCTGGAGCGACATCGCCTGCCCCTGGTGCTACGTGGGCAAGGCCCGCTTCGAGAAGGCGCTCGACGCCTTCCCGCACCGCGACGAGGTCGAGGTGGTGCACCGTTCCTTCGAGCTCGACCCGAACCGTGCCAAGGGTGACATCCAGCCCGTCCTGAAGATGCTCACCAAGAAGTACGGCATGAGCGAGGCACAGGCGCGGGCCGGTGAGGAGAACCTGGGCACCCAGGCCGCCGCCGAGGGCCTTGAGTACCGCACCCGGGACCGCGACCACGGCAACACCTTCGACATGCACCGCCTGCTCCACTTCGCCAAGGCGCAGGGCAGGCAGGACGAGCTGATCGGCGCCCTCTACCGCGCGAACTTCGCCGAGGAGCGCTCCGTCTTCGGGGACGACGAGCGGCTCGTGGAGCTTGCCGTCGCCGCAGGGCTCGACGCAGACGCGGCCCGCAAGGTGGTCGCCGACCCCACGGCATACGCCGACGACGTCCGCGCCGACGAACGCGAGGCCGCCGAGCTGGGCGCGAACGGCGTCCCGTTCTTCGTCCTCGACCGCAAGTACGGTGTCTCCGGCGCCCAGCCCGCCGAGGTCTTCGCCAAGGCACTGACCCAGGCGTGGGGCGAGCGCCCGCCGCTGAAGCTGATCCAGCAGGCTTCCGACGGGTCAGAGGTCTGCGGGCCGGACGGGTGCGCCGTACCGCAGAACTGAAAAGCCCAGGTCAGAGGGCATGTATAAGCGCCCCTTGGCCGATCTGAGCAGAAAAAGGCAATGGACGGGGAGTCCATGGGGCCGCAGAGTGGTCCCATGGAGACCTTCGAGACCCTCGTACGAGCCGAGTTCGCCCCGAAGAACACCTACCTGAACACCGCGAGCACCGGGCTGCTCCCGGCCCGCGCGGTGGACGCCATGCGGGTCGGCGTCGAATCCGTGGCGGCCGGGCAGTCGCAGGACATGTTCGCGGACGTGGAGGCGGCCAGGTCCGCTTTCGCCCGGCTGGTCGGCGTCCCGGACCGCAGAGTCGCGGCCGGGGCCTCGGTCGCCGTCTACACCGGGCTGATCGCCGCCTCGCTCCCCGAGGGCGCCGAAGTCCTCACCGCCGAGGCCGACTTCGCCTCCGTCGTGAACCCCTTCCACATGCGCCGCGACCTCAAGGTGCGCGCGGTGCCGCTGGAGCGGATCGCCGAGTCGGTACGCCCCGACACGGCGCTCGTCGCGGTCAGCGCCGCACAGTCCGCCGACGGCCGGCTCGCCGACCTGCCGGCGATCCGCGCGGCCGCGCGCGAACACGGCGCGCGTACGTACGTGGACGCGTCCCAGGCCATGGGCTGGCTGCCGGTCGAGGCGGACGCGTACGACTTTGTCTCCTCCGTCGCCTTCAAGTGGCTCGTGTGCCCGCGAGGTGTGGCCTTCCTGGTCGTTCCGGAGGACCTCGGCGGGCTCGTTCCGGTCTTCGCGGGCTGGGTCGCGGGCGAGCATCCCTGGGACAGCTGCTACGGCCCGGTCCAGGAACTCGCCCACTCCGCACGGCGGTTCGACGAGAGCCCCAGCCTCTTCTCCTACGCGGGCGCCCGGCACTCACTGGAGCTGATCGAGGAGCTGGGCGTCGACACCGTACGTGCGCATGATCTCGGCCTCGCCGACCGTTTCCGCGCGGGCCTGCACGGACTGGGCCACGAACCGGTACCCGCCCCAGGCTCGGCCATCGTCTCCGTACCCGGACTCGGCCACCGGCAGCCCGAGTTGAGCCGCGCCGGAGTCGAAGTCTCCGACCGGGCGGGTAACTTGAGGGCCGCCTTCCATCTGTACAACACCCCGGCCGACGTCGACCGACTGCTGGACGTCCTCTCCGGCTGAGTCCCGGCCCACAGGCTGCGGGCCCCGGGAACGCTCCGCGCGGCAGGGCACTGGGGCCCACGTCACCCAACGCGCCGACTGCTCACCTCACCGGTGTGAAGTCCCGCGCGCCGATGAACTCGGGCCGCCGCACCGGCGCCGCGAACGGCTCCACCGCAGCGTTCTCCACGCTGTTGAAGACGATGAAGACGTTGCTGCGCGGGAACGGGGTGATGTTGTCGCCCGAGCCGTGCATGCAGTTGCAGTCGAACCAGGTCGCCGAACCGGCCTTGCCCGTGAAGAGCTTGATGCCGTGCCGGGTGGCGAAGCGGGTGAGTGCCTCGTCGGAGGGGGTGCCGGCGTCCTGCATCTGGAGGGACTTCTTGTAGTTGTCCGTCGGCGTGGCCCCCGCGCACCCGAGGAACGTCTTGTGCGACCCCGGCATGATCATGAGGCCGCCGTTGGTGTCGTAGTTCTCGGTCAGCGCGATCGAGACGGACACGGTCCGCATATTGGGCAGGCCGTCCTCGGCGTGCCAGGTCTCGAAGTCCGAGTGCCAGTAGAAGCCGCTCGCGCCGAAGCCGGGCTTGACGTTGATCCGCGACTGGTGGACGTACACGTCGGAGCCGAGGATCTGCCTGGCCCGGCCGACGACCCGCTCGTCGCGTACGAGACGGGCGAAGACCTCGCTGATCCGGTGCACCTCGAAGACGGACCGGATCTCCTGCGACTTCGGCTCGACGATGGACCGCTCGTCGGCACGGATCGCGGGATCGGTGACGATCCGCTCCAACTCCTGGCGGTAGACGGCGACTTCGTCGTCGCCGATGAGTTCCTCCACGGGGAGGAAGCCGTCGCGCTCGTAGGCCTGGAGTTCGGACACCGCGATCGGCCCCGGTGTGCCGGGGGTGCCCCAGACGACCGGGTCCCGGCGGGGCACGGACATCTCGGTGGCGGTGCGGCTCGGATAGAGATCGGTGAGCGTGGTCATGGGGTTCAGACCTCCTCGGACTCGGTCAGCAGGGGGTAGACGCCGTTCTCGTCGTGGTCCTCCCGTCCGGTGACGGGCGGGTTGAAGACGCAGACGCACCGGAAGTCGGTCTTGGGCCGCATGGTGTGGCGCTCATGGCCGTTCAGGAGGTACATCGTGCCGGGCGCTATCCAGTGCGTCTCGCCGGTCTCGTCGTCGGTGAGTTCGGCCTCGCCCTCGACGCAGAGCACGGCCTCGATGTGGTTCGCGTACCACATCGACGTCTCGGTACCCGCGTACAGCGTCGTCTCGTGCAGGGAGAAGCCGACCTTCTCCCTGGCGAGCACGATGCGCTTGCTCTCCCAGGTACCGGATGCCGCCCTCACATGCCGGTCGGTGCCTTCGATGTCCTTGAACGAACGGACTATCACGGTGGTGCGCTCCCTCTCTCGTGCTCTGTCGTGCTCTCTTGTGCTCTGCTGTCGTTCTTTTGTCGTTCGCTTGGTGTCTCTCAGACGGTTTCCCGTACGGCGCGGGCGAGGGTGCGCAGCCCCTCCTCCAGCTCGTCCGGCGTGATTGTCAGCGCCGGAAGCAGCTTGACGACTTCACTCTCCGGTCCCGAGGTCTCGATGAGCAGGCCGAGTTCGAAGGCGCGTTGCGCGATGCGTCCGGCACGCTTCTTGTCCTTGAACTCGATTCCCCAGACGAGGCCACGGCCCCGGTACTCCTTGATGTCGGCGAGGTTCTCCTCGGTGATGGAGATCAGGGCCTGCTCGACCTGCTCGCCGCGGGTGCGGGTCTGCTTTTCCATGGCGGACCCGTCGGCCCAGTACGTCTCCAGCGCGGCGGCGGCCGTGACGAACGCCGGGTTGTTGCCGCGGAAGGTGCCGTTGTGCTCGCCCGGCTCCCAGATGTCCAGCTCGGGCTTGAACAGGCAGAGCGACATGGGCAGTCCGTAGCCGGAGATGGACTTGGACACGGTGACGATGTCGGGGACGATCCCCGCCTCCTCGAAGGAGAAGAAGGCCCCTGTACGGCCGCAGCCCATCTGGATGTCGTCGACGATCAGCAGCATGTCCTGCCGCTCGCACAGCTCGGCCAGCGCCCGCAGCCATTCCGGGCGCGCGGCATTGATGCCGCCCTCGCCCTGCACGGTCTCGACGATCACGGCGGCGGGTTTGTTGAGCCCGGAGCCGTGGTCCTCCAGGAGCCGCTCGAACCACAGGAAGTCGGGGACCTGGCCCTCGAAGTAGTTGTCGAACGGCATCGGGGTGCCGTGCACCAGCGGGATGCCGGCGCCGGCTCGCTTGAACGCGTTGCCTGTCACGGCGAGTGAGCCCAGTGACATTCCGTGGAAGGCGTTGGTGAAGGACACGATGGCCTCGCGCCCCTTCACCTTCCGGGCCAGCTTCAGCGCGGACTCGACGGCGTTGGTGCCCGTCGGACCCGGGAACATCACCTTGTACGGCAGATCGCGCGGCCGCAGCACCACCTTCTGGAAGGACTCCAGGAACGCGCGTTTGGCGGTCGTCGACATGTCGAGACCGTGGGTGACACCGTCCCGTTCCAGATAGTCGATCAACGCCCGTTTGAGTACGGGGTTGTTGTGGCCGTAGTTGAGTGACCCGGCGCCGGCGAAGAAGTCCAGGTACTCACGGCCGTCCTCGTCGTACATGCGGCTGCCCTGCGCACGGTCGAAGACGGTGGGCCAGCCGCGGCAGTAGCTCCGCACCTCCGACTCCAGGGTCTCGAAAACGCTCAGGTCGGGCTGGGTGATGGTCACAGTGAATCTCCTCCTGGGAGACGGAAGGCAGGGGAATCGCACAGGCAGGGGAAGCTGTGCGATTCAGAACGACAGGGGCCCGATGCGGTACAGCACCTCGGGGTCGTGCGGACCGTCCGGGAACTGCCCTGCCTGGAACAGCACTTCACGTTCGACGACCGCGCCGTGGCGACGCGCGTACGAGGTGAACAGCCGCTCGGAGGCGGTGTTGCCCGGCGTGATGGTGGTCTCGACGGTGGTCATCCGCTGGTCCTGGGCGACCCGTGCGGTCAGCCCGTCGAGCAGCGCCGCGGCGAGACCCCGCCCGCGGTAGGCGTCATCGACGGCCACCTGCCACACGAGCAGCGTGTCCGGTCGGTCGGGCCTGACATACCCCGTGACGAAACCGACGGGCGCGCCCTGTGCGTCCCGTGCCACCGCCGACGTACCGGCGAAGTCACGGCACCACAGCAGATAGCTGTACGAGGAGTTGAGGTCGAGGTTTCCGGAGTCCTTGGCGATACGCCAGAGCGCGGCCCCGTCGGCCACCTCCGGGTGGTCGATCCGAAGGCTCTCCGGCATTTCCAGGAATTCCGCTTGCGGGTCTGCTTGCGGGTCTGCGTGTGCGGCGGTCATGCGCAGTGAATTTACCGATGGAAATTCCAGATTGCACGGTCGGGTGGGGTTACATGTGAGGCACCCACGTGTTATCACGCGGGCGCGGACAGCCCCAGGATGGCTTCTTTTTGGTAGTATTTGCCCGGAAAATTATCCAGAAAACGGACTGCTTGTGGAGTGCGTCACAGCTACGTAATCGCCATGAGATGTGCTCGAATTGCAAGGTCGACGTTCGCGAAATCTTAGCGTTTACGCACGAAAAAATCGGGCAGAAGAGTATGGGAAGCTGCGCCGAATCCAAATCCGAATTCGCTTCCGAATATGCTTCCTGGAGAGCCTCGGGATAAGCCCCGAGTATCCGGCTCCGGTAGCCCGTCGGCGCCCCCACCCGCCGCGCCGGAGGGGTGACCGGAGCGGGCGGGCATCCAGGGCTGCCACCCGCGGCTGATCGGGTTCACCTCCTCGCTACCTTGCATGCGTTTACTTTCTCTGTAGTCCTATCTGTAGTCCTAGTTGACCCGGGGGGGAGCACTCCCCCCGGACCAGGGGCCATGTGCCCACAGTTCTCTGGGGGCTGTGAGGATGGTTTGTTCGGTCATGCGCACCGACGGGTTACTGCGTGGTCGAGGCATTGCTCACGGGACCGCGGTGCGTCGATCGGCCGGGGCGAGGGTGTGAAGCACGAGACCCGCCCCGAGCCGCCGGCCGGAACCGGCCACGGCGCCGACCGGTCGCCCGCTCCCGCGCCGCGCCCGCCGGCCGAGTCGCTGTCCGGCCGGGGCCACGGCGGGTGGACGTGGCTCCGGCCGCCGGGCCCGCCTGGCCCGAGGCCGACCGCCGCCCTGCTCGCGGCCGTCATCACCGTCACTGTGTTCTGCGCCGGCGACGTCGTCGCCGGCAGCTACCCGTTCGGCCCCCGGACCCGGAGCGTCAACGACCTCGGAAACCAGTACGTCCCGTTCCACGCGCACCTGTGGGACTTACTGCACGGCAGAGCCGACGGCGGGCTGCTCATCAACTGGCAGTCCGGCTTCGGCTCCAGCTTCCTCCCCGACCTCGGTACGTACCTCAGCAGCCCGTTCGCCCTGCTCGTGGCGGTTTTCCCACGGGACGAGATCGACCTCGCGGTGTACGTGATCACGCTGCTCAAGATGGCGTCGGCCGGGGCCGCCATGGCCTGGCTGCTGCTCAGGATGCGCCCCGGCCGCTGGTGGGCGGCGGGACTGCTGGGCGCGTCCTACGCCCTGTGCGGCTGGACCCTGACGAGTGCCGCGTACAACACGATGTGGCTCGACGGCCTTGTCGCCCTGCCGCTGCTGTGCCTGGTCGGCGAGTGGACGCTGAACGGGCGGCGCCCGTTCCTCGTTGTGCTGATCGTGGCGGTCGCCTGGCTCGCCAACTTCTACACGGCGTACATGGCCACGCTGGCCGCCGCTCTCGTGTTCCTGCTCCGGCTGTGGCTCGCGGGCCTCCCACGCCGGCAGTCGCTCGCGGTGGTGGGCAGGGCCTGCCTGATCGTCGGGCTCGGCATCGGCCTGGCCGCGCCGCTGGTGACAGTGGTGTACTTCGGCACCACGCACGCATACCCGGGCGGGTTCGGACAGTTCGAGCCGACGACGACGCAGGACCTGCTGGCCCATCTGCTGCCGACGACTTACGGCTTCGGTTCGCCGGCGCTGTACGTGGGCACCACGGCGCTGCTGCTCGCGCTCGCTCTGCCCTTCCATCGGGCGGTACCCCGACGGGTGCGCGCCGGGTGGACCCTGCTGGTGGTCATGGTGGCACTGTCGCTGCAGTGGGGTCCGACACACCTGCTCTGGCATGCCTTCGCCACCCCGCAGGGAAGTCCCTACCGGCAGGCCTTCGTCCTTTGCGCGCTGCTCGTGATCGCCGCCTGGCATGCGCTCTCCTACGGCGTGCCCGGCCGGCGCGCGCTGTGCGCGGCGGGTGTTCTGCTCGCGCTCATCACCGCCGTCGCGAGCGCGAGCAAGCTGACGGACCCGCCCTACGTACTGCCCCTGGCCGCACTCGCCGCCGTGGGCGCGCTGGGCGGACTGGCCCTGCTGGCCCTCCAGGACCAAGGCCGCGGTCTCCAGGACCAAGGCCGTCGTCTCCAGGATCGAGGCCGCGGCGGCCGACGCCGGGCCGTACTGTCCGGGCTGGCCGTGACGATCCTCATCGGTACGCAGATCGGCGAGACCGCCGCCACCGCCGCCGTGACCACCCGGCTGCGGTTCACGAAGCTGGACAACTACGAGCCCTGGGGGGCGCGCCAGGAGCAGCAGGCGGCGACGGTCGCAGAGGCCGACGGCTGGCCCCGATACCGCACCGACCCGGGGCGCGAGCAGACCGTCGGGAACGACCCGATGCTGGTGGGCGGCCAGGGTGCCCAGTACTACAGCAGCTTCACCGCGGACGTCCTCAGCCGCACGCTCACCGCCCTCGGGGACGGCTGGACGTCGCGGGGCCGCAACGTGCAGAGTCTGGACAACGCCGTCACGGACGTGATCTTCTCCGTCGGCGCGCGGGTGCACTCCCCGCCGGACCCGCATCAGAAGTGGTTCCCGGACGACGGCAGCCAGGTGAGCGTGACCCGCCGGGACGTACCACCGCTGGTGACGGTACGGCCTTCCGGTTCCGGCGCGCAGGCACGTACGGGCGTCGCCGAGTTCGGACCGTCGCCGTATCGGAATCAGGAACTGCTGCTGGGCACCCGTGTCTACACCGTGCCCCGCTTCGCTGTGCGGGACAGCGCCGGGAAGGCACCGGAGCGCAGTCACGACGACCGGCCCGGCCTGCTCATCCGTGCTCCTCGCGCCGCCGCCGCCCCGAATGCGGCGATCACGGCCGACTGCCGGGCCGGCAGCGAGGTGTACCTGTGGGCGCCGCACTTCGCGGGCACCGCGCGGCTCGCCGGTGAGAGCGCCCAGGGCCCGACCGGTCGGTTCAGGGCCGACCACCCCGTCACCAAGATCTCGTCGATGCAGCCGCTCGGCACGGTTCCGGCATCGGGACAGGTCCGGATCGAGCTGTCCTCCGACCGAACGGGTGTCATCCCCGACGGCGCGGTCGGCTGCCTGGACACCGCCCGGCTGCGGACCGCGGTCGACCAGCTGAAGGCCACCGGCGCCACCGAGGTGACCGTGTCCGACGGCACCGTCCGGGCCCAACTCCCGGCGGGCAGTACGGGAACCGCCGTCCTCGCGGCCCCCCGGATCGCCGGGTGGCGCTGTGCGTCGGGTGACGGTCCCGCCGTACCCGCAGGGGAGTACTACGGGCTGATCGCCGTACCCCTCGACGGTTCCGCGACCAGCGTCACCTGCACGTTCCACCCGCCCGGCCTGCGACTGGGCACGGCTGTCGGGGCAGCGTCACTGCTGGCCGTGATTCTGCTCGCTTCCCTCACCACCATCCGCCGACGGCGTGCCACGGGCCGCCTCGCAGCGCCGACGCCCGCACGCCGGACATCTTGATCGTCGCACCCTTCGTGGTCACGACGGCAGGTGTGTACGTGGTCGTCGGCGTCTTCCATCTCGGGGACCGGCTCGCTCCGCTGCTCGCCTCCGTGGTGGCGATTCCGGTGACCTTCGTGGTCTCCCGCATGATCATGCTCCCGCAGGGCGCATCCGCTACTGCCACGCCTCCGTCACCGCACGCCGAGCCCCCTCCGTGTCCCCCGGCAGTCCCTGCTCCGCCAGTGCGGCCCCCAGGGCGGTGAGGCAGGAGCGGACCACCTGCTCACTCGCGTCCGCCCCGTAGTGGTTCACCCGGATCATCTCTGCGGCGAGTGCGCCCCCGCCCGCGGCCAGCGGCAGCGCCGGATCCGCGGCCAGCGCCCTGGCGACCAGCCCGGACGCGTCGACCCCCGGCGGCGTCCGAAGCGTCGTGGCGACGGGCGCCGCGTCCGCGGCCTCGTACACATACGGCTCGATCCCCCCGCCCAGCGCGAGGGCTCCGGCCCGAGTGGCCGCCGCGGCCGCCGCGTGCCGAGCCATCACGGCGTCGAGCCCCTCGCCCTCGATCCGCTCGACACAAGCCTCGAGCGCCAGCATCTCGAGCTGTGCGGGCGCGTGCAGCAGCGCCTTGCGGCCCCCGTCGATCCACCGCTCCTTCCAGTCGAGGAGTGAGAGATACGACCGGCGCGGCGCCCGGGGATTCGCCGTCATCCGCGCCCACGCCCGCTCGCTCACCGACACTGCTGACACCCCGGCGGGCCCGCCCATCGCCTTCTGCGCCCCGATCACGCAAAGGTCGACACCCCACGCGTCCGGCAGCACGGGCTCGGCGCCGATCGAGGCGACGGCGTCGAGGTAGAAGAGGGCGCCGTGTTCCCGTACGACCTCGCCGATCTCCGCGACGGGGTTCGTGTTCCCCGTCGCCGCCTCCGCGTGCACCAGCGACACGAAGTCGATCGACGGATGCCCGGCGAACGCCTCCCGCACCTGCGCGGCGGTGACCGCCGTATGGAACGGCACCGCCAGGTCGATGACCGTCGCCCCGCAGTCCCGCAGCCAGTCACCGAAGGTCTGCCCGTACGGACCGGTGATCACATTGAGCGCGGTCGTGCCGGGCCCCGCCGTCCCGCGGATGGCGCCCTCCAGGGGAAGCAGCGCCTCGCCCTGCATGATCACGACATCCTGCTCGGTGGAGAGCAGCCGTGCCACACGGTCCTCGATCGCCGCGAAGTGCGCCGCGCCGAGCGGGGCCAGGTCCAGGAAGGGGTGTGTCACGGCGGTGCTCTCTTCGCTCACAGGGTCTAACGAGGCGCGCGGGGGGCAATGAATCGGATGGGTCAGAGCGTAACCGGCGCTGTTGCTCAGCCCTGGACCGGCGACTTCTGAGGCCGGACAGCTCAGTGACCATCGGATTGGTTTGAGTACCCCAAACCTTTCCTTATAATCAGAACCCACTGTTCCCCTACAGGAGGTCCCCGTGAACCCGGTCCTCGGACGCCGATCCCGCATTCTGGCCGCCACCACCGCGACGGCTGGGCTGCTGCTCGTGGCCGGCTGCTCCTCGGACGGCGGCGGGGGCTCGACCACCGTCAAGGGCGTCAAGCTCGTCAAGGCGGGACAGCTCACCACCTGCACCCACCTCCCGTACCCGCCCTTCCAGTCGGAGATCGACGGCAAGGTGCAGGGCTTCGACGTCTCGCTGATCGACCTGGTCGCCAAGAACCTGGGTGTGAAGCAGGAGTTCATCGACACGCCCTTCGAGAACTTCAAGACCGGCGCGTTCCTCAACTCCGGCGAGTGCGACCTCGCCGCGGCCGGCATGACGATCACCGACGAGCGCAAGAAGAACGTCGACTTCTCGGACCCGTACTTCGACGCGACGCAGGCCGTCCTCGTCGACAAGAAGAGCGGCATCACCTCCTTCGCCGACCTCAAGGGCAAGAAGGTCGGCACCCAGGCCCAGACGACCGGCGAGGACTACGCCACGAGCCACGGCCTCGACCCCGTCTCCTTCGAGTCCTCCGACGCCGTCCTCAACGGCCTGCGCACCGGCCAGGTCCAGGCCGTCATCATCGACTACCCGGTCGTCCAGGGCTGGCTGAAGGACAAGGCCAACGCGGACGCCTTCCAGGTCGCCGACAACATCAACACCGGTGAGCAGTACGGCTTCTCGGTGAAGAAGGGCAACACCGCGCTCCTGGCCGCCATCAACAAGGCGCTCACGGACGCGAAGGCCGACGGCACGTACAAGACGCTGTACGAGAAGTGGATCGGCCCGTACGACGAGTCCGCGGCCTCACCGTCCCCCTCGGCCTCGGCCTCGGCCTCGGCGTCAGCCTCGCCGTCCGATTCGGCCGCCGTCTCCACGCCGTCCGACTCCGCCACCCCGACAGACGCCGTCTCGGCCTCCGTCTCCGCGTCCGCCTCATGAGTGGTACCGACACCCGACTCCAGCCCCGCAAAAGCGGCCTGACCCGGCGTCAGAAGCGCGCGCTGTCACGCGGCGCCCAGTACGTCGTGTTCGTCGCCGCCGTGATCGCCTTCGCGGTCACGGCCGACTGGGCGCAGCTGAAGAACCAGTTCGCGCAGTGGGACCTCGTCACGCAGATGTTCCCGGACGTCATCACGATGGCGCTGAAGAACACCGTGCTCTACACGATGTCCGGCTTCGTCTTCGGCCTGGTGCTCGGCATGGTCGTGGCCCTGATGCGGCTCTCCCCGGTGGGCCCCTACCGCTGGGTCGCCGGCATCTACATCGAGATCTTCCGCGGCCTGCCCGCCCTGCTGATCTTCGTCTTCGTGGGCGTCGCCGTGCCGCTCGCCTTCCCGGGCACGGAGATCCCCGGCGGCACCTACGGCAAGGTGGCCCTGGCCCTCGGCCTGGTCTCGGCCGCGTACATGGCGGAGACGATCCGCGCGGGCATCCAGGCGGTGCCCAAGGGGCAGATGGAGGCGGCCCGTTCACTGGGCTTCTCGCACACCCGGGCGATGGTCTCGATCATCATCCCGCAGGCGTTCCGCATCGTGATCCCGCCGCTCACCAACGAGCTCGTCCTCCTCTTCAAGGACTCCTCGCTGGTGCTGTTCCTCGGTGTCACGCTGGAGGAGCGCGAACTCACCAAGTTCGGGCGCGACCTGGCGAGCCAGACCGCCAACTCCACGCCGATCCTGGTCGCGGGCCTGTGCTATCTGCTGGTCACGATCCCGCTCGGCTTCGTGGTGCGCCGGCTGGAGACGAAGGCCGGGGAGGCCACCAAGTGAGCACATCCACGACACCAGAGATCCAGGTCAAGGGACTGCACAAGTCCTTCGGCGAGAACGAGGTGCTGCGCGGCATCGACCTGGAGATCGGCGCGGGCGAAGTCGTCTGTGTCATCGGGCCCTCCGGCTCGGGCAAGTCCACTTTGCTGCGCTGCGTGAACCTCCTTGAGGAGCCCACCAAGGGCGAGGTCTTCGTCGGCGGCACCGAGGTCACGCACCCCGATGTCGACATCGACGCCGTACGCCGCCGTATCGGCATGGTCTTCCAGCAGTTCAACCTCTTCCCGCACCTGTCGGTCACCGACAACCTCACGCTGCCGCAGCGCCGGGTGCTGAAGCGGGACAAGGCCGAGGCCGCCCGGATCGCCGCGGAGAACCTGCGGCGGGTGGGCCTGTCCGAGAAGGCCGACGCCTACCCGTCCTCCCTCTCCGGCGGCCAGCAGCAGCGCGTCGCGATCGCCCGCGCGCTGGCCATGGGCCCCGAGGTGATGCTCTTCGACGAGCCGACCTCGGCCCTCGACCCCGAACTCGTCGGCGACGTACTCGCGGTCATGCGGATGCTCGCCGACGAGGGCATGACGATGATGGTCGTCACCCATGAGATGACCTTCGCCCGTGAGGTCGCCGACCGCGTCGTCTTCATGGACGGCGGCGTGATCGTCGAGGAGGGCGCCCCCGCCCAGGTCATCGGCAACCCGAGCCACGAGCGCACCCGCCACTTCCTGTCCCGCCTCCTGGACCCCGCGATGGCGGACGTGGAGGAAGAGGTCTCGGACCAGGTGGGCAAGGGAGACCGGAGCCCCAATTAGGGTGCTGTCCATGAGCGAAGCCACCGTGCTGCAGGTGAGGGGACGGGTTCTCGTCGGACCCGAGGACGTCCGGGACGAGCTGTGGGTCGTCGGCGGCCGGATCTCGTACGAGCGCCCCGTCGGCGCCCGTGACATCCGCACCGTCGACGGCTGGGCCCTGCCCGGCCTGGTCGACGCGCACTGCCACGTCGGGCTCGGCCTGCACGGCTCCGTCCCCGCCGACATCGCCGAGAAGCAGGCGCTGACCGACCGCGAGGCCGGCACTCTGCTGCTCCGGGACGCGGGCTCGCCCTCCGACACCCGCTGGACCGACGACCGCGAAGACCTCCCGAAGATCATCCGCGCGGGCCGCCACATCGCGCGCACCCGCCGCTACATCCGCAACTTCGCGCACGAGATCGAGCCGGAGGACCTCGTGGCCTACGTCGCCCAGGAGGCCCGGCGCGGTGACGGCTGGGTCAAGCTGGTGGGCGACTGGATCGACCGCGACACCGGCGACCTGAGCGCCTGCTGGCCGCGGGACGCCGTCGAGGCCGCGATCGCCGAGGCCCACCGCCTCGGCGCCCGTGTCACCGCGCACTGCTTCGCCGAGGACTCCCTGCGGGACCTGGTCGAGGCCGGGATCGACTGCATCGAGCACGCGACGGGCCTGACCGAGGACACCATCCCGCTCTTCGCCGAGCACGGAGTGGCGATCGTCCCGACCCTCGTCAACATCGCGACCTTCCCGCAGCTCGCCGACGGCGGCGAGGCGAAGTTCCCCCGATGGTCCACGCACATGCGCCAGTTGCACGAACGCCGCTACGACACCGTGCGCGCCGCCCACGACGCCGGAGTCCCCGTGTACGTGGGCACCGACGCGGGCGGTGCGCTGGCCCACGGGCTGGTCGCCGACGAGGTCGCCGAGCTGACGAAGGCGGGCCTCCCGCCGGTCGAGGCGCTGTCGGCCACCACCTGGGGTGCGCGGCGGTGGCTGGGACGCCCTGGGCTGGACGAGGGGGCACCGGCGGACCTCGTGGTGTACGAGGAGGATCCGCGGGCGGACGTACGGGTGCTGGCCGCTCCTCGGCGGATCGTGCTGAACGGCCGGGTCGTGGGTTAGAGCCTCGGACAGGCGTGGGGGGACATGCCCTGAGGCAGAGAGATGCACTCCCCCTCAACGAGGCCGGATCGACCGTTCAGGGACGTGCGGGCCCGTACACGCGGACGGCTTCTCCCTGTCTGTCGGGCGCGTTGGAGAGAGGGAGGACATCGCCCCGGCGTATGCCTTTCGCCCCGGCGTATCCCTTTCTCATTTCTCGTCGTCGAGCAGGACGCGCATGCTGTCGACGGCCCGTACCGCCTGTTCCGATGTACGGCGGCCCAGGCCACAGGCAGTGGCGATGTCCGCGCAGCGGCCGAGTGCTCCTTCCACGAGGGCCCGGACCGCCACCTGGTCGCCGGCCGGCTGCTCCTCGTGTGCGATCCCCGCCACCACCGATACGTCCGCCGGAACCCGCAGCCGGCGGAGCGGCTCGTAGTAGGCGGCGGAGGTGACGGGGGGCCGATCGCCGCCGGACAGCGGGAGGTGGACGAACTCCAGCGGCCGGTCCCGGGGCCAGCGGCGCACCAGAGCGTTGGCCAGGACCACCTGGGGAGCGGCCGACGACGGCATTTTCAAGGCGCGGTGGCCGAGATCTCCGAGGCACAGGTGGACGCCGAAGCGGCTGCCCCGTGGTGCCTTCGCGACCTGGCTGGTCACCAGGCGCGCCATCAGCCGGGCCAGCAGCGGACGCAGCGGGCGGGGCGCCGACACCACGGCGATGAGGGCGGCGGGCACCTCCAGCTGGAAGACCACGGCGTCGCCTGCCGCGCGGTGGACGTCCGCAATCTGCCCGGCCGTCGCGTCGCGGAACGCGCGGGCGTGGCGGAAGACACCGACCGGTCCGAAGATGAACAGGGCCATGTCGAGGTAGCCCGGTACGCCGACCTGAAGGGGCAGGCCCGCGGATGCCGGGGTGCCGAGGGCGTCCAACGCGGCCAGCTCCTCCCGCGCGTACTCGCCCAGCCGCATCGGGATGTCGCCGGCCGTGAGGCGGCTGCCGCGTTCGACCTTCAGCCGGTCCGTGTCGTCGTAGCCGGTCCACTCACCGTCCTGCACGGTACGGATCTGCGGCAGCCCCTTGAGGGCCTTGACCAGCGGCACGAACCACTGCAGTCGCGGTCCGGTCTCCCCGCCGGACAGACGCCGCACGCGTCCCGCCAGCTCGTGCTGCTGCCAGCGGAACGCGGACGTGGCGTCTGCGAACTGCGGCAGGCTGCCCACGAAGTGCAGACGACGTCGGTCGGTGGAAGCCACCTGGGAACGCTCCTGGTGTCGTGATGATCGTCGAAAAGAGAGACGGCCGGATCACCGTAGGACATCGTGCGGCACACACTTCCGGCCACCCCCCTCGGCGCACGCACAGGAGGCGATCGCACAGCGCTCTGGTTGACAGAGCGTGACGGGACGATGGGCTGATTCGTTGTGCACTCCGTCCTGCGCGCCCGCCGTCGACCGGTGTGTTCGGGCAAGGCGGTCCCACGGGTCACTATGGCGAACAGCCGTGTCCTGTGATTCGAAGAAATGTGCGGAATCTGCACGTTGGAGTGAAGTCACGCCGGATTGCTGACCGTTCACTCTCAGTGCGTAATTCTTGCCGGGTCCCGAGCTATCTCTTAGGGGGTCCCACCCTTGTACAGCAACAACCTGCCCATGCCCGTACGCCGTTGTGCCGTCGCGTCCGTACGTCGTTGTGCCGTCGGCGCCGCGGCCACCGTCCTCGCCGCCGGTCCCGTGGCGCTGGCCGGAGCGGTGCCCGCGCACGCGACCGACGACACGGCCGAGCAGGGCCGCGCGAGCGCCGTCGTACTGCGCACCGGGCTCGACGTGTCCCTGCTCAACAAGACGGTGAACGTCCCGCTCGCCGTCTCCCTCAACGAGGTCCAGGCGCCGCAGAGCGCCGAGAAGGCCGCGCTCACCGCCCGCCTGGACGGCGTCGACGGCGGAAAGGCGTTCACCGTGCTGGGCGCGGAGGTCGCCACCGCGAGGGCGACGGTGTCCGCCGCGAAGGCCGAGGGGTACACCAACCTCGCGCACGCGAAGGTCCATGTCCCCGGGCTTCCGCTGCTCTCCCTCATCGAGGTCGAGTCGGTCACCTCGAGGGCGACCTGCGAGGCGGGCAAGAAGCCCGTCGCCACCTCGAATCTGCTGGGCGCGGTCACGGTGCTCGGCAAGAAGGTGACGGTGTCCGCCGGCGGGCCGACCGTGGTGGACGTGCCCGGCATCGGAGAGGTCCGGCTCGACCTCTCCAAGACCCGGACCACATCCCGTACGGCAGCCGCCTCCGCGCTCGAACTCACGGTGTCCATCAACCCGTTGAAGCTGAACGTGGCCGAGGTGGAGGGAACGCTGACCCTGGCCAAGGCGACGTGCGAGGCGCCGGCCGTGCCGACGGCTCCCGAAAAGACGACGGCCCCCGAAAAGCCGGTGGCCGACGTGAAGCCGCAGGGGGCACCCGCGGAGGCGGAGCTCGCCGAGACCGGCGGTGGGTCGATGACGCCGTACGTGGTGGGTGGGGCGGCTGTGCTGCTTGCGGTGGGTGGGGGAGCGGTGGTGGCGGGACGGCGTAGTCGGGGGTGACGGGGGAGGGTTTCTTCGCCCCCTCCGCCCCTGCCCGTCCCTTGTTCCTGGGGGCTGCCGCCCCCAGCCCCCGCTTCGGCCTGAACGGCCTCGTCCGTCCTCAAACGCCGGACGGGCTGAAACGGGGGCAGCCCCTAAGGCTGGGACGGGCAGGGGCGGCGGGGGCGAGAAACCCGGCCTCAATCCCCGGCCTCAATCCCCGGCCTCAATCCCCGGCCTCAATCCCCGGCCTCAATCCCCGGCCTCAATCCCCGGCCTCAACCCCCAACCGCCGTCACCGCCCGATCCAGCGCCTGCAGAAACCCGTTGACCGTCACCCGGTCCCGAACCGCCACCCGGATCCACTCCTCACCCAGTCCGGGAAAGGTGTCCCCCCGCCGCACGGCGAAGCCGAGCCCTCGGAGCTGACGCCGCACGGCAGCCGCCCGCGGCAGCCGGACAAGCACGAACGGCCCCTCCGCAGGCTCCACCACCCGCACCCCGTCCGACTCGAACTCCTTGAGCCCGGCCACCAGATGGGCCCGATCCGTCGCGACCCGCCGCGCCGCCTGGGCGGCCTCCGCCAGCGCCCGGGAGGACACGCACGCCGACGCCGCGGCGAGCGCGGGCGTGGACACCGGCCACAGCGGCTGCGCGCGCTCCAGCTCCACTACCGTCTCGGGCGCGGCGAGGACGTAGCCGATACGAAGCCCGGCCAGCCCCCACGTCTTCGTGAGGCTGCGCAGCACCACGAGGCCGGGCACGTCCGTCCGCCCGGCGAGCGCCTCGCGCTCGTCCGGCACGGCGTCCATGAACGCCTCGTCGACGACCAACGTCCGCCAGGGCCGGGCGAGTCCGGCGACCAGGCCGGCCGGATGCAGCACGGACGTCGGATTGGTCGGGTTCCCGATCACGACGAGATCCGCGTCCTCGGGAACAGCCGCCGGGTCCAGCCGGAAGCCGTCCTCCGCGCGGAGCAGGACGCGGTCGACGGAGTGTCCGGCGTCCCGCAGCGCCGCCTCCGGTTCCGTGAACTGCGGGTGCACGACCACGGGCCGGCGCACCTTCAGGGCACGTGCGAGCAGCACGAACGCCTCGGCGGCACCCGCCGTGAGCAGCACGCGCTCGACGGGCAGCCCGTGCCGCGCCGCCACAGCCGCCCGCGCGTCCCGCCCGTCGGGGTAGGCGGCCAGCCCGGTCAGCGAGGTGGCGATCCGCTCGCGCAACCATTCCGGAGGCGTGTCCGCGCGGACGTTCACGGCGAGATCGATGAGCGTCGAACCGTCGTCGCGCACCTCGGCGTCCCCGTGATGACGCAGATCGTGCCCATCACCCAGGCCCGCCGAGGGCGCCCCCTCAGTGGGCGTGGGCGTGGGCATGGCCGTCATGGTGTCCGTGGTGTCCGTGGTGGTGGTCACCGTCGTCGTCGGGGTGGAAGTGCGGCTGCTGGGGCAGACCGACCTTGTCCTCGAAGCCGGGCAGCGCGATGCGGTACACGCAGGAGTCGCAGTTCATCCGCAGGTCCCCCTGCACGGCCTCGCGGTAGCGCTCCATGACCAGGTCGAGCAACTCCGGCTCGGGGCCGATGACATCGGCGGAGCGCACCTCGACGTCCGGGTGCGCGGCCGCCCAGCCCTCGGTCTGCCGGCGCACCCGGTCCGGCAGGATGCCGGTGAAGAGGAAGTAGGGCAGGACGACGATCCGGCGCGCCCCCAGCTTCACGCAGCGGTCGAGGCCGGACGGCACGTCGGGCGCGGCCAGCGACACGAACGCCGTCTCGACGCCCGCGTACCCCCGGCCCTCCCACAGCAGCCGCGCTGCCTTGAGCACCTCGGCGTTGGCGTCCGGGTCGGTGGAGCCGCGCCCCACCAGCAGCACGGTCACATCGGCGCGGTCCTGGGGCGTCCGGGAAGCGGAGCCGAGGGCCTCGTCGAGCCGCCGCTCAAGGACGGTGAGGAGCGCGGGGTGCGGGCCCAGCGGACGCCCATAGGTGTACGAGATCCCGGGGTGCCGCTCCTTCTCACGGGTCAGCGCCGCCGGGATGTCCCCCTTGGCGTGCCCGGCGGAGACCAGCATCAGCGGTACGGCGGCGAAACGTCGTACCCCCTGCTCGACCAGTTCGGTCACGGCGTCACCCAGCGGCGGCGGGGACAGCTCGATGAAGCCGCCCGCGACGGGCAGCTCGGGGTTGCGTCGCCCCAACTCCCGTACGAAGGCGCGGAAGGCATCGGCACCGGCCTCGTCCCGGGTGCCGTGTCCGGCGATGAGCAGGGCGGGGGGCGGGGTGGTCACGATTTCTCCTCAGGAACAGATACAGAAACAGGCTCCGAGCCGGTAACAGAAACAGGCTCAGAAACAGAAACAGGTTGGTACAGCAGGGCGTTGAGCGCCGCCGCGGCTACCGCGGAGCCGCCCTTCTCGGACACGTTGCTGACGGCGGGCAGCCCGCTCGCGCGCAGCGCGGCCTTGGACTCGGCCGCACCGACGAAACCGACGGGCAGACCGATGACGAGCGCCGGATCGGCGTCCAGGGTGAGCAGTTCCTCCAGAGCGGTCGGCGCGCAGCCGATCACCCAGAGCGCGCCGGGCCCGACCTCCTCGTACGCGAGCCGGATCGCGTGCGCCGAACGGGTCAGCCCAGGACCGGACCTGGCGTCCTTGAGGCGACAGACCGTCTCGCGGCGGGTGATGCCCGCCGCGACCATCTCGACGTCGACGACGACGGGCGCCCCGGCGTGCAGCGCGGTATGCCCGCGCTCCAGGGCACGTTCGTCGACGACGAGATCGTCCGCGTACTCCAGGTCGGCCGCGGAGTGGATGACCCGTTCCACGACCGCTCGTGTCAGCGGCGGGAGGTGCGAGGTGTCCAGACGCGTGCGCAGCCGCCGGAAGGACTCCTGCTCGATGGGGTGCACCACACGGGTCACCCCGGTCGTAGCGCTCACTGGGCCTCCTCCTGCCAGCGGTAGCCGCGCGGCGTCACCATGCGGCCGGCGATCTCACGGGTCGCCGTGTTGCCCACGGTCACCACGGTCATCATGTCCACCGTCGCCGGGTCGAGCCCCGAGAGGGTGGTGAGGCGGCTGGACTCGTCGGGGCGGGAGGCGTTCCGTACGACACCCACCGGCGTCGTCGGTTCCCGGTGCTCGGCGAGGACCGCCAGCGCCTTCGGAAGCTGCCAGTCACGGCCTCGGCTGCGCGGGTTGTAGAACGTCACGACGATGTCGGCCTCGGCCGCCGCCCGTACCCGCCGTTCGATGATCTCCCACGGCGTGTGCAGATCGGAGAGGCTGATCGACACGTGGTCGTGCCCGAGCGGCGCGCCCAGGATCGCCCCCGCGGCCAGCGCGGCGGTCACCCCGGGCACCCCGACCACGTCGATGTCGTCGGACGCCTCGGCCAGCGCGGGCGACGCCATCGCGTACACCCCCGCGTCCCCGCTGCCGATCAGCGCGACGGCCTGCCCGCGCCGGGCCTCCTCGACCGCGGTACGCGCCCGCTCCTCCTCGGCGCCGAGTCCCGACTCCAGGACGCGGGTTCCCGGCCGCAGCAGATCGCGGATCTGGTCGACGTACTGGTCGAGCCCGACGAGCACGGACGCCCGCCGCAGCTCCGCCTTCGCGCGCGGCGTCAGCAGGTCACGGGCGCCGGGCCCGAGCCCGACCACCGCGAGCCTGCCGCGTGCGGCCCGGCGTACCACCGCACAGGTCGCCATCGCCGGCCGCCCGTCCGCACGGACCGACTTCCGCTTGGGGACGAGGAGTTCACCGCCGCCCGCGAGCGCCGCGGCCTCGGCAACCGAGGGAGTGCCGACCGCGGCGAGCGGCGCGTCCGAGGGGTTCGGCACGTCGACCCTCGCCAACTCCTCGGCGCTGTACGTCACCACGGGCACCCCGAGCCGCTCCGCGGCTCCGACGATGCCGGGCTCCTGCGCCTTGGCGTCGACGGTGGCGAACCCGGCGACGGACTTCACCGACACCCCCGCGTCCAGCAGGGCGGCTTCGACGAGCCCGAGGACCTCGTCGACGGGTGCGCCCCTGGAGGCACCGACACCGACGACGAGGGAGGGCGGACGAAGGACCACCTCACGGTCGGCGGGTTCAACAGCGCGGTCACTGAGGCGGATCGTGTACTCGCCCCGCGCCGCGAGCGGCAGTGGCGGCAGCGGCCATGCCAACTCGGCGTGCAGAGCGACGGGTTCACCGTCGAGCAGGGCCCGGGTGACGCCGGCGACATCCCCCTCCACGGGGAAACCGAGCATGTCGAGCCCCGGCATCCCCACCGCATCGGTCGCTGTGGTCACCACGGGCTCGGCCCCGAGCAACTCACCCACCTCGCGGGCGAGTTCATTGGCGCCCCCGGCATGCCCGCCGACCAGCGACACGGCGAACCGGCCCGCCTCGTCGACGCACACGACCCCCGGGTCGGATGCCTTGTCGTTCAACAGCGGTGCGATCAGCCGCACCACCGCCCCGGTGGCGAGAAAGCAGACCACCTGGTCGCACTCGGCGAACGCCCGCCGCACGGCGTCCCCGACGGACCCGACGGACCCGTCGTACACCCGCGCACGCGTGGGCCACGCCGCGGCCAGCCGGTCACGGCCGGCCGTACCCGCCGCCGTGGCGGAAATCAGGCCGATCACTGGGGGACTCCTTCGGTACGAGCCGGAGGCCGGACGCCCCACAGCAGGAAAACGGGATTGGTGGCCGAGAGCCGGTCGACGCCACCGGGCAGCGGCGCGAGCCGGGACGACTGCAACAGCACGCCCTCGCAGTCGAACCCGGCACCGGTGAGCGCGTCCCGTGCCGCGGGCACCCGGTCGAGGGCGGCCATGGCGACCACGACGGCCCGCCGTGCCCGCCGCGCGCAGGCCGTGACTATGGCGGGCAGTTCGCGCCCGCCGCCGCCGATGAACACCGCGTCCGGATCGTCCAGATCGGACAGCACGGTCGGAGCAGCCCCGTGTACGACGTGCACGTCCACGCCGTGCGCCTCGGCGTTGGCGCGGACGCGCTCGCAGCCGTCCAGCGTCTTCTCGACGGCGGTGACGGCGGCGCCGAACCGCGCGCACTCGACGGCGACGGAGCCGGAGCCCGCACCGATGTCCCAGATCAGCTCGCCGAGCCGCGGACCGATCCGGGCCAGTGCGAGCGCCCGTACCTCGAACTTGCTGATCATCGAGTCGCGGTGGGCGAACTCCCGCTCGTCCAGGGCCCATTGGGCGGGACCGGCGGAAGGCCCGGCGACGGTCCGCACGGGGGCGAGGGCGCGTGACTCGTCCAGGCACAGGACGACGCTCACCGCCGTACCCCAGTCACGGACGGCGGCCTGGGCGGGCGTGACCCGCTCCACGCGCTCGTGCTCGGGGTCTCCCAGGGCGCTCGCGACGACGAGGACGCGTTCCCGGGAGTGGTAGGCGAGCGCGGCGCCCAGTTCGGCGGGCCCGGAGCCGGGACCGGTCAGCACGGCCACCTTCGGCCGGGACCGGCAGACGTTGACGGCCGTACGCAGCTCGCGACCGTGGGCGCTGACCACCACGGCGTCGTCCCAGGGCAACCCGACGCGGGCAAAGGCGGTGGCGACGGACGAGACACCGGGCCGGACGTCCAGCCGCTCCGCGCCGAAGCGTTCGGCCAGCGCCCGCACGATCCCGAAGAACCCGGGATCACCGGAGGCGAGCACGACGACCGGGCCGGGCTTGTCCACCTTGTTCACATATTGTTCGATCACGTCGAGCGCGGGCGCGAGCGGACCGAGCACGATCTGCTCCGCTCCCTCCGGCAGCCGTGCCGCCGCCAGATGTCGCCGGGCCCCGACGACGAGCCCGGCTTCGGCGAGGGCGGACTCCGCATCGGGAGGCAACGGCGCCCCCGTACCCGTACCGACGACGGTGATCACACCTGTGCCCGCAGTAGTGGTCACGACGGACTGCCCTTCCGAGCCGCGCCCCGAGCCGCGCCCCGAGCCGCACTGCGCTCCGCACGCAGCTCCGCCCGCGCCCGCGGGTCGGCCTTGCGGAACTCGTGGAAGTGACCGGGGTGGTAGAGGTGCGAGCGCGTGCCGCTCGCATCCAGCGCCGGGCCGACCAGGAAGAGGGTGTGCTTCCAGAGCTTGTGCTCCTTCACGGTCTCCTCCAGCGTCTCGATCGTGCACCTGACGAGCAGTTCCTCCGGCCAGGTCACCTGGTACGCCACCACGACCGGGGTGGACGTCGGATAGCCGCCCTCCAGCAGCTCGCGCACGAGCTGGCCGCTGCGCGCCGCCGACAGGAACAGCGCCATGGTCGTCCCGTGCCGGGCGAACTCCCGTACCTCCTCACCCGGTGGCATCGGCGTCTTGCCGCCGCCGAGCCGGGTGAGGATCACGGACTGCGCGACCTCGGGAATCGTCAGCTCGCGCTGGGCGAGCGCGGCCACGGCGGAGAAGGAGGAGACGCCCGGGATGATCTCGGTCTCGACCCCGATGTCCGCACACCGGTCGAGCTGCTCCTGCGTACCGCCCCACAGCGCGGGGTCGCCGGAGTGAATGCGGGCCACCTTCAGGCCGTGCTCGGCGGCCCGTTCGTACACGGCCACCACGTCCTCCAGCGACATCGTCGCCGAATCCAGGATCTCCGCGCCCGCACGCGCGTGGTCGAGGACCTCCGCCTGCACCAGGCTGGCCGCCCAGATCACCACATCGGCCTCGGCGATGGCGCGCGCGGCGCGGAACGTCAGCAGGTCGGCGGCGCCGGGCCCTGCCCCGACGATGGTCACCTTGCCGATGGGGGCGTCGGCCATGGGGTGGAGTCCTCTCCTACGGAACATGCGGAACATGCGGAACATGCGGAACATGCGGAACATGCGGAACATGCGGAACATGCGGGATGTGCGGGAGTTGCAGAACGTGCGGGATATCGGTGCGCTCGAACGGTGGGTGCGTGACGAAACTTCAGGGCGTACCCGCGGACACGGGCCCGCGGAGGTGCGTGAACGGTGGTTGATCGGATAGCAAGGGCTTATGGCGGTCCTCGTCGCGCTCGGCGCGTTCCTGATGACACTGGCCGGCGGCTGGACGGCACAGCGGGTGACCGACCGCCGTCATCTGGTCCTGGGCCTGGCCGGTGGCCTGATGCTCGGCGTGGTCGGCCTGGATCTGCTGCCGGAGGCGCTGCACGCGGCGGGCGAGGAGGTCTTCGGCGTACCGGCCGCGCTGCTGCTGTTCGTGGCCGGGTTCCTGCTGGCCCACCTGGTGGAACGCCTGCTGGCGGCACGGCAGGCGGCGCACGGCGGCGAGGAGAAGGGCGGCCGGGCGCCCGAGGTGGGCCTGACGGCGGCCGCGGCGATGGTCGGCCACAGCGTGATGGACGGTGTGGCGATCGGCGCGGCCTTCCAGGTCGGCGGCGGAATGGGCCTGGCCGTGGCCCTCGCCGTGGTCGCCCATGACTTCGCGGACGGCTTCAACACGTACACGATCACCAGCCTGTACGGGAACGATCGCCGCAAGGCGATCATGATGCTCGTCGCCGACGCGGCGGCCCCGGTGGTCGGCGCCGCCTCGACGCTCTTCGTCACCATCCCGGAGCAACTGCTCGGCTGCTATCTCGGCCTCTTCGGCGGCGTACTCCTCTATCTCGCCGCCGCCGAGATCCTCCCCGAGGCACACCACGAACACCCCGCCCGCTCGACCCTGCTGTGCACGGTCGCGGGCGCGGGCTTCATCTGGCTGGTGGTAGGCCTCGCGGGCTGAGGAACCGCTTGTCATAGTTTCCCGCCGCGCCCGCTCTCGCGCCGCGCGGGCGCGATGAGCGTGGAGAGGTAGGGCAGGGGTCCGCCGTCGAGTTCGGCCGCGGGCCGGATCGACTCGCTCTCCAGGCCGAGCGCGGACCCCCACACGGCGTCGTCGAGCCGCCCGGTCTCGCGCAGCGCCTCGGCCACTTCCGCGGCCTGCCGCCCGAACTTGTACGCGACGACGGTGCCCGGCCCGTTGAGAGCGTCCTTGAGGACAGCGGCCCCGGCCGTCACCGGCACGAGGGTGAGCGGCTCGGTCCCTTCGGCGAGCACGGCTCCCGACCGCGCGGCGAGATCCTGCATGGCGGTGATACCGGGCACGGTCTCGACGACGGTGCCGGGCACGAGCCCCGCGATGGTCTGCGCGAGATAGGTGAAGGTGGAGTACACGTTGGGATCGCCGATGGTGGCGAAGGCGACGACGGCGTGTGCACCCAGCAGCCCGGCCACCCGCTCCCCGGCCGCGTCCCAGGCAGCCTCCCGCCGCCCCCGGTCCGTCCGCTCGTTGAGCGCGAACACGACCCGTACGACCTTCTCCTCGGGCACGTAGTGCAGGACGGTGGCCTCGGCCCGCCCCCGCTCTCCGGTATCCATCACGGGTACGACGACGACCTCGGCGGTGCGCAGGGCGTTGACGCCCTTGACGGTCACCAGCTCCGGGTCACCGGGCCCGACGCCGACTCCGATCAGCTTGCTGCTCATGACGTCAGGCACCTCTCCACGAACCGACGGGCGACACCGGGCTCGGACGCCCAGTGCGTGTGCAGATAACTCGCGTGCACACCGTGTTGTACGAAACCTTCGACCCGCTTCTGGGGAGTCCGCACACCCCAGGCGGGAGCCGCCCCGGCGCCGGGTTCGACGACAGTCCGGTGGAACTCGTGCCCGCGCATCCGCGTCCCGGCCACGGCGAGCACACTGTCCGACACGGCGACGGCGTCCCGGTATCCGAGGGTCAGCCGCTCGTCCATCCGGGCCTTGGCGTCGATGACCCCGCACATCGGCTGCCCGTCGAGCTCACGCGACAGATACAACAGCCCGGCACACTCGGCGGCGACCGGCGCCCCACTCTCGGCGAGCGCGGCAACAGCCTTCCGCAAGGGCTCATTGGCAGACAGCTCAGGCGCGAACACCTCGGGAAATCCACCCCCGATGACCAACCCGCCCACCCCTTCGGGCAGTTGCTCATCACGCAGGGGATCAAAGGTGACGACTTCGGCCCCGGCGGCGGTGAGCAACTCGGCGTGTTCGGCGTAGGAGAAGGTGAAGGCAGGTCCCCCAGCCAGGGCAATGATTTTCAGCCCGTCCGGCGTTTGAGGACGAGGCCGTCCAGGCCGATACGGGGGTCTGGGGGCGGAGCCCCCAGATTCGGGAACGGGAAGGGGCGGAGGGGGCGAAACACCCACAACCTCAGCCGCATCCCAAGCCGCACCCGACAACGCGGGAGCACTGCGCGCCAACGCGAGCAACGCCCCGAGATCACACCCCTCCCGCACCTGCGAGGCCATCGCGGCAACCGCCGAAACGGCCTCCGCCCCCCGCTCGGCGACCGGCACCAGCCCAAGATGCCGAGAAGGCGTCTCCACCTGAGGCGCGCGCCGCAAGACCCCGAACACGGGAACCCCCGCCTCGTCGAGAGCCTCCCGCAGCATCCCCTCGTGCCGCACGGACCCCACCTTGTTGAGGATCACCCCCGCCACCCGTACCTCGGGATCCCACGAAGCGAACCCGTGCACGAGCGCGGCCACGGACCGAGCCTGCGACGACGCATCGACAACAAGCACCACAGGCGCCCGCAACAACTTCGCGACATGAGCGGTGGAGGCCAACTCCCCTTCCCCCGCGGCCCCGTCGAACAGCCCCATCACACCCTCGACAACAGCGAGATCGCACCCCCGGGCCCCGTGCCCGAACAACGGCGCGACCAACTCCGCCCCACACAGATACGCGTCGAGATTCCGCCCGACGCGCCCGGTGGCGAGTGCGTGATACCCGGGATCGATGTAGTCGGGCCCCACCTTGTGCGGAGACACGGCAAGCCCCCGCGAGGCGAACGCGGCCATCAGCCCCGTGGCAACGGTGGTCTTGCCGCTGCCCGAGGAAGGCGCGGCAATGACCAGCCGAGGAACGGAAATCACCACTCGATGCCCCTCTGGCCCTTCTGGCCGGCGTCCATCGGATGCTTGACCTTGGACATGTCGGTCACCAGGTCGGCGAACTCCACCAGCTTCTCGGGAGCGTTGCGCCCGGTGATCACCACATGCTGGGTCCCGGGCCGGTCGCGCAGCACACCCACGACCTCGTCGACATCGATCCAGCCCCAGTGCATGGGGTAGGCGAACTCGTCGAGGACGTACAGCTGGTACGTCTCGGCGGCCAGGTCCCTCTTGACCTGCTCCCACCCCTCGCGGGCCTTCTCCTCGTTGTCCATCTGGGAGTCGCGCTGCACCCAGGACCAGCCCTCGCCCATCTTGTGCCAGTCGACGGTCCCGCCCTCGCCGCTGGCGCCGAGCACCCGCAGCGCGTTCTCCTCGCCGACCTTCCACTTCGCCGACTTGACGAACTGGAACACCCCGATGGGCCAGCCCTGGTTCCAGGCGCGCAGGGCGAGCCCGAACGCGGCCGTCGACTTGCCCTTCCCCACGCCCGTGTGCACCACGACAAGCGGCCGGTTCCGCCGCTGCCGTGTCGTCAGCCCGTCCTCCGGTACGACACTCGGCTGTCCCTGCGGCACTACGCGGCCCTCCTGTTGTTGCCCTGCACGTCCCTGACAAGACCGGCGATGGAGTCGGCCCGCAACTCGTCCAGGGTCACCGCGGTGCCCCCCAGCTCCACGGCGAGCTGCCCGGCGAGACCCAGCCGCACAGCCCCCGCCTCACAGTCCACGACCACGGACGCCACCGAGTCGGCCGCGAACAGCCGCGCCGCACGCCCGGCGAGCGCCACCGGCTCCGGACCTCCGGTGGCCCGCCCGTCCGTCACCAGGACGACCAACGGCCGCCGCGCGGCATCCCGCAGCCGCTCGACCCGCAGCACGTCATGCGCCTTGAGCAGACCTGCCGCGAGCGGCGTCCGGCCACCCGTCGGCAGCGACTCCAGCCGGGCCGCCGCCGCGTCCACCGAAGAGGTGGGCGGCAACGCGACCTCCGCCGCGGACCCCCGGAAGGTCACGAGCCCCACCTTGTCCCGCCGCTGATACGCGTCGAGCAGCAGTGACAGCACCGCACCCTTCACGGAACTCATCCGCTGCCGGGCCGCCATCGACCCGGAGGCGTCCACCACGAAGAGCACGAGGTTCCCCTCGCGCCCCTCCCGGGTGGCCTGCCGCAGATCGTCCCGCCGTACGACAAGACCGCGCCCCGACCGTCCGCGCGCCAGCTGATGCGGAGCCGCCGCCTGCACGGTCGCCGCCAAGTGGAGCTTGGTGAGCGCCCCTTGGGGCCGCCGCGATCCGGTCGTCCGCCCGTGCTCGGTCCGCGCCCGCGAACGGCGCCCGGCGGCACCTTCGCCCAGCCCCGGCACGCTCAGCACCTTGGTACGAAAGGGCTCGGCGGCCCGTACGGGTGCCTGCTCGCCGCCGCCCTGAGGCTGCCCACCCTCACCGGGCTCGGCCTGGGCAGGAGCGTCACCCGGCGCGGAACCGTCGTCAGGCCCGTCCTGCGGAGGCTGCCCGCCCCCACCGGGCCCGTCCGGATCCGGATCGGGGTCCTCGTCGGATCCCCCGAACTCCTCCAGCGTCTCGTCGAGCTTGTCCTCGTCAAGTCCCGGAGCGTCGAAGGGATTTCGCCGACGCCGGTGCGGCAGCGCGAGCAGCGCCGCCTGCCGGACATCCTCCGGGAGCACCTCGGTGCGCCCGGCCCAGGCGGCCAGCGCGGTCGCCGTCCGCGCCATCACGATGTCGGCGCGCATACCGTCCACCTCGAAGGCCGCGCAGGTCGCCGCGATCTGCCGCAGCGCCCCGTCCCCGAGATGCACGGACGGCAGCAGCTCACGCGCCGCCACGATCCGCGCCCGTACGGCGGACTCCTCGTCCGCCCACCGTGCCGCGAAGCCGTCCGGGTCGTCGTCGTAGGCGAGCCTCCTGCGCACCACCTCGACCCGCTGGTCGGGCTCCCGGGAGGCGGCGACCTCGACGGTCAGCCCGAAGCGGTCGAGCAACTGCGGCCGTAGTTCCCCCTCTTCGGGGTTCATGGTCCCGACGAGCAGGAAACGGGCGGCATGCCGTACGGAGACACCCTCGCGCTCGACGTAGGAGGCACCCATCGCGGCCGCGTCAAGGAGTAGGTCGACCAGGTGGTCGTGGAGCAGGTTGACCTCGTCGACGTAGAGAATCCCGCGGTGCGCGTCGGCCAGCAGCCCCGGCTCGAAGGCCTTCACGCCCTCCGCGAGCGCCCGTTCGATGTCGAGGGCGCCCACGAGCCGGTCCTCGGAGGCACCGACGGGCAGTTCAACCATCCGGGCGGGACGCTTCGTACCGGGGCCGACCTCGTGCGGCCCGTCCGGGCAGGCGGGGTCGGGGGAGGCCGGCGCACACGAGAACCGGCACCCGGCGACGATGTCGACCTCGGGGATGAGCACCGAAAGGGCGCGTACGGCAGTGGACTTGGCGGTGCCCTTCTCGCCGCGCACGAGCACGCCGCCCACCGCGGGCGACACGGCGTTCAGCAGCAGCGCGAGCCGCAGGTCGTCCTGGCCGACAACGGCCGTGAACGGAAAGGGAGTACTCACTGGTCGTCGCCCTCCAAGTCGCCTTCGAGCTCCAGATAGGTGGCGCGCAGCCGCTCCAGCGTCTGTGCGTCCGGCTCCGCCCACAGCCCCCGGTCGGCGGCCTCAAGCAGCCGTTCGGTGATCCCGCGCAGCGCCCAGGGGTTGGACTTCTTCATGAAGTCCCGGTTCTCGGGGTCGAAGACGTACTCCGCGCTGAGCTTCTCGTACATCCAGTCGTCCACGACCCCGGCCGTCGCGTCGTACCCGAAGAGGTAGTCGACGGTCGCCGCCATCTCGAAGGCGCCCTTGTAGCCGTGCCGTCGCATCGCCGCCATCCAGCGGGGGTTGACGACCCGGGCGCGGAACACGCGGTGCGTCTCCTCGCCCAGCGTGCGGGTCTTCACCTGGTCGGGCGTGGCGGAGTCACCGACATACGCCTCGGGGCTGGTGCCCGTCAGATGGCGCACCATGGCGACCATGCCGCCGTGGTACTGGAAGTAGTCGTCCGCGTCGACGAGGTCGTGCTCGCGGGTGTCGACGTTCTTGGCGGCGACGGCGATGCGCCTGAACGCGGTCTCCATGTCGCCGCGCGCCGCCCGTCCGTCGAGCCCGCGCCCGTAGGCGTAGCCGCCCCACACCGCGTACACCTCGGCGAGGTCGGCGTCCGAGCGCCAGGTCCGCGCGTCGATGAGCGGCAGCAGCCCGGCCCCGTACGCGCCCGGCTTCGACCCGAAGATACGAGCCGTCGCGCGCCGCCGGTCCCCGTGCTCGGCGGTGTCCTCGTCGGCGTGCTTGCGTACGTAGTTGCCTTCCGCGGGCTCGTCCAGCTCGGCCACCGCGCGCACCGCGTCGTCGATGAGACCGACGACGTGCGGGAACGCGTCCCGGAAGAAGCCGGAGATACGGACGGTGACATCGATGCGCGGCCGGCCCAGTTCCTGGAGGCCCACGATCTCGAAGCCGGTCACGCGACGGGAGGCGTCGTCCCACACCGGGCGGCAGCCGAGCAGTGCGAGGATCTCCGCGATGTCGTCGCCCTGGGTGCGCATGGCCGAGGTGCCCCAGACCGTGAGGCCGACGGACGTCGGGTATGCGCCGGTGTCGTTCAGGTAGCGCTGGATCAGCGAGTCCGCCAGCGCCTGTCCGACCTCCCAACTCAGCCTGGACGGGATCGCCTTGGGGTCGACGGAGTAGAAGTTGCGGCCGGTCGGCAGGACGTTGACGAGTCCGCGCGTCGGGGACCCGGAGGGGCCCGCCGGGACGAAACCGCCGTCGAGCGCCTTGAGGATGTGGCTGATCTCGTCGGTCGTCTTCGCGAGCCGGGGCACGACCTCGTCGCAGGCGAACTCCAACACCGCGACGGCGTCCGGGAGCTCGGTGCCCACGACCTCACGCACGAGAGCGGGGACGGCCGCCGCAACCCAGCCGCGTTCCTCCATGCCCTCCGCGAACCGGCGGCACAGCTGCTCAAGGAGGTCGATGGCGTCGGCGCCCGTCCGCGCGGGTCCCTCGACCAGCGAGGTCAGCCCGTCCGGCACCTTCACCGGCGCACCCGGCTCGCCCAGCAACTCCTTCTCCACCAGCCCGAAATGCTCGGCGAGGCAGGCCCGCAGACCGGGCAGTGCGTTTGCTGTGCCGCCCCACACCTGCGAGGCCCGCAGTACGGCAAGCACGAGGTTCACCCGCGGCTCGGCCTCCGGGCCGCCGCCGAGAATGTGCAGCCCGTCCCTGATCTGCACGTCCTTGATCTCGCACAGATAGCCGTCGATGTGCATGACGAACGAGTCGAAGTCGTCGTCGCCCGGCTGGTCGTCGACATGCAGGTCGTGGTGCAGCTCGGCCGCCTTGACCAGCGTCCAGATCTGCGCACGCACCGCCGGGGCCTTCGTCGGGTCCAGGTCGGACACGAGCGCGTACTCGTCGAGGAGCTGCTCCAGCTTCGCCAGATCGCCGTACGTGTCCGCGCGTGCCATCGGCGGTACGAGGTGGTCGACGACCGTGGCGTGCCCGCGCCGCTTGGCCTGGGTGCCCTCGCCGGGGTCGTTGACGATGAAGGGGTAGATGAGGGGGAGTTCACCGAGTACGGCGTCGGGCGCGCAGCCGCCGCTGAGGCCGAGTCCCTTGCCGGGCAGCCACTCCATCGTGCCGTGCTTGCCCATGTGGACGATCGCGTCGGCGCCGAATGAATTCTCCAGCCACCTGTATGCCGCCATGTAGTGGTGCGAGGGCGGCATGTCCGGGTCGTGGTAGATCGCGATCGGGTTCTCGCCGAAGCCGCGCGGCGGCTGGATCATCACGACGACGTTCCCGAACTGGAGGGAGGCCAGCACGATGTCGTCGCCGTCGATGTACAGGTTGCCCGGCGGCTCGCCCCACGCCTCGACCATCCCGTTGCGCAACTCGGGGTCGAGCTTGTCGAACCAGGCCCGGTAGTCGGCCAGCGGCACGCGTGCGGGGGCCGAGGCGAGCTGCTCCTCGGTCAGCCACTCGACGTCGTGGCCGCCCGCCGCGATCAGGCGGTGGATCAACTCGTCGCCGTTGTCCGGGTATTCGGTCAGCGCGTACCCGGCGCCCTTCAGCGCGTCGAGCACTCGCACCGCCGAAGCGGGCGTGTCGAGACCTACCGCGTTGCCGACCCGGGAGTGCTTGGTCGGGTAGGCGGTGAAGACGAGCGCGAGCTTCTTGTCCTTGTTCGGCTTGTGCTTCAGCCGGGCATGGCGCACAGCGATTCCGGCCACGCGCGCGGCCCGCTCGGGGTTGGCGACGTACACCGGGACGTCGTCGGGGCCCTGCTCCTTGAAGGAGAACGGCACGGTGATGAGCCGCCCGTCGAACTCCGGGATCGCGACCTGCATCGCCGCGTCCATGGGGGAGAGGGCGGCGTCCGACGCCTCCCACGCGGCATGTGAGGAGGTGAGGCAGAGCCCTTGCAGGACAGGGATGTCGAGGTCGGCGAGCGCCCCGATGTCCCACGCTTCCTCGTCACCGCCCGCGGACGCCTGCGAGGCGTGGGTGCCGCCGGCTGCGAGTACGGTGGCGACCAGTGTGTCGGCCTTGGCGAGGATCTCGTAGAGCCCCGCGTCGGCGTCACGAAGCGAACCGCAGTACACGGGAAGGGCGTTGGCGTCCCGCGCCTCGATCGCGTCGCACAGCGTGTCGACGAAGGCGGTGTTGCCGGACAGCTCGTGCGCCCGGTAGAAAAGCACGCCGATCGTCGGACGGCCCTCGACGAACACCCGCTCACCGTGGACGCCGAACTCGGCCGTCTTCCGCGGCTCTTCGAAGCCCTCGCCGGTGAGCAGCACGGTGTCGGAGAGGAAGCGGGCCAGCTCGGTCAGGTTGTCCGGGCCGCCCTCCACGAGATAGCGCAGCGCCTCGGCGACCACACCGGCCGGCACGGACGACTCGGCCATCAACTCGGCGTCGGGGACGGCCTCCCCGCCCAGCAGCACGGTCGGAATGCCGGACGACTTGAGGAAAGCGAGCCCGTCCTCCCAGGCCCGCTTCCCGCCAAGCAGCCGTACGACGGCGACATCCGCGCCCCGGACCAGCTCGGGGAGTTCAGCGGCGACATCCACCCTGGTGGGATTGCCGATCCGGTACGCGGTGCCGGAGGCCCGGGCCGCCAGCAGATCCGTGTCGGCGGTCGACAACAACAACACTGTGCTCATGCGGGCGCTCCCGGTGGAATGAAAGGCAGTCCTGACGGCGCGCCCGACTCGATGAGCCGCCACAGCGCGTCCGTATCCGCGTGTTCCTCGATCAGATCGCCGAGCAGATCCAGCTGCTCCTCGCGCAGTGCCGCGAACGACGTGCCGGCGGCCGGTACGAAGCGACGCCCCGCGGCGGCCGCCACCTCGCGCAGGAAGGCGCGCCGGAACCCGTCCGACTCCAGCGAGCCGTGCCAGTGCGTACCCCAGACCTCGCCGACCCGGCAGCCGTCCAAGAAGGCGTCCCCGCCGGTGACCTGGGCGACGCCGTGATGGATCTCGTACCCCTCGACGTGTTCCCCGAGGGCCTCTCCGACGGGCCGCGTGAGCGTCTTCTCCCGCGCGAACCGCACCCGCACGGGAAGCAGCCCGAGCCCGTCGACATGACCTGCCCGCGACTCGACCTCGTCCTCGATGTGCTCGCCGAGGAGCTGGAAACCGCCGCAGATACCGAGCACCGGCCGCCCCTCGGCGGCCCGTCGCGCGATCGCGTCCGCGAGCCCGCGCTCCCGCAGCCACTCCAGTGCCTTCACCGTCCCCCGGGTCCCGGGTACGACGACCAGGTCCGCGTCGGCCAGTTCCTCGGCCCGGTCCACGAAGCGCACGACGACACCCGGTTCGGCGGCCAGCGCGTCCACGTCCGTGAAGTTGGACATCAGGGGGACGGCGCAGACGGCGACCCGCAGGATGTCCTCGCCGACGGGCGCGGCGACCGCGGACTCCCGGACGGCGCCCCTCAGCGAGACCGCCATTCCGTCCTCCTCGTCGATCCCGAGGCCGTGCCGGAAGGGCAGCACGCCGTAACTGGGCCGCCCGGTGAGCCCGTGGAGCATGTCGAGCCCCGGTTCCAACAGGGAGACATCCCCGCGGAACTTGTTCACCAGAAACCCGGCGACGAGTTCCTGGTCCTCGCGCGACAGCAGCGCGACGGTCCCGAAGAAGGACGCGAAGACACCCCCACGATCGATGTCGCCCACGACAAGCACGGGCAGTCGCGCATTCCGCGCGATCCCCATGTTCACGATGTCCGTCCGCCGCAGATTGATCTCGGCGGGACTCCCCGCCCCCTCGCAGATCACCGCGTCATACGTGCCCCGCAACTCGGCGAGGCACTCCAGTACGGTCCCCAGGAGTGCTTCCTGCCGTCCACCGTGGTAGCCGCGAGCGCTCATCTCGCCCACGGGCTTCCCCATGAGCACGACCTGACTGCTCCGGTCGCTGCCCGGCTTGAGGAGCACGGGGTTCATGAGCGCGGTCGGCTCCACACGGGCGGCCTGCGCCTGCATCGCCTGGGCCCGCCCGATCTCGGCGCCCTCCCGCGTCACGAACGAGTTCAGCGACATGTTCTGCGCCTTGAACGGCGCGACCTTGACGCCCTGCCGCACCAGCCACCGGCAGATCCCGGCGGTCACGACGCTCTTGCCCGCGTCGGAGGTGGTCCCGGCGACCAGCAGCCCGCCGCTCACCAGGCACGCCCCTTCGTGAGGAGCCGCCCGGCGACGCACGCACCGAGCGCGAGCCAGCTCACGCGCCGAGAGAGCCGTACGGCCCGCTCGATGTCACCGACCACCACGGCACGCCCCCCGCCGTTGAGTACGGGCCGGTGCTCGACTCTCCCGCCGTACGCGAGGGTCCCGCCGAGCCGTACACCGAGCGCCCCCGCGAAAGAGGCCTCCACGGGCCCGGCGTTCGGGCTCGGATGCTTGCAGGCGTCCACCCGCCAGGCCCGCAGGGCGCCCCGCGGATCGTCCCCGGCAGCGGTGGCGAGGGCGGCGGTCAGCCGCGCCCCCGGCCAGCCCGCGACATCGTCGAGCCGCGCGGACG
Source organism: Streptomyces sp. NPDC005808 (assembly GCF_042871385.1). Lineage (NCBI taxonomy): Bacteria > Bacillati > Actinomycetota > Actinomycetes > Kitasatosporales > Streptomycetaceae > Streptomyces > Streptomyces sp. NPDC005808. The sequence goes on along the minus strand of NZ_JBIAIK010000007.1, from coordinate 64,917 downwards.
CCCAGCCGTAGCGCCGGTACCTGGGGGACCTGTGCCCGACCATCGCGTCGAGCGTGTTCACGGCGCGGAACCCGACCAGACCGGGCACACCGCCCACAGCCCCCCACACAAGAGCGCCCACCACGGCATCGGAGGTGTTCTCGGCGACGGACTCGACGACGGCCCGCGCGATCCCGTCCGCGTCGAGCGCCTGCGGATCCCGCCCGCACAGATGCGGCAGCCGCTCCCGGGCCACTTCGACATCACCGGCTTCGAGCGCGCTCCCGATCGCCCGGGCCTCCCGGCCGAGGGAGGTTCCCCCGACGACGGCCCAAGTGGCGGCGGCGGTCAGCGCGATGGAGGCGGTACGGGATCCACGTACGCAATGACTCGCGAGCGCCGCGAGCCCGGTGGCACCGCCCACGCACACGGCCGTGTGCAGCGCGCCCCACCCGCGGTGGTCCCGCCACAGCACCCGCTCCACGGCTCCCGCGGCCCGCCCGAACGCGGCGACCGGATGTCCGCGGCGGGGATCGCCGAGCAGCAGGTCACCGAGGAGGCCGGCGGCGGCGCCGTACGCGAAGACGCGATCGGCACGCACCGGTTCAGCCGACCGTCAGGTCAGGCACAACTGTCGTTCGCAGGGCACTTGGGCAGCCGCGCATGGCGATATGTCCTCACTCAGGGTGTCCACGCCCTGGTTCGAAGAGACCGACGGTGAGAGTTCCTGGCTTCCGGGGGCTTCATTCCCCGGTGACAGTGGCGGGACCGCGCCGGATTTGCACCGGCTTCCTCTCGTGCCGTCGTACTTGGCTCCGGCAGTCCACCATGGCGTTGGAAGACCCGTCAACTTGCTGTTGACCTGCGGGGGGAGAGTGTGCGAAGGCCCACATACGGGTAGGGCGCGGGACGTTGACACGTCCCGCGCCCTACCCGAGGTGATGCCTCGCTTGTGCGGTATCAGTGCGGTCCTGAAATGCTCCTCAGGCCACGATCAGATAGATCCCGTACGCCACCGCCGCCGCGCAGGCGGCGAAGCAGGCGTACGCGCCGGTGACCGCGAGAGCGGCGGAGCCGCCCTGAGCTGAGGCCGACTCGCGCCTGGAGAGGCCGACGATGCCCAGGGTGAAGAGGCCCACGAGGGCCACGGTGGTCACGAGACTGACTCCGAAGACGGAGCCGAGGGCTGCCCAGTCGATGTGCATGCTGTTCGTTCCTTACACCGTGGCCGGAGCGGTGGGCTCCGCGTCCGGGGACGGGATGGTGGCCTTCAGATCGCTTGCCAGGCCGCCGGCGAGCGGGCCGCCCGCGGGGGGGGGGGGGGGGGGGGGGGGGGGGGGGGCGCGCCCCCCCCCCCCCCCCCCCCCCGCCCGAGGGCTCGGCGGCGATCTCGTTGACGTTGTCGATGGTCACCGGCCGACGGCGTGACAGGTTCCAGATGACAGCGGACCCGGCCACCAGGAGCGCACCCGTCAGGACGATGCCCCAGGTGCCCTGCTGGGTGAGGAACTCGGCGCCCGCGCCGACCAGGCCCGCCGCCGGGAGCGTGAGGCCCCAGGCGATGAACATGCGGCTCGCGGTCGACCAGCGGACGACACCGCCCTTGCGGCCGAGGCCCGAGCCCATCACGGCGCCGGAGCAGGACTGTGTGGTGGAGAGCGAGAAGCCCAGGTGGGAGGAGGCCAGGATGACCGTGGCCGCACTGGTCTGGGCGGCGAAGCCCTGCGGCGGCGCGAGGTCGGTGAGGCCCCTGCCCATGGTGCGGATGATGCGCCAGCCGCCCAGGTAGGTGCCGAGCGCGATGGCCATACCGGCCGAGACGATGACCCAGGTCGGCGGGTTCGAGTCGGGCGCGATCACACCGCCGGTGACCAGCGCGAGGGTGATGATGCCCATCGTCTTCTGCGCGTCGTTCGTGCCGTGGGCCAGCGAGACCAGGCCTGCCGAGGCGATCTGGCCGGCGCGGTAGCCCTTGGCGGTCGCCTTCTCGTCGGCGCGGTTGCCGATCCGGTAGGTCAGCCGGGTGGCCAGCATGGCGGCGAGCCCGGCCACCACGGGCGCGGCGATCGCGGGGAGCAGCACCTTGGTGACGACGGTCGAGCCATTGACCGACGACCAGCCGGCCGACATGACCGCGGCGCCGATGAGGCCGCCGAAGAGAGCGTGGGAAGAGCTGGAGGGCAGCCCCAGAAGCCAGGTCAGCAGATTCCAGAGAATGGCGCCGACGAGCGCCGCGAAGATCACTTCGGTGCGGATGCCCTCTTCGTTGATGATGCCGCCGGAGATCGTTTTGGCGACCTCCACGGAGAGGAACGCCCCGACGAGATTCAGCACGGCGGACATGGCCACCGCCGTCTTGGGTCTGAGCGCACCGGTCGAAATGGTCGTAGCCATCGCATTGGCGGTGTCGTGGAAACCGTTCGTGAAATCGAACACGAGAGCGGTGACGATCACGATTCCGAGGAGGAGCGTGATGTGTTCCATTTACCCAGGCTTCTCTTTGAGATCAGTGGCAGGAGGACCGTAGGTAACCTGAATGAACGGAAGATGAACGTGGATAGGCGTGTGAGTGTCCCTATGGTGAGCCGCCCCTCCGGATGCGCCGGAGGGACGGCTGCGGATCCGGCCTGATGTCTCGAACACAGGCGGAATGCCGGGTTCCGTGGGTTCGGTCAGCCCTTCGCGAGCTTCTTGAGCTGGGTCGTGGATCCGTTGAAGAGATTCTGGTCACCCGGCAGGCTGCCGCTGTTGTCGTACTGCCAGAAGGTCCAGAAGGACCAGCCGGCCGGCAGGGTGCCCGCGGTCGCCGAGTCGTAGCGCGCGAGCCACAGGGAGTGGTTCGCGCCGAAGGCGCGGCTGCTGCCGGTGCAGGTGTTCCACCAGTGTGTGGTCGTGTAGATCACCGGACGGCGTCCGGTCTGCCGCTTGACCTCGTCGCTGAATGCCTTGATCCAGCTCACCATCCTGGCTCTGGTCAGGCCGTAGCACTTGTCCTTGCCGTACGGGTTGTACTCGATGTCGAGCGCGGGCGGCAGCGTCCAGCCGTCCGCCTGCCAGGCGCCGCCGTTGCGCACGAAGTGCGCGGCCTGGGCGGTGCCGGACGACTTGTTCGGCAGGGCGAAGTGGTAGGCGCCGTGGATGATGCCCATGTCTCGTGCCCCGTTGTACTGCTGGCTGAAGTACGGATTGCGATAGGTGTCGGACTCGGTCGCCTTGACGTAGACGAACTGTGCGCCTTTCGCCTTGGCGCTCTGCCAGTTGACGTTCTTCTGGTGCGAGGAGACGTCGTGCCCCTTGGGCTGGCCGGCCGCGGCGGCCGGGATCTCGGCGAGAGCGGTCCCTCCGACGGTGAGCGCTGTGATGGTGGCCGCGACGACGCGGGCGCGATGGCGGGACAGCCTGTTATCACGGGCCATATTTCCCCCGGAATGGTGGCGTGCGTGACAAAACCCCCAGAGGCTACTGGAAGATCATCGAAAGATCGTCGATCTCCGGCCAATTGCACACAGAGGGATGATGTGTGCCTGTATGTGATCTTACGGACGCATGGATTCCGCCCTAAAGTGCCCTCGCCGCCGCCGCGTTGACTTCGGCGCCTGGCAGGATCGCGGCATGGCTGAGCAGCGGCGGGACGCACGGGGTGATCGAGGCGGACGGGAGGGTGCGCAGGTGGCGCGGGAGTGGCACGCTCCGGACGCGCGCGGCACGGAGGAACGCGCGTGGGACGAACTCGTCGTCACGGCCCGCCGCACGGTGGCCGAGGGGCTGGTGGTCGGTACGTCGGGCAACGTCTCGGTACGCGTCGGGGACACCGTCCTGGTCACACCGACGGGAGTGCCCTACGACAGGCTGACGCCCGGCGACGCCGTGGGTGTCGACCTCGACGGGCGACAGATGCGCGGTTCGCTCCTCCCGACGAGCGAACTGCCCATGCATCTCGCCGTCTACCGCACCACCGACGCACGCGCCGTCGTCCACACCCACGCGCCGCACGCGACGGCCGTCTCGACACTCGTCCCCGAACTCCCCCTGATCCATTACATGGCGGGCGATCTCGGCGGTCCGGTCCGTGTTGCCCCTTATGCGACCTACGGCACACCAGAGTTGGCCGAGAACATGCGCCAGGCCCTCACCCACCGCACGGCCTGCCTCCTCCAGAACCACGGCACGATCGCCTACGGCTCGTCTCTCGGCCAGGCCTACGACCGCACTGCCCAGTTGGAGTGGATGTGCCGGGTCTGGCTGACCGCGTCCTCCGTACCCGGACTCTCCCCCACACTGTTGACAGAGGAGCAGGTGGAGGCGGCGGGGGAGCGGCTGAAGGGGTACGGGCAACGGGGGTAGGGGGCCGGCGCGTGGATGGGCAACGGGGTAGGGGCCTGCGCGTGTCCCTGCTCGCTCCGGCTAACAGGGCTCGGCCCTGCCCCGCCGGGTGGCAGTCCCCGCCCGCCGCAGCGGAGCCCGGTTCGGACGCCCCGGTGCGGAGTCCGGCCCGGACGCCCCGGTTCGGATCCCCCGGCCCGGACCTCCGGCCGGGGAGCCCCTTTTCGGAGGTGTCGAGTTCGGAGGTGCCGAGCCACCCGGTGGCCCAGGGCTCTGCCCGTCCGTCAGTCCGGATGAGCCCCGGGTGCCGCGCGGCCGACGTCGAAGGTCCCGGCACACCGGCGGGCCGAAAGCAGCCACCCCACCGAAACGGCGGCCGCACTCCACCGAGCAGGCGTCATCCCAAGCCCCGCCCCCGCTGGCCGATAACCGGCTCTCCCTGGAGACTGGACGCGTGCGCACTGTCAAAGCGACGGCCGCAGCCGTCACCGTAGCCATCGCCGCGGGCGCAGCCTCCGTCGTGGCGGGCCGCTTCGCCAGCGACGCCGCGCTGAAAGCGCCGCCAGGCAGACCGCTTCCCACCGAGCCCCGGCTCACCGTGCACGCCACGGCGGCGGGCGGAATCACCCTCACCCGTGATCTGGCCTCGCTGCGCCCAGGCACCTACGGTCTCGCCGGCGACGGCTCCCACGCGGTCGTCGGCCCGGTCATGGAGGCCGTGCCGCACCCCGCCGACACCGTGGTACGCCGCCTGGAACGCGTCACCCACGGCACCCTGGAACCCGGCGACAAGGTGTGGTTCACCCCGAACGTGCACATCGGCAACCCGAGCGCCGCCCTCGGTCTCGACCACGCCGACATCGACGTCCCCGGCGAACTCGGCGCCCTGCCCGCCTGGTTCGTACCCGGCGTCCGCGACACCTGGGTGATCACCGTGCACGGCCTGGGCACCACCCGCGAACACCCCATGAACGTGCTGGAGTTCCTGAACCGCTACCAGTTCCCCGTACTCGACCTCGCCTACCGCGGTGACCTCGGCGCACCCCGTTCCCCGGACGGCCTGAACCACCTCGGTGAGACCGAGTGGCGCGACGTCGACGCGGCGATCCGCTACGCCGTGCGCTACGGCGCCGAAAAGGTCGTCCTCTTCGGCTGGTCCACCGGCGCCACCATGGCCCTGCACGCCGCCGCGCACTCCGCGCTGCGCGAGCGAATCTCCGGCCTCGTACTGGACTCGCCCGTCCTCAACTGGGAGACCACACTCCGCGCCCTCGCCACCGCCCGCAACACCCCCGGTGCCCTGCTGCCCCTCGCGGTGCGCGCCGCCCAGGGCCGAACCGGCGTAAGCGGCGACCGCATCGAGAACGCCGCACACCCCGGCCACCTCAAGGTGCCGACCCTGCTGCTGCACGGCCCGGACGACATCATCGCCCCCTGGGGTCCCTCCCGCCGTCTCGCCGAGCGCCGTCCGGAGCTGGTCACCCTGCACACGGTCCCGGACGCTCCGCACGGCGCCATGTGGAACGCCGACCCGGCAGACTACGAAGAGACCCTGCGCCGCTTCCTCACCCCGCTGATGTAGCAGCGACGCAGGGGGATGTAGCAGCGATGCAGGGGTTGTTTTCAGCCGGTCCGCCGTGCGAGGACGGGCCCGTTCCGGGCACATGGGGGCCTGCAGGCAGGGCCCGCGGAAGCGCCAAGGCTCATTCCGTTTGGGTTTTCGGACTGTCAACCGGAAGACTGCACCCGTGACGTCCCGTAACCCGCGCGACTCCAGGCTCCGACTCGTCCGCCCGCGGCCCCTGTCCGCCGCCCCCCGAGCGGCGACCCAGCGCCGCTCGCAACGCCCGGCACCGCGCCCGCCCGAGGGCACTCCGCCGCCCGCGGAACTGGCCCGCATGGCACGCACCGGCCTCTCCGACGCGGCACGGGTGGCCCGCTGGGCCGACGCCGCACTCGGCCCCGGCCGCGACGGCGCGATGCCCGACGACAAAGGCACCCTCTCCGACGCGTCCGCCGAACGGGCCGCCGCCGAAATGGGGCTGACTCCGGATCAGGTCCGCGCGGACTGGGACACCGCACGTCTGGCGGGCCTCATCGAGGTGCACGGCGGCAGCGCCCGCCCCGGCTGGCGGCTGCGCGCCTGGAACCGCGACGACAGCGCCGTACTGCGTGGCTGGGTCGCCCTCTTCGACGCCTGGTCGCTCGCGTATCCGGAGCCCGCGGACCGAGAACCGTCCGCCGTCGCAGAGGTCGTCTCCGCGATGCCCCAGGTGCTCTCCTTCCTTCAGCTCTCCGCCGGCCCCGTCCCCGTGGAGCAGCTCCTCGACCTCCTCGAACAGCGCGTCACGGAACTGCGCACCGAGCGCTGCGAGATCCCCTACGGCCCCCAGCCCGAACCGGTCGCCCAGGCCGCCGTCGAGGACACCCCCCTGGCCCCTCTCCTCGACTGGGCCCTGCACGCCCTGGCCTCCGTGGGCGCGCTCACCTGCGCCGACGGACAGGCCACCCTCACCCCGCTCGGCAGCTGGGCGGTCTGGGTCAAGCTGGAGCAGATCTGCGTCGCCGCGCAGAGCCCCGCCGGGAACATCGAGGCCTCCGCCGAGGACATGCTCCGCGGCTGCGCCCAGCTGCGCCCGAACGCGGCCCGCGCCGAGTACCGAGCCTGGCTCGCCGCCCGCCCCGTCGGCAGCGCCGTCACCGAACTCCTGGACGCCGCCCGCGGCGAGGACGCCCTCACCCGCGGGCTCGCCTTCGAGGCGCTACGCGTGGTCGGCGCCCCCGCCGAACCCGACGTACGCGCGGTGGCCGAAGAGACCTCTCTGCGTCCCTACGCCCTGCTGTGGCTCGCCGTGCACGACGGCCACGACCCCGAGGACGCCCACGAGGTGCTCACCCGCGCGGAGGCCACCTGGCTCTGGGTCGACACCGCCGCCGCCGTCGCCGACCACGGGGAGGCGCCGCTCCTCGTGCGCCACCTGGAGTCGGCCGTGCAACCCACCGTGCCCATGCTCCTCGACGAGGTCCGCGCCGTCGGGCACCCGCGCACCGTGCAGGTCCTGGTCGCGCTCGCCGCCGCTCACCCGGACCCGGCGCTGGCCAAGGCCGTCCGCCGGGCCGCCTTCCAGGTGCACACCGGGGGGAGCTGACCGGAGGCCGGTGCCCGCACGGGGACGGACCTCTGTCGGGGAGTGGTCCATCCCGAGAACGGGCCCCGCCCGGGGTGGGGATGTCCGTCCCCTCGGACGGGCCCCCGCTCGGGAGGGCCTACACCGCTATCTCGGGGGCGTACGTCCCGAAGCTCCAGACGTTGCCCTCGATGTCCCGGGCCATGTAGTCCCGTGAGCCGTAGTCCTGGTCCGTCGGGGGTGTCAGGATCTCCGCGCCGTGGTCCACGGCCTGCTGGTGGTGTGCGTCGACGTCGTCCACCACGATGTACACCCCGGCCGGCCCCGCGCTCTTCATCGCGCTGTCGAAGACGCCGCCACGGCCCTTGGAACCGAGCATCACCGCGCCGTTCCCCTGCACCAGCTCGGCGTGCATCACCGCGCCGTCCTCGCCCTCGTACACCGACAGCTCGGTGAAGCCGAAGGCCTCCGTGAGCTGCCTGATCGCCGCCCTCGCGTCCGCGTACAACAGTGTCGGATAGATGCTCGGGCGCCCGCTGTCGATGCCTGCCATGCCGGTCACTCCCTCTCGTCCCGCCGCCGGAATCCGATCTGCTGCCCAGTCTGGCACCGGGCACTGACAACGCCCCGCCGAGCGGCCGTGAGGGCTCAGCCGAAGGCGTTGCACCGGGCCATGTCGCCGGTGCTGTAACCCTGGTGGAACCACTGCTGCCGCTGCCCGGCCGAGCCGTGCGTCCAGGTCTCCGGTGTCACCCGGCCCTGGAACCTCTCCTGGATCCGGTCGTCGCCGACGGCCGCCGCCGCGTCCATGCCGTCGCGGATGTCGGCGTCGGTGAGGCTGGTCAGCAGCGGCCTGCCCGTCGACGGGTTCTTCGTGGTCGTGGCGTGGTGCGCCCACACCCCCGCGTAGCAGTCGGCCTGCAGTTCGACCTTCACCGAGTTGCTGTTCGCGCCGGTCACACCGTCCTGCGCCCTGCCCAGCGTCCCCATCAGGTCCTGCACATGGTGCCCGTACTCGTGCGCCACCACGTACGCCTGCGCGAACGGGCCGCCGCCGGCCCCGAACGTGGTGCGCAGCTCGTCGAAGAAGCCCAGGTCCAGATAGACCTTGCGGTCGCCCGGACAGTAGAAGGGCCCCACCGCGGACGTCGCGGTCCCGCACGCAGTGCCGACGCGGCTGGTGAAGAACACCGTGGGCGCGCGCGTGTAGGTGCCGCTGCGGCGCGCGAACTCCTGAGTCCAGTACGCCTGCACGCTGTTGACGACCGCCACGATGCGGCAGTCGTCCTGGGTGTTCGCGTCCTGTCCCGTCCTGCACGTCTGCTGGACCTGCGCGAGGGAGGAGGCGGTCGCCGCGGGCTCGTCGTCGCCGGAGGAGAGTCCCAGCTGGTCGGGTCCCACCCCGAAGAACAGCCCGAGGAGGAGGGCGATGAGCCCGGCGACGCCGCCGCCCACGGCCGCCCTGCCGCCGGGGATCCGGCTGCCGCGCACATCCTGCACCTCGGAGGTGTCCAGGCCGGCGTCGTCGTCGAACTGCATGGGCACACCACCCTCTGCCGTACGTCCGTCGCTCTGTGGCGCCATCCTCATATGCCCCAAGGACCCGGGCCCCGGGCGGAGGTCCGAACGGGGGACACACCCTCACCCGTCCGCCGTGTCCCGGGCACCGCCCCGCCGACCCGCGCCTACGCTCTGCGCCTGATCCGTGGACCGAGTGGGCGAAGTGGGGGGAACATGGCTGTTCTACCGGTCGAGGTGACGGCCACGCACCCGCAGGACGCCACCCCGGCCGTCACCGCGCCTGCCGCAGTTGTCGCACGGGCACCGGGCCGCCCGGTGCCCGTCAGGCCCGCGCCCCCGCACTCACCGGCGGCACGGCGGCACTCCGTCCGCCGCTTCCTTCCGCCGGCCCTCGCCCTCCTCCTCGCGGCCCCCCTTCTCGCCGCGGTCCACCAAGCGCGTCCCACCCCCTTCGGGGACCACCTCACTGTCCACGCGCGCGTGGACAGCCATGCGAGGCCATCGCTCCGTACGACCAAGGACGCCGTCGAGGCGTACGACGAGACGACCGGGCAGCCTCGCTGGAGCTACATGCGGGAGGGGCGTCGTCCGCTGGCCGTGGTCCCCGCGCGCGGGGACGCGATCGCGCTCTGGGACGACGGACTGGTCACCGTCACCGTCACCGCCACCGACACCGCTCGCGGTGGCGGCGGCGCGGTGCGCTGGCACCGAGCCCTTCCCGGGGCCACCCGGTGGCTCGCGGCCCGCGGTGGAAGCGGCGTACTGCGGCCTCTCAGCGCCCGTATGCTCGCCGTCGTCACCCCGCACCGCATCGCCGCCTACCGCATCGCGGACGGAGATCTGCGCTGGGTGCTGCCGGCCGGCCGGGGATGCGAGTTCGTGCCCACGCGCGCGCTGCGCCACGGCACGGCGCTCCTGATCGCACAGCCCTGCCCCGGTGACGGTGGCATCGACGACTGGACCGCAGAGATCATCGCGGTGGACGACCTCGGCCGGATCACCCCGGACCGCACGCCGCTGGGCAATGAGCGTCACAGTGCCGGACGCCCCAGGGCAGAAAAAGCGGTTGCGCGGCCCCGTTAGACTTGGCCCATGGCCATTCTCCTCGCGCATTAGACGGCGGGAACGTCCTCAGCCGTCCACCCCGCCAACCACCCTGCCCTGGAGTCTGTCCGTGATCTCCGCCTCCGGTATCGAGCTGCGCGCCGGCGCCCGCCTCCTCATCGAGTCCGCCACCTTCCGTATCGCCAAGGGCGACCGCATCGGTCTGGTCGGCCGCAACGGCGCGGGCAAGACGACGCTCACCAAGGTCCTCGCAGGCGAGGGCACCCCCGCCGCGGGCAACGTCACCCGCTCCGGCGAGGTCGGCTACCTCCCGCAGGACCCGCGAACCGGCGACCTCGACATGCTCGCCGGCGACCGTATCCTCTCCGCCCGCGGTCTGGACACCCTGATCCGCAAGATGCGCGAGAACGAGCAGCGCATCGCCAACGGAGCAGGCGCCACCCGTGAGAAGGCCATGCGGCAGTACGAGCGCCAGGAGACGGAGTTCCTCACCAAGGGCGGGTACTCCGCCGAGGCCGAGGCCGCCACCATCGCCGCCGCGCTCAACCTGCCCGACCGGGTGCTCGGCCAGCCCCTGCACACGCTCTCCGGCGGTCAGCGCCGCCGTATCGAGCTGGCCCGCATCCTTTTCTCGGACGCAGACACGCTCCTCCTCGACGAACCGACGAACCACCTCGACGCCGACTCGATCGTCTGGCTGCGCGACTACTTGAAGTCCTACCGCGGCGGCTTCATCGTGATCTCCCACGACGTCGACCTCGTGGAGACGGTCGTCAACAAGGTCTTCTACCTGGACGCCAACCGCGCCCAGATCGACGTCTACAACATGGGCTGGAAGCTCTACCAGCAGCAGCGCGAGGCCGACGAGAAGCGGCGCAAGCGCGAGCGGCAGAACGCCGAGAAGAAGGCCGCCGTACTGCACTCGCAGGCCGACAAGATGCGCGCCAAGGCCACCAAGACGGTCGCCGCGCAGAACATGGCCAAGCGGGCCGACCGGCTGCTCGCCGGACTCGACGCGGTGCGCGTCTCCGACAAGGTCGCCAAGCTGCGCTTCCCGGAGCCGGCGCCCTGCGGCAAGACCCCGCTGATGGCCGAGGGCCTGTCGAAGTCGTACGGCTCGCTGGAGATCTTCACCGACGTGGACCTGGCCATCGACAAGGGCTCCCGCGTCGTCATCCTGGGGTTGAACGGCGCCGGCAAGACGACCCTGCTCCGACTGCTCGGCGGCGTCGAGACGCCCGACACCGGCTCGGTCGTCGAGGGCCACGGACTCAAGCTCGGCTACTACGCGCAGGAGCACGAAACCCTCGACCCGAAGCGCACGGTCCTTGAGAACATGCGCTCCGCGGCCCCCGACCTGGACCTCGTCGAGGTCCGCAAGACGCTCGGCTCCTTCCTGTTCTCGGGGGACGACGTCGACAAGCCCGCCAGTGTCCTCTCCGGTGGTGAGAAGACCCGGCTGGCGCTCGCGACCCTGGTGGTCTCGTCCGCGAACGTCCTCCTCCTGGACGAGCCGACGAACAACCTCGACCCGGCCAGCCGCCAGGAGATCCTCGGCGCGCTGCAGACCTACAAGGGCGCCGTCGTCCTCGTCACCCACGACGAGGGCGCGGTCGAGGCGCTCCAGCCGGAGCGCATCATCCTGCTGCCCGACGGCGTCGAGGACCTGTGGGGCGCGGACTACGCGGACCTGGTGGCCCTCGCCTGAGCCCCGGGGCGCCGTCGGCCGAGCCCCTGGCGGCCGGTCAGCGCCGCTTGATCGAATGACTGATCCACTGCGTATGGATCATTCGGCCGATCCGTGATCCATCAATGGTGTGAGATCTCCTCGTACCGAGGTGTGTCCTACACCGATTTTCCGGCCGAGCCCTCTGATCCCAGGGGCTCGGCCGTCTTGCGTCTCTGACCTGGCACTTCACGGATAAACCCGTTCGGCGGTATGAACTCCACAAGGCGGAATCACAGATTCCACTCGTGGGGACGGGCTCCTGTCGTCAAAACCTTGTCTTACGGACCTTGCCGAATGGGTGGCCATGAAGCCCGGGAGGGGTGATCATGAGAGTCCAGAGCGCACTTCCCATGAGGAGGCACGGGTGGCCGAGACTCTGAAGAAGGGCAGCCGGGTAACCGGCGCCGCGCGCGACAAGCTCGCGGCAGACCTGAAAAAGAAGTACGACTCCGGTGCGAGCATTCGAGCGCTGGCCGAAGAAACCGGCCGTTCGTATGGCTTTGTGCACCGGATGCTCAGCGAATCGGGCGTCACCCTTCGCGGGCGTGGCGGAGCGACGCGGGGCAAGAAGGCCGCCTCGGCCTGAGGCCGGGCGTCCCCATCGGCTTCGGTGGTGACCACCCGGTCGGTCCTGTGATCGGCCGGGTGGTTACTGTGCAGTCACTTAAGGATGCCGTCGTAGGGCATCCACTCTGACCGCACGCATCGGAGGCGTCCATGGCTTCGCTCGACCCGGTATTCGACAAGGACGGCGTACGGCTCACCGTCGACGAGCCTGTCGCCACGGTGACGCTGACCAATGCGGCCAAGCGCAACGCCCAGAGTCCCGCGCTGTGGCGGGCGTTGACGCAGGCCGGTCGGTCACTGCCGGGCACCGTCCGGGTCGTTGTGCTGCGGGCCGAGGGCAAGTCCTTCTCCGCGGGGCTCGACCGGCAGGCGTTCACGCCGGAGGGCTTCGACGGCGAACCGACGTTCATCGATCTCGCGCGCGGTTCCGAAGCCGACCTCGACGCGACCATCGCCGAGTACCAGGAGGCGTTCACCTGGTGGCGGCGCACCGACCTGGTGTCCATCGCCGCCGTGCAGGGACACGCCATCGGTGCGGGGTTCCAGCTCGCCCTCGCCTGTGATCTGCGCGTCGTCGCGGACGACGTGCAGTTCGCCATGCGCGAGACGAGCCTGGGCCTGGTGCCCGACCTCGCCGGTACACATCCGCTGGTCAGCCTGGTGGGCTATGCCCGTGCGCTGGAAATCTGCGCGACGGGACGCTTTGTGACGGCCGAGGAGGCCGAGCGCACCGGGCTCGCGAACCTCGCGGTGCCCGGCGGGCAGCTCGATGACGCGGTACGGGATCTGGTGGCCGCACTGGTGGCCGCGCCGCGCGATGCCGTCATCGAGACGAAGGCGTTGCTGCGCGGGGTGCAGGGTCGTACGTACGAGGAGCAGCGTGTCGCCGAGCGTGCCGCACAGGGGCGTCGGCTGCGGGACCTTGCCGGAGTGGGGGACTGAGGCAGTCCGCGGGCCGGTAGGGACACTGGTCGCGCCCGCGCGGAGGAGCCGCTGTTCGGCGACCGGGGAGCGCGAGCGTGGTGGTACCGGTCGCGCCCGCGTGGCGGAGCCGCACATGTCACAGCTCTACGCCGCGGAGCTGTCCGCGTACCCGTGCCAGGCGCTCCTCTAGTGCGCGGCGGTCACCAGCACCGCCACCGAAGGGCTGTCCGGCAGGGCGCTCGTGACCGCCGTTCTGACCGCCCGTGCCACATCGACGGCTCGTCCGGAGACCGCCACCTCGACGCGGACATGGCGGCGCGGCAGGGCACCCTCCCCGCCACGGCCGTCCTCGATACGCACCGGGCGGCCCAGGACGTCCGTCAGGTGGAGCACCCCCGGTACGGACAGTGCGGCTGTGCCCACCAGTGCCTCCTCGGCACCGGCCGGAGCGGCCGCAGGCTGTACGTCGTCCGGGCGAACGGCGGCCGGCTCCTGGTCCTCCTCCAGCAACGCCGCCACGCGCAGGTCCACCTCCGTGACCGTCAGGCCGAGCCGTTCCGTCGCCGCCGTGCTCAGGGCCCGGCGCAGGCGGGCCGCCGTCGTCGGGAGCGGTTCGGCGCCGGAGGCCGTCGGATCCGCCGAAGCGGTGAAGTCGGCGCTGACGCGGAGCGGGCCGGGAGGCAGCGCGCTGGGCGGCGGGAGCACCGCGGGATCGTAGGACCGGTCGGGTTCCGCGAGAGCGATCCGGAGCGTGCCGAGACGCACTCCGCGCACGGGAGCCGCCGCGTGCCGAAGCAGGGACTCGGCGGCATCCTCTGTGATCCACGCGCCGTCACGCGGGCCGCCGAGGGGCAGCAGCCTGCCGAGCCCGAGCTGATGTCGTACAACCTGTGCCCACCCGTCCGCCGTCATTGCTCCAGCCTGCCGCATCCGCGACGCGCGAGCGCGCGACCCGACTTACTGTGGGCGGAGGGACGACAACCGAAAGGGATGTACGGCGATGACCGACACGACAGAGCGGAAGCGGCCGGAGAACCCCGAGGGTGAGAGGGAGCCGCTGGGGACGCGCAAGACCACCAAACGTGGCGGTGGTGACCCTGCGACCCGGGGGCGGACCACCATCGCGGACGGGGTCGTGGAGAAGATCGCCGGGCTCGCCGCCCGGGATGTACTCGGCGTGCATGCGATGGGGAGCGGGCTGAGCCGGACCTTCGGGGCGGTGCGGGACCGGGTGCCCGGCGGTACGAAGTCCGTCTCACGAGGTGTCAAGGCCGAGGTCGGCGAGCTGCAGACGGCGCTCGATCTGGAGATCGTCGTCGATTACGGCGTGTCGATCGCGGACGTGGCCCGCGCGGTGCGGGAGAACGTCATCGCGGCTGTCGAGCGCATGACCGGACTCGAGGTCGTCGAGGTCAACATCGCCGTCAGCGACGTGAAGCTGCCGGACGAAGAGGACGAGGAGCCGGAGTCGCGGCTCCAGTGAAACCCCGGTCTCCGTACCGCTCAACCCGGCCACTGAACTGCTGAGGAGCGCATCATGAGCTTGGCCGTTATCGGCATGATCGCCGGAATGGCGCTGGGCTTCGCCGGCTATTTCGGAGGTTTCGGGGCCTTCCTCCTGGTGGCCGCCCTGGGTGCCGTCGGATTCGTCGCCGGGCGGTTCCTCGATGGGGATCTCGACCTCGGTGACTTCTTCCGCCCCCGCAACGACCGGCGGCGGTGACGCGTGCCCGCACAGCCCGGCCGGCTCGGTGAGACGCGGCGGCCCGTGACGGTCGTCGCGCCGGCCGAGCGCGGCGCGACCCGGATCGCCGATCGGGTAGTGGCGAAGATCGCTGGGCAGGCGGCGCGCGAGGCCCTGGAGGCGCTGCCCCCGGATGCCGTCGCCCCGCACGCCACGGTCGTCGTCAGCGCCCACCCTCCACTTCGCTCGGGCGGGGGGACCCCCATCGCGACCGCCCGTGTCCGTGTCAGCCTCGAACTCGACTACCCCTCCGACATCGGTGGGCAGTGCAACGCGGTGCGTCGACATGTCGCCGAGCGGGTAGGTGCGTTGGCGGGGATGGAAGTACCGGAGGTGGCCGTCCACGTGGAGCGGCTGCATCTGGCACCGGCACCCGGCGCCGCACACGGGAGGATGCAGTGAGCGAGTCCCAGGGACCCGACGGCAGTACCCAACGGCTGCCTGTCTTGGAGAAGGCCGCTGAGAGTGAACTCGGCCGGTCCGCTTCCGCGGCGGCCTACGAACCGCTGCCCACTCTCGATGACGAGGGCGGGACAGAGGGCCGCTTCTGGTCGGCCCGCCGAGTCCCCGCGGGGATTGTCGCGCTGCTTGTCCTCGTCGCCGCGGGCGCCTTCCTGTACGACGTCGCCGCCGTGCGCGCCGGCCGGCCCGCGATGCAGTGGCGCAGGTCGCTGGCCGGGCAGCTCGCCGAACGCCCTCTGGACGATACCTGGGTGCTTGTCGGCGCCGGGGTGGCCGCGGTCGTCGGGCTCTGGATGATCCTCCTCGCGGCGACGCCTGGGCTGCGTGACGTACTGCCGATGCGCCGTGTCCACGCGGACGTACGGGCCGGGCTGCACCGGGGTGCCGCCGCGACCGCGCTGCGCGACCGGGCCATGGAGGTCGCCGGAGTGCAGTCGGTCCGCGTCCGTATGCGCCGGCGGAAGGCCGACGTCCGAGCGGTCTCGCACTTCCGTGAACTCGACGACGTACGCGCCGACTTGGACGCCACGCTCGCCGACGGCATCCGGGGGCTCGGCCTCGCCAGGCCGCCCGCCCTCTCGGTACACGTCGGACGCCCGGGCCGGAAGGGATGAGGCCGATGCTCCGGATCGTCAACCGCGCGCTGCTCGGTGTGATCGGCCTGGCGTTGCTCGTCCTCGGCGGCTCCGTGCTCGCCGTGGGGCTGGGGGCCGGTCCGCCTTCGTGGTGGATCTACGACGGCTCACGCGACGTGCTGCT
This sequence comes from Streptomyces sp. NPDC005808, assembly GCF_042871385.1. Lineage (NCBI taxonomy): Bacteria > Bacillati > Actinomycetota > Actinomycetes > Kitasatosporales > Streptomycetaceae > Streptomyces > Streptomyces sp. NPDC005808. Next base: position 48,716 of record NZ_JBIAIK010000007.1, on the reverse strand, counting down.
CAGCGACGCGGACCGCGCGCGGTGGCGGGAGGAGGGCTGGTGGTGGCCGGTCGTCATCGCCGTCCTCGCGGTGCTCGTGCTGCTCGCCCTGTGGTGGCTGACGGCCGTGCTCCGGCGCCGTCGGCTCGCCGAGGTGCTGGTCGACACCGGCGACGGCGAGGGCGCGTTGCTGCGCGGGCGGGCACTGGAGGGCGTACTCGCTGATGAGGCAGGGCAGTTGGACGGCGTCCAGCGGGCGCAGATCCTGCTGACCGGACGGCGCAGCGGCCCCGAGGCGCGGGTGCAGCTCCTGCTGGAGCCGCATGCGGATCCGGGGCATGCGCTGCACTCGCTGACCACGGAGGCGCTGGCGCACGCGCGCGACTCGGCGGCCCTTGCCGCGCTCCCCGCGGAGGTACGCCTCCGCGGGGTCAAGCACCGTGCCGAGCGCGTGAGTTGAGCCACTGAGTTGAGCCACTGAATTGAGCCGCTGAGTTGAGCTTCGCGGGCAGCTTTGGAACGGGAAGGCTCTAGAACCCGCTCCGCACGCCGCCGTCCACTGGCAGCATGATGCCCGTCAGGTAGGACGCCGCCGGGGAGAGCAGGAACGCGGCCGTCCGGCCGAACTCCTCCGGAGTGCCGTAGCGCCGCAGCGGAATGCGGGACTCGTTGGCGGCGCGGGTCGCCTCCGGGTCGGCCGAGAGGCCGTCCAGCTCGCGGACGCGGTCCGTGTCGATGCGGGCCGGGAGCAGTCCGAGGACGCGGATACCGCGCGGTCCCAGCTCGTCCGCCAGGGACTTGGCGAAGCCCGCCAGGCCGGGGCGCAGCCCGTTGGAGATGGTCAGGCCCGGGATCGGTTCGTACACGGAGGTCGAGAGCACGAAGCCGATGACGCCTCCCTCGCCGAGTTCCGCCGCGGCCGTGCGGGCCAGCCGCACCGCGCCCAGGAAGACGGACTCGAACGCGGCCGTCCACTGCTCGTCCGTGTTGTCCGCGAGGAAGCCGGGCGGCGGGCCGCCGACGCTGATCAGGATGCCGTCGAAGCGGCCGAAGTGCATGCGCGCGGCCTTGACGAGCTCCTCGGCGGCCGCGGGGTCGGCGTTGTCGGCGGCGACCCCGACCGCGCCCGGGCCGAGCGCTGTCGCCGCCGCGAGGACGGTCTTCTCGTCGCGTCCGGTGACGATCACCTTCGCGCCGTCGGAGACGAGCTCCCGCGCGGTGGCGTTGCCCAGGCCACGGGTCGCTCCCGTGACGACGTACACACGGTCCTTCAGTCCAAGATCCATGGTTCTATTCTGTCCCCTCGTCCCCGAACAGGACGAGGGCGGTGCTCACCAGGCCGATATGACTGAACGCCTGCGGGAAGTTGCCGAGCTGGCGGCCGGCCAGCGGGTCGTACTCCTCGGCGAGCAGACCCACGTCGTTGGCCACCGCCACCAACCGTTCGAACACCTCGCGCGCCTCCTGTGGACGGCCCGTCAGGTGGAGCGCCTCCGCGAGCCAGAAGGAGCAGGCGAGGAACGTACCCTCGTCGCCCGGCAGCCCGTCGATCTCGTTCGCCTCGACGCTGTAGCGGCGCAGGAATCCGCTGTGGCCGAGCTCGTCGCGGACAGCGTCGATCGTGCCGAGCACCCGGGGATCGTCGTGCGGCAGAAAACCGACGCGGGGGATGAGCAGCACCGAGGAGTCCAGCTCCCGTGAACCGTAGGACTGCGTGAACGTGTTCCGTTCGGGATCGAATCCGCGCTCGCACACCTCTCGGTGCACCTCGTCCCGCATCGCGCGCCAGCCGTGCAGGTCGCCGCCGAGGTTCGGGTCGGCCTCCAGGGCGCGTACGGCGCGGTCGGCGGCCACCCATGCCATCACCTTCGAGTACACGAAGTGCCGGCGCGGTCCGCGCACCTCCCAGATCCCCTCGTCCGGCTGCCGCCACGCCGTCCGCAGGAACTCCATCAGCGCGACCTGCACCCGCCACATGTGCGGTTTGACGGGCATGCCCGAACTCCTGGCCAGCGAGAGCGAGTCGATGACTTCGCCGTACACGTCCAGCTGCAACTGGTTGACGGCGTCGTTGCCGACCCGGACCGGGCGCGAGCGGGCGAAGCCGGGCAGCCACGGGATCTCGTACTCGCTGAGCCGGCGCTCTCCGGACAGCCCGTACATGATCTGCAGGTCCGCCGGGTCGCCCGCGACCGCGCGCAGCAGCCAGTCGCGCCAGGCCTCGGCCTCCTCGTGGTAGCCGGCTGCCAGAAGTGCGGCGAGGGTGAGGGTGGAGTCGCGCAGCCAGCAGTAGCGGTAGTCCCAGTTGCGGACGCCGCCGAGCTCTTCGGGCAGTGAGGTGGTGGGGGCGGCCACGATGCCACCGGTCGGCGCGTAGGTGAGGGCCTTGAGGGTGATCAGAGAGCGCATGACGATGTCCCGGTGCGGTCCGTCGTAACGGCAGCGCGCCGACCACGCCTGCCAGTCCTCGACGCTGGTGTTCAGCGCCTCGTACGGGTCGCACAGCGGGGGGCGCGGCCGGTGCGAGGGATGCCAGGTCAGTACGAAGGCGACCTTCTCGCCCTCGGCGATCGTGAACTCCGAGTGCGTACGGAAGTCCTTGCCCCAGGTGCGCACGGGCGGCTCGCTGCGGAGCCACACCGCGTCCGGGCCCGCGACCGCCACACGGTGACCGTCCTCCCGCCGCATCCATGGGACGACCAGGCCGTAGTCGAAGCGCAGCCGGAGCAGGCCGCGCATCGTCACCCGGCCGCCCAGCCCTTCGACGATGCGTACGAGGTCGGGGGCGCCGTCGCGCTGCGGCATCACGTCGGTCACCCGGACCGAGCCCTCGTCCGTGTCCCACTCGGTGTCGAGCACGAGGGTGTCGGGGCGATAGGCGCGCCGGGTGCAGTCGCCCGCCCCCTTGGGTGCGATGCGCCAGTGACCGTGCTCCTCGTTTCCGAGCAGCGCGGCGAAGCAAGCCGCGGAATCGAACCGTGGCAGACACAGCCAGTCGACCGAACCGTCCCGTCCCACCAGGGCGGCGGTCTGTTCGTCCCCGATGAGAGCGTAGTCCTCGATGCGTCGTTGCACCTCTGCGGAGTTCCCGCCGGGGGCGGGGGGCAATCGGCGCAGGGGGCCGACCGGGTGACGGCGGGTTCGAGGCTGCGGGGGCCTCCTGGTGCCGGTGCGAGTGAGAACCGGTCCCCGCTACACCCCCGCGGTGGCCGCCTCCGGCGTGGTCTCGGCCGAGGCAGCCGCCTCCGCGCGGTCACGTCGTTCGCGGCGGACCAGGATCACCCAGCCCACGGGGACTCCCGCGGAGAAGAGCCACCACTGGATCGCGTACGCCATGTGCGGACCGATGTCGCTGTGTTCCGGGTCGGGGATCAGCTCGGGGGAGTCACCCTTGGGCTCCGGAGCGGTCTGCTCGATGTAGCCGCCGAGGACCTGCTCGCCGAGCCGTTTCGACTCCTGCTCGCTGTTGATCAGCATGACCATCCGGTCGGGCAGGCCCTGGACGTCCTTGATGCCGCTGTCGGCGGTCGTCTCGTCGGCCATCAGCCTGCCGGTGACGGTGATCTCGCCCGTCGCGGGCGCCGGGATCTTCGGGAACGCGCTCTGTGAGGCGTCCGCCGCGATCCAGCCCCGGTTGACCACCAGGACCCGGCCGTCGTCCAGGACGAACGGGGTCAGCACGTGGTAGCCGACCTCACCGTCCGAGTTGGTGCGACGGCGCAGGACCTCCTCGTGCGCGGTGTCGAAGTGGCCCTTCGCCGTCACCCGGCGGAAGAGGTCGTCGTGCTTGATTTCCTGCCCCGGAGAGGTGAGCGACTCGGCGGGCACAGGCGTGGCGGCGAGGGAGTCGGCGATCACCGTGTTCAGCGCGACCTTGTGCTCATGCCGGTGCAGTTGCCAGTAGCCCAGCTTGATCATCGTGGGGATGAGCGCGAGGGCCACGAGGGTGAGAATCACCCACTGCCGGGACAACAGGAAGCGGTACACCCCACGACCGTACAACTCGGTCGTGGGGCGCATTGAGGGGGGTACGTGTGGAAGCGGACGTGGGGCCCGGCCCCTGGCAGGGGCTCAGACCTTGTCGATGATCCCTGCCTTCCCCTCCGCGCGGGCGCAGTGCGCGCCGCAGAACCAGCGGCCCTCCACCTCGACCCCCTGGCCGATGATCTGCACACGACAGTGCTCGCAGATCGGAGCCATCCGGTGGATCGCACAGGAGAAACAGTCGAAGACGTGCACCGCGCCCTGCGCGTGCACCTCGAAGGTCATGCCGTAGTCATTGCCACATACTTCACATCTCGCCATGCGCCACAGGGTGGGGCGCCGACGGGGCGCGGGCGAGTGGACGCCGGGCGAGTCGCCCCGCAATCACCCGTCTGACGCCCCTGTCGGCGGCCCCACGTCCGCTACGCCGGGTCCACATCCCGCAGCAGTTGCCCGAACGCCGCCTCGTCGATCACCGGGGTCCCGAACTGCCTGGCCTTGACCACCTTGGACGTACTGGAGTCCGGATCGTTCGTCACGAGCAGGCTGGTGAGCCGGGACAGGCTCGTCGCGACGTGCAGGCCTGCCTCGACGGCGCGGTCCTCCAGCAGTTCGCGGTCGATGGACGTGTCCCCGGAGAACGCGATCCGCATGCCCTGCTTGAGTGGCTTGTCTGCCTGGTAGCGGCCCGGGTTGGGATACGGGCAGGTGGGGCGCTTGCGTGAGGGCCGCCAACTCCCGGACGGGTAACCGCCGCCGGACTGCCGCCCGATCGACGGTCCTGAGGACCACTCCGTGAGCGGACGGCACTCCAGGAGAGGCAGCCGGACGCCGCGGTGCGCGGCGGCCCGCAGGCTCGGCCGGAACGCCTCGGCCAGCACCCGCGCGTCGTCCAGGGCGTGGTGCGCCCTCTGCTGTACGACGCCGAAGTGCGCGGCCAGCGACTCCAGCTTGTGGTTGGGCAGTGGAAGCCCCAACTCCTTGGAGAGCGCGATGGTGCACAGCCGCTGCCGCACCGGAGCCTCGCTGTCCGCGCGCGCGTACTCCCGCGCGATCATCGACCAGTCGAAGACCGCGTTGTGCGCGACGAGCACCCGGTCCGCGAGCCGGCCGGCGAACTCCTCGGCGATGTCCTGGAAGAGCGGGGCGCCTTCGAGTACGTCGCTCGTCAGGCCGTGGATCCACACCGGGCCGGGATCCCGCTCCGGGTTGACCATCGTGTACCAGTGGTCCTCGACCTCACCGCGCGCGTCCAGCCGGTAGACGGCGGCCGAGATTATCCGGTCGTCCCGGGCCAGGCCGGTGGTCTCGACGTCGACAACCGCGTACCCCTGGGGATACGCGGCCGGCCAGGAGACGGGGGACGCTGCGGTCGTCAGGTCTTCGAGCATGGTCACTGAGAATACGGGGCGCGACTGACAGTGCCGTCCCCGGACTCCGCTCTCACCGGAGGGTCCGTCAGACGCCCACGCCACGGCGGCCCGTGCGGTGAGCGCGGCGAGTTGCGCGGGTTTCGCCCGACTCCGCCCGTGCGTCGCCGGCGCGAAGCCATACGGCACGCCTCCGGTCTGTGGGTGGCGCCGGGTCTGTGTGTCGCGACGGGTAGGGACGCGTGGCGCCGGGTCTGCGTGTGTGGCGCCGGGTGACGCGGGTGGCGCCGGGCCGGCGTCCGTGGTCACGGGTCGGGACGCGCAAGGTGACGAGTGGGGACGCGAGTGGCGCCGGGTCGATACGTCGTGGACGGCGTTCGGAGTGCGATCCTCCCCGTGTGAGCGAACCCACGCACCACGAACCCCACGGCGGCACCCTTGGTTCTCGGCTGAACTGGCTGCGTGCCGCCGTCCTGGGAGCCAACGACGGCATCGTCTCCACCGCGGGCATCGTGGTCGGCGTGGCGGGCGCCACCAGTGACCGCTCCGCACTGTTCACCGCAGGGCTCGCGGGGCTGCTGGCCGGGTCCATGTCCATGGCGGCGGGCGAGTACGTCTCGGTCTCCAGCCAGCTGGACTCGGAGAAGGCCGCGCTGGCACTGGAGAGGCGGGAGCTGCGGGAACAGCCGGAGGCTGAACTCGAGGAGCTGACAGGGCTCCTGGAGGAACGCGGCCTTACACGCGAGGTGGCTTTCGAGGCGGCCGAGCAGCTCACGCAACGGGACGCGCTCAAGGCCCACGCGCGCGTGGAGCTCGGCATCGACCCCGACGACCTCACCAACCCGTGGCACGCGGCTTGGGCGAGCTTCCTGTCGTTCACGGTCGGCGCGCTGCTGCCCCTGCTCGCGATCGTCCTCCCGCCGAGCGACTGGCGGGTGCCCGTCACCGTGGTCTCGGTCCTCGCCGCGCTGGTCGTCACCGGCTGGGTGAGCGCGGATCTGGGCGCCGCCGACGCGCGGCGGGCGGTGCTGCGGAACATGGGCGGGGGCGCGCTGGCGATGGCGGTGACGTACGGGGCGGGTGCCCTGCTGGGGGCGACGGGGGTGTGAGACCACCGGGAACGTCTCGGCCATTGGCGGGGATCACCAAGAAGCAAGCGCGTACCGCCGGTAATACTTGTCGGTAACACCACCTAGCCGGGGCCCACCAGCGGTTCTACGGTTCACCCATGCCGAACCTGCCCGATGTCGTGCTGTGGTCGATACCCGCCTTCGTGCTGCTCACCGTGATCGAGATGGTGAGTGTCCGGATCCATCCGGCCGCGGAAGGTACTGCCGCGGGGTACGAGGCGAAGGACGCCGCGACGAGCGTCGGCATGGGACTGGGCTCTCTCGCCTTCGACTTCCTGTGGAAGATCCCGATCGTCGCCCTCTACACGGCCATCCACGAACTGACGCCCCTTCAGGTACCCGTCCTGTGGTGGACCGTCCCGCTGATGCTGCTCGGGCAGGACTTCTTCTACTACTGGTCGCACCGCGGACACCACGTCATCCGCATCCTCTGGGCCTGCCATGTCGTCCACCACTCCAGCCGCAAGTTCAACCTCACCACCGCCCTGCGCCAGCCCTGGACGACCTGGACCGTCTGGCCCTTCTACGTTCCGCTCATCGCCCTCGGCGTGCATCCCGCGGCGCTCGCGTTCTGCTCGTCCGCGAACCTCGTCTACCAGTTCTGGATCCACACCGAGCGCATCGGCAAGCTGCCCCGGACCTTCGAGTTCGTCTTCAACACGCCCTCCCACCACCGCGTCCACCATGCCTCCCAAGGCGGCTATCTGGACCGCAACTTCGGGGGCATCCTCATCGTCTGGGACCGGCTCTTCGGGTCGTTCGTCGCGGAGACCGAGCGGCCCGTCTACGGCCTCACCAAGAACATCTCCACGTACAACCCCCTGCGCGTCGCCACCCATGAGTACGCCGCCATCGCCAGGGACCTGAGAACGGCGGGGAGTTGGCGCGAGCGTGCCGGGCGGATCTTCGGCGGGCCCGGCTGGCAGCCGGCGCCGAAGGCCGCTCCGAAGACACCGGTCACCGAGCCCGTCGCGTGAACCCGGGCCTCGCGCGCGTGGGCGTGAACCCACTCCTCGCGCGCGTGCTCCTCGTCTCCTTCGGCACGGCGGCCGCCGTGGACCTCGTCTCCCTCGCCACCGGCGTCGACCCGGGGCACACGATCGCCAAGCCGCTTCTGATGCCTCTGCTCGCCGCTCACGTGGCCGCACGCGGCGGCCCCCGGCTGCTCGTCGCGGCCCTGCTCTTCGGCTGGGGCGGCGACACCCTTCTGCTGTTCGACACGGACCCCGCCTTCCTGGCCGGGATGGCCTCCTTCGCGGCAGGGCACGCGTGTTACCTCGCGCTGTTCAAAAGTGCTAAAAGTGCTAAAAGTGCGCCACGCGCGCGTAGAGCATGGTTTCTCAGCGCGTACGGCATCGCCCTCGTCGCCACCGTCACCCTGCTGTGGCCCGACCTCCCCGCCGAACTGCGTCTCCCCGTCGCCGGGTACAGCCTGCTGCTCACCGCGATGGCGTACGGCGCGACCCGGCTCGGGCCCGTGACGGGCCTCGGCGGAGCCCTCTTCCTGCTCTCCGACACGCTCATCGCGACCGGAGTCGCCGACTGGCCGCAGCTCCCGAGACCAGACTTCTGGATCATGCTCACGTACGTCGCCGCCTAGTTCCTGCTGGTCAAAGGCGTGCTGGGCGCGCTCGGCGCGCAGTCCGCACAGAGGGCGGCGTACGGTGAGGTGAGTTCGACCCCCCGCTGAGCACAGCCGCACACGCCCCGCAGGAGAAGGAGCCTCGCCATGCGCGCCACCACCATCCACGCCCCGTACGACATACGCGTGGAGGACGTGCCCGAGCCCGTGGTGCAGTTGCCCACCGACGCGGTCGTCCGGGTGCTGCGATCCTGCATCTGCGGCAGCGACCTGTGGGCGTACCGCGGCGAGTCGCCCCGGCAGCCGGGTCAGCGGATCGGGCACGAGTTCCTCGGCACCGTCGAGGAGACCGGCTCCGAGGTGACCGGCGTCAAGCGCGGCGACCTGGTCGTGGCCCCCTTCACGTGGTGCGACGGAGTGTGCGACTACTGCCGAGAAGGGCTCACCACCTCCTGCGAGCACGGCGGCTTCTGGGGCGCTGTCGGATACGACGGCGGGCAGGGCGAGGCCGTCCGCGTCCCCTACGCCGACGGCACCCTCGTACAACTGCCCAAGGAAGCGGCCTCCGACGACCGCCTGCTGTCGGCCCTGCTCTCGCTGTCCGACGTGATGGGCACCGGTCACCACGCGGCCGTCGGCGCGGGGGTCCGCGAGGGCGCCACCGTCGCCGTCGTCGGGGACGGTGCCGTCGGGCTGTGCGCCGTGCTGGCCGCGAAGCGGCTCGGCGCGGGGCGGATCATCGCGCTCGGACGCCACCAGGTGCGTACGGACATCGCGCGCGGCTTCGGTGCCACGGACATTGTCGCCGAGCGAGGCGACGCGGCCGTCGAGGCCGTCCGCGAGCTGACCCGCGGTCAGGGTGCGCACTGCGTCATCGAGGCGGTCGGGACCGAGCAGTCCATGAGCACGGCCGTGAACATCGCCCGCGACGGCGGTGCCATCGGCTTCGTGGGGGTTCCGCACGGCAGCGGTACGGGGCTGGACCTGAGCGTGCTGTTCGCCCGGAACATCGCCCTGCGCGGCGGGGTCGCACCGGTGCGCGCGTACATCCCGGAGCTGCTGCCCGACATCCTGGACGGGACCATCGATCCGTCGCCCGTGTTCGACGTGACGGTCGGTCTGGAGGGGGTGCCCGACGGCTACAAGGCGATGGACGGGCGCACGGCCCTCAAGGTGCTCGTCACCACCTGAAGCTCTGTCTCCACCTGAAGCTCTGTCACCATCTGAAGCTCTGTCACCATCTGAAGCTCTGGGGAATCGCTCACCATCTGATCGGCAGGGGCACCGCCGTCAGCACGCCCGACACCACGACGACCACGCCCAGCGCCACGACCTCCGCACGCGCGGGGGAGCAGGCACCGAGCGGATCCGCGGTCCCGCGCAGCCGAAGTCGCGCACTCAGGGCAAGGGCGGCCACGACCGCCACGAGAAGCAGCTTGGCCAGCAGCGTGCGCCCGTACGCCGTCGTGGTCAGCTGGTCCAGCACCGTCCCCGGCGGCATCCGGCGCAGCGCGCTCCACGTGCCCGTCGTGGTGAGCGCCGCGAACAGGACGACCGCCACGCGCGCGTAGAGGCCCAACAGCGCGACCCCGGCCTCCGAAGGACCCCATTTTCTGAGCATCCGCAGCACATGCAGCAGACCGCCGGTCCACAGTGCCGCGCAGACCACGTGTACGAGGGTCAGGCCGGAGCCGACGAGCGGGCTGTACTCCGTCGTGGGATGGGCGCGCAGCGCCTCCGCGACCGCCACCGCGGCCAGCGGCCACACCTGGAGGTCGGGGCGACGGTAGAGGGTGCAGAGGCCGGTCACCACGAAGGCGTTGACCTCCAGGAGCGCCAGCTTGCCCTCCCGGGTCTCGTAGAGACTGCCGATGTCCATGTCGGAGAGCTGGTCGGGCAACAGGTTTCCGGTGGCCACGACCGAGGCGAGGCCGAGCGCGGCCACGAACCCGGCGACAGCGGCGGCAGGCGCCCAACTGCGGGGCGCGTCCCCCAGCGGCGCCCCCGGCACGCCGCGGGCCAGCCGGGCCGCGAACAGTTCTCCGGCCGGAACGCACAGCGCCGCGAACAGCACCGTGCGCAGCAGGGCGATACCCCCGGCGCCGGGGGCCGCGGCCTCGCCGGTGCCGTCCAGGGCGGCGCTCGGGCCGAGCAGTGGGATCAGCGCCGCCAACGCCGTCAGGGCGAGCAGGGCGACGGCCCGTCCGGTGGCCCGGCGCCGCGCCGGCTCGTCGGCGTCGCTCACCTCGGCGTTCGGTCTCGTCAACGTCACCTCAAGATCTTCACCAGTCGTCACAGATTCGGGCAAATGCAGGGAAACAACTGGCGGAACGGCATTCCGCCGAGGGGTCGGAACGGCATTCCGCCCATGGATACGTCCGCGGTCGGCCCGCGGCTCAGGACCAGCACGCGGGATCGGTCCCCCAGGCACCCGACGGCCGTGCCCAGTCGTCAGGCCCGCCCGCGAAGGACACCGGCGACCGGGCGTACCGCAGCCGCCCCAGACCGCTGTCGGCCTCGGCGAGCCAGGGGTCCGGATCGTACGAGCCGTGCGAGGGCGGCGGCTGCGGGGCAGTCCCGTTCATCAGCCACGCCGCCGTCCGCGCCAGCGCGAGCTCTACGATCCGGGTACCGCCCTCCTCCGTCTGCTCGGTCAGCGAACGGAGCACCCCGGCAGCCAGCAGGTACCCCGTGCCGTGGTCGAGGGCCTGCGCGGGCAGCGCGCCCGGCCGCTCCGCCGAACCCTCCGTCTCCGCGATCCCGGTGGCGACCTGCACCAGACTGTCGAAGCCCCGCCGCCCGGCCCACGGTCCGTACGCGCCCCACGCCGACAGCTGCGCCACCACCAGCCCGGGCCGTCGCTCCGCCAGGGCCTCGGGCGTGAGCCCGAACCGGTCCAGGGCGCCGGGCCGGTATCCGGTGACGACGACGTCCGCTCCGGCGAGCAGGTCCTCGAAGGCCCGCCTGTCCGAGCCGCGGTCGAGGTCGAGACAGGCGGACCGCTTGCCGAAGCCCGTGTCGGCGTGCTGGTCGGGGAGTTCGGGCAGCCGAGGCGAGTCCACCCGCAGGACGTCCGCGCCCAGCAGGGCGAGGGTACGGGTCGCGACCGGGCCCGCGATGACCCGAGTGAGGTCCAGGACACGTACGCCCGCGGCGGGCAGCAGTGGATCACCGGCGAGGGGCGCGAATGCCCGTACGGGTGCGTCGGCGATCCGTTCCTGGCCCAGCAGCGGCCTGCGCGCCACCGCCGCCCCCTGCGCGTGCGCTGCCCATTCCTTCGCCGAACGCAGGGCGACGGCGAGGCCGCCGGCCGCGTACACGGTGTCCTCCACGTCCACGGCGGACCGCTCCGCGAGGTGCGCGGCGACGGCGTCCACCGTCGCGTCCTCGGGCAGTCCGAGCGCGGTCAGCAGACGCGAGCGGTGATGCGGATAGTTCGCGTGCGTCCGCACCCAGCCGTCCGCGGTCCGCCAGAACCGTGACAGCGGCGCGAAGTTCACCGGCGCCCGTCCGTCGATCAGCAGATGCCGCTCACTCACGAACGCCGTGGCCACGGCCCCGTCGTCGACCCGCACCTCGGGCCCGTCCGTGAGACCGGCCCGCCGCGCCGCCAGTTCGGCGCCCGCGAGAGCGCACGCCCCGACACAAGCCCGCGCCAACTCCCTTACGGGCAGCCGCGCTTCCAGCACCCCGCTCCGTTCGACGTTCTCGATCCGCCGGACCAGGGCGGGATCGCCACCCAGGGCCGACCAGATGAACGTGGTGTCCTCAGCAGTCATGGGGCCACTATGCCGGGTGTACCGAATCAGCATGTAGACCACGGGGCCGGGCGCAGAGAGGCCGGGCGGCCCACTGCCGCCCGGCCTCGTCACACGTCGCTTCCCGTTACGTCGCTTCCCGCTACTTGGTGACAGCGTCCAGCGCGTCCGCGGTGCCCCAGCCGTAGAAGCCGTTGCGGTTCGTCGTGCCCTCGCACACCGCGTCGACCTTGCCGTCGCTGTTGATGTCGTACGGGTCGGTGCACGGCGTGGCGTCGGCCTCGGCGTACAGCAGCGCCTTCACCAGGGCGGCGGAGGCGTTCGGGTGCGTCGACTTGATGAGGGCGGCGACGCCCGCGACATGCGGGGACGCCATTGACGTACCGGCCATGTAGCCCCACTTGCCGCCGGGCAGCGGGCCCAGGATCAGGCCACTCGTGGCGGGCGGTGCGGGCGTCTGGTAAGCCGTCGAGTCGCCGCCCGGCGCGGCGATGTCGATGACACCCTGGCCGTAGTTGGAGAAGGACGACTTGAGACCCTTCGCGCCGGTCGACGCGACCGTGACGACACCGGGCAACTGGGTGGGGATGTCATAGCACTTGGACGGGTCGATCACCCGGTCCGAGGGCGTCCCGTCGTTCGGGGAGACCGGGTCGGTGATCGAGTCGGCGGCCAGGTCGTAGTTCTCGTTGCCCGCCGCGGCGACGTTGACGGTCCCCTTCTTCTCGGCGTACTGCGAGGCGCGGGTGATCGCGTCGACGAGGGCCTTCTGGTCCGGGTCGTCCTTGCAGTTGAAGTACCAGGGGTCCGTGTAATAGCTGTTGTTGGTGACATCGACGCCGTGCTCGGCGGCCCACACGAAGCCGCAGACGACCGCCTCCGTGTAGAAGTAGCCGGCCGTGGTCGACACCTTGATGCCGGCGACCTTCACGCCGGGCGCGACACCGGTGATGCCGACGCCGTTCTTCGCGCCGGCTATCTCGCCCGCCACGTGCGTGCCGTGCGGGCTCTCGGCCGCGCTCGGGCGCCATGCCCCGTCGGCCGTGTCCGGCTTGCCCGTCACGCAGTTGACCGACGCGTCGCGGTCGAAGTTGGGCGCGATGTCGGGGTGCGTGTCGTCGACGCCGGTGTCGATGACGGCGACCGTCACCTTGCTGCTGCCGAGCGACGTCTCGTGCGCCTTGTCCGCCTTGATGGCGGGCAGGTCCCACTGCAGCGGCTCCAACGGGTCCTGCCCGGCGACCGCCTGAGTGTTCGTCACCTCCGCGACCTCCTCGGCGGTGAGAACCGTCGGAGTGCCCACATCGGTGGTCGACTGCGCGGGCAGCGGCGCGTTGCGCGTGTTGCCGGCCGACTGAACACCGCGCACGCCACGGATCGTCTTGGCGAAGTCGGCGTTCGACGAGTGGACGACGATCACGCCGATCTGGTCGTACGACGTCACGATCGTGCCGCCCGCCGCCGCGATGGCCTTCTTCACGGTGGAGGAAGGCGCGTGCCCGGGCTGGACGTTGACGACATAGCTGAGCGCGGTCGCGTCGGCGGCGACCTGCTGGGGTGCCTCCGCCTCGGCCGCCGACGCGCCGGCGTTCGGCAGGAAGGCGAGAGCGGTGGCCGTGGCCATCCCCAGCGGGATGGCTATGGCTCGACGGGAGCGCTTGAGAGGCGCTGTCATGGGTGTCTCCAGTTTCGTTCGCGATACGAGCTGTACGAGCCGTGCGGAGGCTCAAGTGGCGGGCGGCCTGGCGTGATTGACCGCGGTGTTACTTGACCGCCCGCAGTGCGTTGATGATCCCGGCCCCGTAGAAGCCGTTCAGGCCCTTGCCCCCCACGCAGGTGGCGTCCACGACGCCGTCGCCGTCGCCGTCGTAAGCGGTCGGGCAACTCTGGCTGTCCGCCTGGGCCTTGAGGAGCGCCTGGAGCTGAGCCGGGGTCGCCTTGGGGTACGTGGACTTCAGCAGCGCGGCGACACCGGCGGCGTGCGGCGACGCCATCGACGTGCCCTGCAGGAAGGCGTACTGGTTGTTCGGCATCGTGGAGAGGATGCGGCCGTTCTGCGACGGCGTGTCCGGGATCTGATACTTGTCGCCACCCGGGGCCGCGACATCGACGACGCCCTTGCCGTAGGTGGAGAAGTACGACTTGGTGCTGTTGACGCCGGTCGAGCTCACCGTGACGACACCCGGCAGCTGGGTCGGGATGTCGAAGCACTCGTGCGGGTCGATCGTGCGGGGCACCGGGGTCGAGTCGTCCGGGCTGGAGTCGTCGACGATGGCGTCCGAGTCGAGGTCGTCGTTGGCGTTGCCCGCCGCGGCGACGTTGAGGGTGCCCTTCTTCTGGGCGTACAGCTGGGCCCGGTTCACCGCGTCGACGATCGCCCGCTGGTCGGGGTCGTCCAGGCAGTTGTAGAGCCACGGGTCCACGTAGTAGCTGTTGTTGGTGATCTCGACGCCGTGGTCGGCGGCGAACACGAAGGCGCAGACGACGCTCTCAGGGAAGAAGAGCTGCCCGGCGTCCGGCTCGGCGACCGTGATGCCGGCGACCCGCACACCCGGCGCGACGCCCGCCACACCGATGTCGTTGCGGGCGGCGGCGATCTCACCGGCGACGTGCGTGCCGTGGTAGTGGTCGGCGTCCACGGGGCGCCAGGCGCCGTACGTCGTGTCCGGCTTGCCGCCCACACAGTTCGCGGACTGCGAGGCGGAGAAGTTCGGGGCGAGATCCGGGTGGGTGTCGTCGACGCCGGTGTCGATCACGGCGACCGTCACGTTCTTGCTGCCCGGGTTGATCTTCGCGGCCTGGTCGGCGCCGATCGCGCGCAGGTCCCACTGGTCGGCCTCCAGGGGCTCCTGGCCGGCCGCGGCGCTCTGCGAGAGCTCGGCGGCGTCCGCCGCCGACAGTAGCTGCGCCGCGCCTTCCTCCGTGGTCCCCGCGGCGGTCAGCGGCGCCGTGTGTGTCGCGCCCGCCGACTGCACTCCACGCACCGCGCGGATCTGCTCGCCGAAGGCGGGGTTGGCCGAGTGGACGACGATGACACCGATCTTCTCGTACGCGATGACGACGGTGCCGCCGGCCTTGACGATGGCCTTCTTCACCGACTCGACCGTGCGGTGGTCGGCCTTGGTGTTGACCACGTAGGGCAGAACCGGGCCGTCCGCATTCGTCGCGGCGGTCGCCGTGAGCGGGGTCGCCGACGCGGCACCCGGCAGGAAGCCGAGCGAGGCGGTGAGCGAGAGGACGACGGGCACCGCGAGGGCGAGCCGGCGTCTGGAACGCAGATGAGCCATGGGATCTCCACATCATCCGGAAAACGAGCTGCCCGAACACAAGATTGGTGCTCGGGCAGGTATATGACGGAGTGGTGCAGGCTGAAGCTATCTCCCCTCCGACCTGGGCAGCAATGACTTCCGGCGATGACTTCTGAAAGAAGTGCCGCGAGTTGAACCCGGCCACGCGTGGCGCCGTGACCTTGAGCAGGGAGCCCGAGCACGATCGAGCCCCTGCTGGATCACGCCCGTGGCCACCTGACAGTGCCGTCCGGTCCACGTGATCCACGTCATCGTGAGGTCAGAAACAGTCATGTCCCTACTCAGACCGTCCCCGACCGCGAGCCCCGGCTCGCCCCCGTCCACCGTCGTAACCGCACCCGCAACGCGAGGAGACTCCGTGGCCACCGACACACCGCCCCCCTCAAAGGCACAACCTGAGCTCCCGTCGACCGAGAAGTTCGTCGAGACGCAGGAGAGCGCGGAGTTCGGTGAACTGCGCCGTTCCTACCGCTCCTTCGCCTTCCCGCTGACCATCGGCTTCATCGCCTGGTACCTGCTGTACGTCCTGCTCTCCAGCTACGCGGGCGACTTCATGGGCACCAAGCTGTTCGGCAACATCAACGTCGCCCTGGTCCTCGGCCTCGCCCAGTTCATCACCACGTTCCTCATCGCCTGGTGGTACTCGCGGTTCGCCACCGTGAACCTCGACCCCAAGGGCGAAGCCATCAAGTCACGGTTGGAGGGCGGCGAATGAGCCCCCAGTTCGTCATCGCCGCCGGTGAAGCCAGCGAGCACCGGCCGCTGATCGTCTCCCTGTTCGCCGTCTTCGTCGTGGCGACCCTCGTCATCACCGTCTGGGCAGGCCGCCAGACCAAGGACGCGGCCGACTTCTACGCGGGCGGGCGCAGTTTCAGCGCCTTCCAGAACGGCCTCGCCGTCTCCGGCGACTACATGTCCGCCGCGTCCTTCCTCGGCATCGCGGGCGCCATCGCCCTCTTCGGGTACGACGGCTTCCTGTACTCCATCGGCTTCCTGGTCGCCTGGCTGGTGGCGCTGCTCCTGGTCGCCGAACCGCTGCGGAACTCCGGCAAGTACACGATGGGCGACGTCCTCGCGTACCGCATGCGCCAGCGCCCGGTCCGCACGGCGGCAGGCACCTCCACGATCGTCGTCTCGATCTTCTACCTGCTGGCCCAGATGGCGGGCGCCGGTGTCCTGGTCTCCCTGTTGCTCGGCATCACCAGCGACGCGGGCAAGGTCGGCATCGTCGCGCTCGTCGGCCTGCTGATGATCGTGTACGTGACGATCGGCGGCATGAAGGGCACCACCTGGGTCCAGATGGTCAAGGCCGTCCTGCTCATCGCGGGCACCCTGCTCATCACCTTCCTGGTGCTGCTCAAGTTCAACTTCAACATCTCCGACCTGCTCGGCTCGGCGGCCAGCAACAGCGGCAAGGGCTCGGCCTTCCTGGAGCCGGGCCTCAAGTACGGCCTCACGACCACCTCGAAGATCGACTTCATCTCGCTGGGTATCGCGCTGGTGCTGGGCACCGCCGGCCTGCCGCACATCCTGATCCGCTTCTACACGGTCCCGAACGCCAAGGCCGCGCGGAAGTCCGTGATCTGGGCGATCGGCATCATCGGCGGCTTCTACCTGATGACCATCGCGCTCGGCTTCGGAGCGGCCGCCCTCATCTCGCAGGACGAGATCATCGCCTCCAACAAGGCGGGCAACACGGCTGCACCACTGCTCGCCCTCCATCTCGGCGGCGTCGACTCGGCATGGGGCGCGATCCTGCTCGCCACCATCTCGGCGGTCGCCTTCGCCACGATCCTTGCGGTCGTCGCCGGCCTGACCCTCGCCTCGTCCTCCTCGTTCGCGCACGACATCTACGCGAACGTCATCAGGAAGGGCCAGGCCACCGAGAAGGAAGAGGTCAACGCCGCCCGCTACGCCACGGTCGCCATCGGTGTCGTCTCCATCGGCCTCGGCGCCCTCGCCCGCGACCTGAACGTCGCCGGCCTGGTCGCCCTCGCCTTCGCGGTCGCCGCCTCGGCCAACCTGCCGACGATCCTCTACAGCCTGTTCTGGAAGAGGTTCACGACGCAGGGCGCGCTCTGGTCGATCTACGGCGGTCTCACCGTGGCGGTCGGCCTGGTGCTGTTCTCACCGGTGGTCTCGGGCAAGGCCACGTCGATGTTCCCGGACGTCGACTTCCACTGGTTCCCGCTGGAGAACCCCGGCATCATCTCGATCCCGGTCGGTTTCCTGCTGGGCTGGCTCGGCACGCTCCTGTCCAAGGAGGAGCCCGACACCGGCAAGTACGCCGAACTGGAGGTCCGGTCCCTCACCGGTACCGGAGCGCACTGAGAAATTCCTGGTGACGGCCGCGTCGTAGATCCCTACGACGCGGCCGCGCCGTGTCTGGTGGGATCGGGCCTCCGCCGATGTCGGTCCCGTCACGTAGGCTCGCTGGTGTACGGGAGAAAAAGATCCGCATCGAGGGAGGGGGCCCACGTGCTCATCGACACCTACGGCCGGGTGGCCACCGACCTGCGCGTCTCGCTGACCGACAAGTGCAATCTGCGGTGCACCTATTGCATGCCCGAAGAGGGCCTGCAGTGGCTGGCCAAGCCCGACCTGCTCACGGACGACGAGATCGTCCGCCTCATCGCCATAGCGGTCACCAGCCTCGGTATCACCGAGGTCCGCTTCACCGGCGGCGAGCCCCTGCTGCGCCCCGGCCTCGTCGGCATCGTCGAGCGGGTCGCCGCCCTTGAGCCCCGCCCCCAGATGTCCCTCACCACCAACGGCATCGGCCTCAAGCGCACCGCCGCGGCCCTGAAGTCGGCAGGCCTGGACCGGGTGAACGTATCGCTGGACACCCTGCGGCCCGACGTCTTCAAGACCCTCACCCGCCGGGACCGCCACCACGACGTCATCGCGGGCCTCGAAGCCGCCCGCGACGCCTGCCTGACCCCGGTCAAGGTCAACACGGTCCTGATGCCGGGCCTGAACGAGACCGAGGCCCCGGACCTGCTGGCCTGGGCCGTCGAGCACGACTACGAACTGCGGTTCATCGAGCAGATGCCGCTGGACGCCCAGCACGGCTGGAAGCGTGAGGGCATGGTCACCGCCGGAGACATCCTCACCTCGCTGCGCACCCGTTTCGAGCTCACCGAGGAGGCTGCCGCCGTCCGCGGCTCCGCCCCCGCGGAGCGCTGGATCGTCGACGGAGGTCCGCACCGCGTCGGCGTGATCGCCTCGGTCACCCGCCCGTTCTGCTCGGCCTGCGACCGTACGCGCCTCACCGCCGACGGCCAGGTCCGCACCTGCCTGTTCGCCTCCGAGGAGACCGACCTGCGGGCCGCCCTGCGCTCGGACGCCCCCGACGAGGAGATCGCCCGCATCTGGCGGCTCGCCATGTGGGGAAAGAAGGCGGGCTCCGGCCTGGACGACCCGTCCTTCCTCCAGCCGGAGCGCCCGATGTCGGCGATCGGCGGCTAGCGGACCTCGTCCGGCTCCCACTCCGCCAGCGGTACGACGTCCTTCAGGAACCCGCGTACACCAAGGAACTTGGAGAGATGCTCGCGGTGGTCCTCGCACGCGAGCCACGTCTTGCGGCGCTCCGGAGTGTGCAGCTTCGGGTTGTTCCACGCGAGCACCCACTCCGCGTCGGCACGACAGGCCTTGGCCGAGCACTGAGGAGTGGAGGGGGAGGCGTCGGGGAAGAGCGGGAAGGTCACGCCCCCACCCTAGACGGCTCCGAAAACAGCTCGAAAAACAGCTCTGGAATCAGCTCCGAAAAGGCGACGCCGAGCAGCCACGGGGGGAGCTGCCCGGCGTCGGTCCGTCGCTCCGACGGGGGATGCGGAGCGCGTACGAAGTATGTCATGGGGGACCCGGTGCCTGGCACCGGAACAACATGATTGATCTGAGCTTTTCTTGAGCTTAGCGCACCGTTGGGTTCCGTTTCCGGCGGATCCTCCGTGGTCAGCTCCAGGGTGGCGCCGGGCGGCGGCGCGGTCAGCTCGGGTCGTGCGGCTCGGCCCGCAGCCTCGTCCCCGAGTCGGTCGCGACGTCTTCCGGTACGGGTTCCGCGAAGCCGTCCTGCCGCGGCGGCGCGAGCATCGGACGGGTGGGGGCGGCGATGAACGTCGAGGGCAACGACGGCACGTTCTCCCGGCCCGCGTTGGCGATCACCACGGAGATGTAGGGGAGAAGGACGCCCAGTACCAGGGTGACCACGGCGACATGACGCTCGACGTTCCAGAGGACGGCGGTGAGGATCACGGCGACCGTGCGGACGGACATGGAGATGACATAGCGACGCTGTCTGCCGCGTACGTCCTCGTCGAGCCCCTGCCTGGCTCCGGTGATCCGGAAGACCTGGCTGTCGCTCTTCTTCCGCAGCACGTTCCACCACCCGCCCGTATCGGACTCTCCCCGGACCTACCCGGTCCGAACCCGGCCAGGGAGGCAGGTCCGAACAGCCTTCAGGTTACGCCGGGGCTGCGTCGTCTTCGAGACCGGGGCGCGTTCCCACGGGCCGTACCTGATGGGTCGTACCGCGTATGGCCCCGCCCGACATGCGCCGTATGGCGGACGGTCCGACACTGAGCGTAATGCTCGCGTAGAGCCGTACTAGGAGGCAGCCATGGGCTGGTTGTGGGCGATCATCGTCGGGTTTGTGCTGGGTCTGCTGGCCAAGGCCATCCTTCCGGGCAAGCAGCACAGCCCACTCTGGCTGACCACCATCTTCGGCATCATCGGTGCCATCGTCGGCAACGCGATCGCCCGGGCCGTCGGGATCGACGAGACGAGCGGCATCGACTGGGGCCGGCACGCGCTGCAGCTCGGCGCCGCCATTGTCATCGTCTTCCTGGGCGACATGGCGTACATGGCGGTGCGGGGCAACAAACAGCGAGCCTGACCGTCCCTACGTACGACGAAGGGACGGACGCCGCCACGGGTGTCCGCCCCTTCGTCGTGCATTCGGGCCTCAGGCCCCGGTGACCTCCACGGCCGCCAGGTTCTTCTTGCCCCGGCGCAGCACCAGCCAGCGTCCGTGCAGCAGGTCCTCCTTGGCGGGGACCGCGTCCTCGGCGGGGACCTTCGCGTTGTTCACGTACGCGCCGCCCTCCTTGACCGTGCGGCGTGCGGCCGACTTGCTGGCCACCAGGCCGACCTCGGCGAAGAGGTCCACCGTGGGCGCCAGCTCGGCGACCTGGATGTGCGGAACCTCGGAGAGGGCAGCGGTCAGCGTCCTCTCGTCGAGCTCGGCCAGCTCGCCCTGCCCGAAGAGGGCCCTGGACGCGGCGATCACGGCGGCCGTCTGGTCGGCTCCGTGCACCAGCGTCGTCAGTTCCTCGGCGAGCGCGCGCTGGGCCGCGCGGGCCTGCGGGCGCTCCTCGGTCTGCTTCTCCAGCTCCTCGATCTCCTCGTGGGACCTGAAGCTGAAGATGCGCAGGAACTTGGAGACGTCCCGGTCGTCCGCGTTCAGCCAGAACTGGTAGAACGCGTACGGCGTGGTCATCTCGGCGTCCAGCCAGATCGTGCCGGACTCCGTCTTGCCGAACTTGGTGCCGTCCGCCTTGGTGATCAGCGGGGTGCCCAGCGCGTGCACCACGGCCTCCGGCTCGACCCGGTGGATCAGGTCGGTGCCCGAGGTGAGGTTGCCCCACTGGTCGCTGCCGCCGGTCTGCAGTGTGCAGCCGTGCCTGCGGTACAGCTCCAGGAAGTCCATCCCCTGCAGGATCTGGTAGCTGAACTCCGTGTAGCTGATGCCCGCGTCGGAGTTGAGCCGCCGGGAGACGGCCTCCTTCGCGATCATCTTGTTGACCCGGAAGTGCTTGCCGATGTCCCGGAGGAACTCGATGGCCGACAGGCCCTCGGTCCAGTCCAGGTTGTTGACCATCACCGCGGCGTTCGGACCCTCGAAGTCCAGCAGCGGTGCGATCTGCGCGCGCAGCCGCCCCACCCACTCGGCGACGACCTCGGGCGAGTTCAGGGTGCGCTCGGAGTTCGGCTTCGGGTCGCCGATCAGCCCGGTGGCGCCGCCGACCAGACCCAGCGGGCGGTTGCCCGCCTGCTGGATGCGGCGCATCGTCAGGATCTGCACGAGGTTTCCGAGGTGCAGGCTCGGCGCGGTCGGGTCGAAGCCGCAGTAGAACGTGACGGGACCGTCCGCGAACGCCTTGCGCAATGCGTCCTCGTCAGTGGAGAGGGCGATCAGCCCCCGCCACTGCAGTTCGTCGACGATGTCCGTCACGGTTCTCGTATCTCCTTGGAAGGTCCGGTCGAGCTCGTACGAGGTTATACGCCCTGACTGACAGAGCTCATATTGAAGTCCGGGATGCGCAGCGCGGGCATCGCGGCCCGAGTGAACCAATCGCTCCACTCGCGCGGCAAGGTCTTTTCGGTCCGCCCCGCCTCCGTCGCCCGCCCCAGCAGGCCCACCGGTGACTCGTTGAACCGGAAGTTGTTGACCTCGCCGACGACCTGGCCGTTCTCGACGAGGTAGACGCCGTCCCGGGTCAGCCCGGTCAGCAGCAGGGTCGCAGGGTCGACCTCGCGGATGTACCAGAGGCAGGTCAGAAGGAGACCCCGCCCGGTGGCGGCGACCATCTCCTCCAGGGAACGGTCGTCTCCGCCGTCCAGGATCAGGTTGGTGATCGACGGCGCCACCGGCAGCCCGGTCAGGCCCGCGCTGTGCCGGGTGCTGGTCAGGTGCTTCAGCTCACCTTCGCGGATCCACTCGGTCGCCTTGAGGGGCAGCCCGTTGTCGAACACGGACGCGTCGTCGCCGGAGGAGTGGGTGAGGACGAACGGCGAGCTTTCGAGCCCCGGCTCGTGCGGGTCGCTGCGCAGGGTCAGCGGCAGCTCGGTGAGCGTCTCGCCTACCCGGGTCCCGCCACCGGGCTTGCTGAACACCGTCCGGCCCTCGGCCGCGTCCCGGGCCGACGCCGACCACAGCTGGTAGATCAGCAGGTCCGCGACGGCGGTCGGCGGCAGCAGCGTCTCGTAGCGCCCCGCGGGCAGGTCGATACGCCGCTCGGCCCACCCGAGCCGTACGGCCAGCTCGGCGTCCAGCGCCGCCGGGTCGACGTCCTTGAAGTCCCGTGTCGACCGCCCCGCCCACGCCGAACGCGTACGGTCCGGCGACTTGGCGTTGAGCTCCAGCGTCCCCTTGGGCTGATCGTGCCGCAGCCGCAGCCCCGTCGACGTACCGAGATAGCTGGACACGAACTCGTGGTTGGCGAACCCGTAGAGCTCCCGGCCGCCCGCACGCGCGCGGGCGAACGATTCGCCGAGGGCCGGCGCGAAGTCCGCGAACACGGCGGACGAGGTCTCGGCGGGCGCGTCCGTGAAGTCGGGGGACTCCGGCACGCCCGAAACGAGCGGCTGGGCGTCCTCGGCGGGACCCGCGCCGCGCGCCGCCGCCTCCGCGGCCCGCACCAGGGGCTCCAGCTCGTCGGCGGTCACGGCCGAACGCGAGACGACTCCGGACGCCGTGCCCTCGCGGCCGTCGACGGTGGCGATGACGGTGAGCGTGCGCCCGCGGGTGACCCCGTTCGTGGTCAGCGCGTTGCCCGCCCAGCGCAGGTTCGCGGTCGACTCCTCGTCGGCGATCACCACGCAACCGTCGGCGCGGGAGAGTGCGAGGGCGCGCTCGACAACCTCGTGCGGCTTGTTCGTAGAAGTCGTCGTGCTCATCGACCGGCCTCCTGCGTGGTGTTGAGAATGTTGACGCCCTTGAAGAGGGCCGACGGGCAACCGTGCGAGACCGCCGCGACCTGACCCGGCTGGGCCTTGCCGCAGTTGAAGGCACCACCCAGGACGTACGTCTGCGGGCCGCCGACGGCCGCCATCGAGCCCCAGAAGTCGGTGGTCGTCGCCTGGTACGCGACATCGCGCAGCTGGCCCGTGATCCGGCCGTTCTCGATCCTGAAGAACCGCTGCCCGGTGAACTGGAAGTTGTAGCGCTGCATGTCGATGCTCCAGGAGCGGTCACCGACCACGTAGATGCCCCGGTCGACGCTCCCGATCAGGTCCTCGGTCGAGAGCCCGGCGGGATCCGGCTGGAGCGACACGTTCGCCATGCGCTGCACGGGCACATGGCCGGGGGAGTCGGCGTACGCGCACCCGTTGGAGCGCTCGAAGCCAGTCAGCTTCGCGATACGCCGGTCGAGCTGGTAGCCGACGAGGGTCCCGTCCTTGACGAGATCCCAGGACTGGCCCGCCACCCCCTCGTCGTCGTACCCGATCGTCGAGAGTCCGTGCTCGGCGGTCCGGTCGCCGGTGACGTTCATCAGCTCGGAGCCGTAACGCAGCTTGCCCAACTGATCGAAGGTGGCGAAGGAGGTCCCGGCGTACGCGGCTTCGTAGCCGAGCGCCCGGTCCAGTTCGGTGGCGTGTCCGATCGACTCATGGATGGTCAGCCACAGGTTGGACGGGTCGACGACGAGGTCGTACAGCCCCGCCTGCACGCTCGGTGCGCGCATCTTCTCGGCGAGGAGTTCCGGAATCCGCTCCAGCTCGGACTCCCAGTCCCAGCCGGTGCCCGTCAGGTACTCCCAGCCACGCCCGACGGGCGGCGCGATGGTCCGCATCGAGTCGAACTCACCGCTGGACTCGTCGACGGCGACGGCGTTCAGCTGCGGGTGCAGCCGTACGCGCTGCTGTGTGGTCACGGTCCCAGCGGTGTCGGCGTAGAACTTGTTCTCGTGCACGGTCAGCAGCGAGGCGTCGACATGGCTGACGCCGTCGGCCGCGAGCAGCCGCGCGCTCCACTCCGCGAGCAGCCCGGCCTTCTCCTCGGCAGGCACGGAGAAGGGATCGATCTCGTACGACGAGGTCCACGTCCGGTCGGCATGGACCGGCTCGTCGGCCAGCTCGACGCGCTCCTCGGATCCGGCCGCCTTGATCACCTGGGCCGACAGCTTCGCCATCGCCACGGCCTGCGAGGCGACCTTCGCGGCGGCGTCCATCGTCAGATCCACCCCCGACGCGAAACCCCAGGTACCGCCGTGCACGACGCGCACCGCATACCCGAGGTCCGTCGTGTCGGAGGACCCGGCGGGCTTGGCGTCCCGCAGCCGCCAGGCCGCGCTGCGCACCCTCTCGAACCGGAAGTCGGCATGGTCGGCGCCCAGCGCCCGGGCCCGCGCGAGCGCGGCGTCGGCCAGAGCGCGCAGCGGTAGTGCCGTGAAGGCTTCGTCGATGGAATGAGGCACGGAGGTCTCCCTGCTGTCGTGGCCTGTCGGTCCGATCATGTCGCGCGGGCGGGGTCGGAGGCCACGTCTTTCCGGTGCCTTGCGACACCTTTGGACGGCGGGGTTGTCCGTCGGTGGGCGGTCCGCGGGCTTTCGGCGGGTGGGCCACGGCTTTCTGTAGGGATCCGACAGTGAGTCCCCTGTGCGACTGTCGGTGCCCGATTCTCCGCAAGCCGGGCGGGACCGATAGGTTTTCGAGTAAGGCGCCTGCCCTGTGCAGGGGCTTCGGACCGTTATCGAAAGGGTGATCCGTTGAGCCGCTCGGTTCTCGTCACCGGAGGCAACCGGGGCATCGGCCTCGCCATCGCCCGCGCGTTCGCCGAGGCCGGTGACAAGGTCGCGATCACGTACCGTTCCGGCGAGCCACCGGCCGCTCTCACCGATCTGGGCTGCCTCGCGGTGAAGTGCGACATCACCGACTCCGAGCAGGTGGAGCAGGCCTACAAGGAGATCGAGGCCGAGCACGGTCCGGTCGAGGTGCTCGTCGCCAACGCCGGGGTCACCAAGGACCAGCTCTTGATGCGTATGTCCGAAGAGGACTTCACGTCCGTCCTCGACACCAACCTCACGGGCACCTTCCGTGTGGTGAAGCGGGCCAACCGAGCCATGCTGCGTGCCAAGAAGGGCCGCGTCGTACTGATTTCCTCGGTCGTGGGGCTGCTCGGCTCCGCGGGCCAGGCGAACTACGCCGCCTCCAAGGCCGGCCTGGTCG
Source organism: Streptomyces sp. NPDC005808 (assembly GCF_042871385.1). Lineage (NCBI taxonomy): Bacteria > Bacillati > Actinomycetota > Actinomycetes > Kitasatosporales > Streptomycetaceae > Streptomyces > Streptomyces sp. NPDC005808. Next base: position 23,657 of record NZ_JBIAIK010000007.1, on the reverse strand, counting down.
GCTTCGCGCGCTCGCTCGCCCGTGAACTGGGCTCGCGCAACATCACCTTCAATGTCGTCGCACCCGGTTTCGTCGACACCGACATGACCAAGGTGCTCACCGACGAGCAGCGTGCCGGCATCGTGAAGCAGGTGCCGCTGGGCCGCTACGCGCGGCCCGAGGAGATCGCCGCCGCGGTGCGGTTCCTCGCCTCGGACGAGGCTTCGTACATCACTGGAGCCGTCATTCCTGTCGACGGCGGATTGGGCATGGGTCACTGATCACCATGAGCGGAATTCTCGAGGGCAAGCGCATCCTGATCACGGGTGTACTGACGGAGTCCTCCATCGCCTTCCACGCCGCCAAGCTGGCCCAGGAGCAGGGCGCGGAGATCATCCTGACCGCGTTCCCGCGGCCCACGCTGACCGAGCGCATCGCCAGGAAGCTCCCCAAGCCGACCAAGGTCATCGAGCTCGACGTCACCAACGACGAGCACCTCGCCCGCCTGGCCGACATCGTCGGCGAGGAGCTGGGCAGCCTCGACGGCGTCGTGCACTCCATCGGCTTCGCGCCGCAGGACGCCCTGGGCGGCAACTTCCTCAACACCCCGTTCGAGTCGGTGGCCACCGCCATGCACGTCTCGGCCTACTCCCTGAAGTCGCTGACCACCGCCTGTCTGCCGCTGATGCAGAACGGCGGCTCCGTCGTCGGCCTCACCTTCGACGCGCAGTACGCCTGGCCGCAGTACGACTGGATGGGCCCGGCCAAGGCCGCCCTGGAGGCGACCAGCCGCTACCTCGCCCGCGATCTGGGCAAGCAGAACATCCGCTGCAACCTGATCTCCGCGGGCCCGCTCGGCTCGATGGCCGCCAAGTCCATTCCCGGCTTCACCGAGCTCGCCGCCGTGTGGGACAACCGCTCCCCGCTGGAGTGGGACCTCAAGGACCCGGAGCCGGCCGGCAAGGGCATCGTCGCACTGCTGAGCGACTGGTTCCCGAAGACCACCGGCGAGATCATCCACGTGGACGGCGGTCTGCACGCCATCGGTGCGTGATTTCTCCTGCGCGGCCGGCGCCCCGTTTCCCGCAGGGCGCGGGGAGCGGGGCGTCACCCGTTAGGCCTATTTGACGGGCATCCGGGGCTGCTCACCACGCACGCTGGGAGGACGCACCGCCCCGCAGCCGTACGGCCGAGGAGGTCCCCTTGTGCGCCTGTCCCGCCGCCGTTTCGCCCCGGTGTTCGCCGCTGTCGCTCTCGTGACGGCTCTGCCGTCGGACGCCGTGCCCCACGCGCGCGTGGAATCCGACATCCCGGCCGTGCAACAACCCTTCGGCGCCGAGTGCCGCACCACGGTCACCGGTTCGCATGCCGTCGCGTACTGCCACAACCCCTATGTGGACACCGATCGCGTACGCCTGCACATCGAGTGCGACCGCTGGTGGGACATCGACAGCGACGGCGCCCCCGTCGGCGCGGGCCCGGCGGAAACCGTACGGCTGACCGGCCGGTGCTGGAAGGAGATCCGGTCGGCTTGGGTCAGCCACCAGAAGTGACGACCGGGCCCTGTGGGTTGAGCCGTCCCGGGCGGCACAGGAACGGATAGCTCGCGGCCTCTGTGGCAGCCGCCTCGGCGTCGCCCGCACGGATCGCGTCCACCAGCCGCGCGTGGTCCATGTGCGTCTCCGGCGTCAGCTCCTTGCCGACGTCCTCGCGCAGCCAGTCGCGCAGTACTTCGCCCAGGTCGGCGTACATCGACGTCATGACGTCGTTGTGGGCTGCGGCCACCACCGCCAGATGGAGTGTCGCGTCGGCGGTCACGAAGGCCTCCGCGTCGCCCGACTCCCAGGCCTCCTCACGGCGTAGGAGCAGGCCGTCCAGTTGTTTGAGGTCGCGCTCGGTGCGCCGCTCGGCGGCCAGCTTCGCGGCGCTCGACTCCAGCGTGGCGCGGAGCTCGGCGATGTGCCGCGGATCGGCGTCCGCGAAGCGGCGGTGCATCACGCCCGCCAGTTCGCTGGTCGTCACCACATAGGTGCCCGAGCCCTGCCGGATGTCGAGCAGGCCGTTGTGCGCGAGCGCGCGGACGGCTTCGCGGACCGTGTTGCGGGCGACGCCCAGCTGCTCGACGAGCTCCGGCTCGGTCGGGATGCGGGAGCCCACCGGCCACTCGCCAGAGGTGATCTGGTTCCGCAGCTCGGCGATGACCTGCTCGGACAGTGCCGAACGGCGAGGGTGACTCAGCGGCATGACGGTCCTTCGAACGGGGCCGGAGGCTCCGGAGACTAACGCAAGGGGATTGGACAACCAATCATCCCATGATTCTATGATGGGCGACATGGTGAGCGAGGAGACCCGGACGATGTCGGCCACACCCGTACGCAGCTCCGCAGGCACCGGGACGGAGACCGAGAGCGAAACGCCCGCCACGCGCGCGTGGATGACGCGTCTGGTGGTCGTCGCGATCGTCCTCACGGCCCTCAACCTGCGGCCCGCTATCACGAGCCTCGGCGCTCTCCTGGAAGAGGTACGCGACGGACTCGGCATGAGCGGCAGCGTCGCCGGGCTGCTCACCTCCGTACCGCCGCTCTGTTTCGCGGTATTCGGGGTGATGGCGCCGCGGCTCGCCCGCCGTTTCGGGGCCGGCGCCGTCGTCTGCGCGGGCATGGTCGCCATCGCGACGGGTCTGGCGATCCGGCCGTACGCCTGGAACACGGCCGGTTTCCTGGCCGCCACCGCACTCGCGCTCATGGGCATCGCCGTCAGCAACGTGCTGATGCCGGTGATCGTCAAGAGCTGGTTCCCGGAGCGGGTCGGCTCCATGACCGGGCTCTACTCCATGGCCCTCGCACTGGGCACCGCGGCCGCGGCGGCCGTGACCGTTCCCATGACCGGTGCCCTGGGCGGCGGTTGGCGGGCCGGGCTCGTGGTGTGGGCAGGGCTGGCGGCGGTGGCCGTACTGCCGTGGATACCGCTCGCAGGCGTGCGGGGGGCCGACGAGAGCGCTCGGCGGGGGTCTTCCGTGCCCGGTGCGCGAGGTCCTTCGGGGTACGGGGCTTCCGGCCAGGACCCGCAGGTGCCCGACGGGCTGCGGATCATCCGGAGCCGTACCGCCTGGGCGCTCGCCGTGTTCTTCGGGCTTCAGGCCACCGCCGCGTACATCACGATGGGGTGGATGGCGCAGATCTTCCGCGACGCGGGAGTCGCCGCCGGCACCGCGGGGCTGCTCCTCGCCGTCACGATGGTGATGGGCGTGCCGCTGGCCTTCGTCATACCCCGCCTCGCCACGCGCCTGCCCCACCAGGGACCGATCGTGGTCGCCCTCGGCGTCTGCGGCCTCGCCGGATACGCGGGCCTCTACCTCGACCCCGCAGGCGGCGCCTGGGCCTGGGCCCTGCTGCTCGGCGTCTCCAACTGCGCCTTCCCGCTGGCTCTCACGATGGTCGGCATGCGGGCCAGGACGGGGGCGGGCGTGGCCAAGCTGTCGGCCTTCGCGCAGAGCGCCGGTTATCTGATCTCCATTCCCGGACCGCTCCTGGTGGGCGTGCTCTACCAGCACAGCGGCGGCTGGGGGCTGCCCCTCGCGCTCATGGCCGGGCTGATGATCCCGCAGATCGGGGTGGGCATCCTCGCAGGCCGCGACCGTACGGTGGAGGACGAGGCCGCGCGCCGAACTGTCTGATGAGAGATCCGGACGGGCTGATGCGAGATCCGGACGTGCCCGGAGGGATCCGGACGTGCCCGGAGAGATCCGGACGTGGCCGGAGGGATCCGCTCCCGTTCGTGAGGTGATGACCCCACCCGTGATGGGGCGGGCGAAGGGTGCGAGACTGGCCGTATGCCAGTGCTCGATCCGAACCCCCAGAACGGCCAGAAGAAGATGCTGCTCGTCTTCGGCACGTTCCTCGCCATCACCGTGATCATCGGCATCATCGCGACGATCGCCTCACCCTGACCAAGGCGCCGCCAGTGGGTCCGGCGGGGTCTTCGCGGGGGCACGCCCGGCGTCCGTGGTGGTGCTGGCCCCACCATCCCCTAGGGGGTGAGTGTCAGGGTCAAGTGGGTGGATCACCGGATGGGTTGGGGGCCCCGGATTCCGTAACTTCGAACTGTGACCGCGAGGACGCGGCCACGAACCACTCGAAGACCACGGAGGCGGCATGTCGGCCCCTACGCACCCCCGGCTCCATCCGGCGGCCAAGGGCCGCATCGACATCCGGTTGCCCTGGTGGGCCCTCGCGCTGCCGATGCTCGCCTTCGTCACCCTGCTGCTCCTGATACTCAATCCGGTGGACGCGCACGCGGCGGGCGGCAGCCCCGCGATCACGGACGTCTTCGAGCGCGTGCAGCAGACGGTGCTGAACCAAGCGCCGTGATCTGCGAGGCAACACGCATCCTGCCGGCCCCGCATGCCACCAGGTGCCAGGATTCACGCCGCCACCAGGCGTGGTGACCGCCTGCCCCACGCGCCGTCAACCGCCTCGCCTCCTCGCCCAGGAGCCCCTGTCACCCCTCCCGGGGCAGCGACTCAACTCCCTGCGCCCCATGGCGTGTTTCATGCGAAGCTGGGACACATGAGCGTCGCAGAACCCCGCAGGATTGTCCTCTTCCGGCATGCGAAAGCCGACTGGCCACAGGTGTCCGATCACGAGCGGCCGCTCGCCGACCGGGGCCGCAAGGACGCAGCCGTCGCCGGACGCAAGCTGGCCGATACCGGCATCCCCTTCGATCTGGCCCTCTGCTCCACCGCGGCTCGGACCCGCGAGACCTGGAAGCTCGCCGTCCATGAGCTCCCGCACCGGCCGAAAACGGTCTATGAGGAGCGGCTCTACGAAGCCTCGCCAGGCGAGTTGATCGCCCTGCTCAACGAAACCCCCGAAGACGCGCAGAACGTAGTCCTGATCGGCCACAACCCAGGAGTGCAGGGCCTCGCCGAGATCCTGGCCGGACAGGCCGAGGGCGACGCCCGCACCCGGATGAACGGCAGGGGATTCCCCGCCGCCGCCTTCGCGGTGCTCTCCTTCGACGGCTCCTGGAAGTCCCTGGAGCCCGGCGCGGCCACGCTGATCGACTACTGGGCACCGAGCGACTGACCGGACCCGGCCAGGAGACAGAGAGGGGCCCGGCACCATCCCGGTGCCGGGCCCCCTCGCGAGCGAGCGTCTGAGCTCAGTAGCTCTTGGGCTCAGTAGCTCTCGAGCTCAGCAGTAGCTCTTGAGCTCAGTGGTCGTCCATGTGCATGTCAGCCGCCTCGACCTCTTCGCGCGTGACACCGAGCAGATACAGAACGGTGTCCAGGAAGGGGAAGTTCACGGCGGTGTGTGCGGCTTCGCGTACGACCGGCTTGGCGTTGAACGCGACGCCGAGACCTGCCGCGTTGAGCATGTCGAGGTCGTTCGCACCGTCGCCGATCGCCACCGTCTGGGCGAGCGGCACACCCGCCTCGGCGGCGAACCGGCGCAGCAGCCTCGCCTTGCCCGCGCGGTCCACAATCTCGCCGGTGACCCTGCCGGTCAGCTTTCCGTCGGCGATCTCCAGGGTGTTGGCCTGCGCGAAGTCCAGCCCGAGCCGTTCCTTGAGGTCATCGGTGATCTGTGTGAACCCGCCGGAGACGACGCCGACTTGGAAGCCGAGCCGCTTCAGCGTACGGATCAGCGTGCGCGCGCCCGGCGTTAGCCGGACCTCGTCGCGCACCTTGTTCACCACCGAGGCGTCCAGACCCTTCAGGAGCGCCACGCGCGCGTGCAGCGACTGCTCGAAGTCCAGCTCGCCGAGCATCGCGGCCGCCGTCACCTCGGCGACCTCCTTCTCGCAGCCGGCGTGCGCGGCGAAGAGCTCGATCACCTCGTCCTGGATGAGCGTCGAGTCCACATCCATCACGACCAGGCGCTGAGCCCTGCGGTGCAGCCCGGCCGCGACCACCGCGACATCGACTCCGAGCCTCGCGGCCTCCGGTGCCAGAGCGGTACGCAGCGTCTCGGTCTGCGTACCGGACACGGCGAACTCGACGGCTGTCACGGGGTACTTGGCGAGCCGGAAGATCCGGTCGATGTTTCCGCCGGCCTTCGTGATCCGCGCGGCGATCGCGGCCGTCGACTCCGCGGTGAGGGGGTGCCCGAGCACGGTGACGAGCGAGCGCCCCAGTCCGCGCGGCCGGTTGTCACCGAGGCCGGAGATGATCTCCGCCTGCATCTTCATCGACTCCGCCCAGCTGTGGACGGTCGACCGCAGATCACCTTCGAGCCCGCCGGGCGGCTCGGTCACGAGCGCGCACAGCACCATCCGGCCGCGGGTGACGACCTGCTCGATGTCGACCACGTCGACGGAGTAGGCGGCAAGAGTGTCGAAGAGGCCGGCCGTGATCCCCGGCCGGTCCTTGCCGAAGATCTTGACGAGAAGTGTGGGGACATCAGAGGTCTGCGATGCGCTCATGGTGCTATCCACCGTATCGGGCACCCTGAGGCTCCGCCCCTGAGGTCCGCCCTGCGGACAGGAAACACTGGGTGTCCGCTTCGTAGCGTGGGCATGTCCCAGCAGCGACGCTCACGCCGGGCAGTGATCAACCCATGCCCGTCGAGTCCGGTCCGGTCCCCTCCGCTCTGGTCCGGTCCGGGGTCAGTCCCGGCCCCGGGGGCTCCCGGGTGGCGGCGGCCCTTCCCCGGGCGGGGGCGGGGGCGGCGGAGGAGGGGTACCCCGCGACTGCGACCGCCGTTTCGACGGCGCGGGTGGCGGTGTGTACGGCCCGATCACCGTCGGCGCGCCGTACACATCGGGCGGCCGCGCCCGCTCGGCGGGCCGGCTGTCCTCGGGCTCCCGCAGTTCGTCGGGCAGGCGCAGATACGGATTGGTGTCCGGGTTCGGCGCCCGGTGCGGCGCACTCGGGCTGTACGGTCCCGGCTGCCGGGGGAATTCCGCGGGCCCCTGAGCAGCCGGAGCAGTGGCGCCACCCCGCGCGAGCGGCGCCGCCCGGTGCCCCGCGGCTCCGCTCGCGTACGCCAGCAGCGCCCCCACCGCTCCCGCGCCCGCACCCCACAGGGCGCCGAGCAGCAGCGCCATGCCCGGCTGCCCGCGCAGTTCGATCCCCGCGCCGAACGCGTCGAAGCCGAGCACCGACAGCGAGGCGTCCACGGACACCTGCGTCAGCCACCCCAGCAGCGGCAGTGCCAGTGCCGTCACGATCCCGAGCCGAAGAGCGCAGCGCCCCGCGAAACCGAGAGCACTCTGTCCCCGTACATCCGCACCACCCGGTCCTGCGGCGACTGCGGCATCCCGCGCCCGTACAAACGGCGTACGCGCGGCGGCGAGAACGCCCGCGAACAGCATCGTCATCGCGGCCGCGACGCCCAACAGCCAGACCCGGCTGTCCAGTTCGGCGAGACGGCCCAGGGTGATCGGCTGGTCGGAGCTGATGCCGAGCAATTCATCCACTGGGTCGGGCAGCAGCTTGGCGAGTTCGCCCGTGGCCTGTCCGTCCACGGGTACGAGGAGGCCGACGGGGATGCCGAGCCAGACGCCGTTGGGTGCGCCGAGCAGGGCAGCGCCCGCGATCCGCTTGGGATTCTCGTCGCCGACCGCCGCGTACGCCGCCGCCGCGAACCCGGCCAGGACCGCCACCAGCAACACCGTGACCAGCGCGGACGCGGCCGGCCGCACCACCCGGTGCACGGAGTCCCAGCCGGGCGGCAGCGGCGTACGACGAGAGGCGAGCAGCGCGATCACCAGGATCCCGGCAGCCCAGACCGCGCCGCCGAGCAGCGTCGGCACGGTGTCGACGGTGAAGCCCACGGCCGCCTGCGCGTCCACGAGGTCGCCGATCTGGTCGGGCAGCAGCCCGCCGATGTCCCCGATGTCCCCGAGCCCGCCGGGGAGTTGGTCCGTGATGCCGCCCGCTCCGTCGGCGCCCGGCAGCTGGTCGAGACCCAGTTCGCTGCCGTCGATGGTGATGATGTCGTGGCCGGTCCAGGCAAGCCCGCCGAGCATCGCCACGAAGAGGGCGATCACCGATGCCGTGCGCGCGAGTAGCTCGGACGGCGCGATCACAGCTCCCGCTCCGCGCAGGGATCGTAAGAAGAACCACGACAGCAGGAGCGCGCCCACGAGGCCCACGCCAAGTGGCGTGATCTGTATGGCCGTGGTGGCCTCCGCTCCGGTCAGGCCGAAGGCCGACACATCGCCGGACGGCGTGACCGAACCACCCGCCCCGAGTGCCACAACCGCCGCCGTCATCGGCCCCAGGGAGGCCGCCGCGTCCGCGCCGAGCAGATGCAGACCCAGCGCGGCCGTGCCCGCCATTCCGATCAGTGCCCAGCTCACAGCGGCGACCGCGGACAGCAGCACGTCTCCCCACGGCACCCCCCTGCCGTGCTCAGCGGTCTCGATGCTCATCATCAGCCCCCCGATCCGCGCCGCGGCGAGCCACCGCGCATGTCCCCCTCGCGTGGGATTACCACTCTCCGGTCCGGTTTCAACCCCGTCAACGGAAACGGGCAACCCGCCCGTACTCACCCTTCACGACACCCGACTTTCGGTCAGGGGGCTCCAACTGAAATAGTTCCCCAGGATGTTCGACATCCCTAAACTCCCTGTGATGGGGCAACTTCGGGGGACAACTCAGTGGGGCATGGAGTGCCAGAACTCGTACTGGAACTGAACGGAAGGACCTGGACGCTCGACGCGTCCAGGCCATACACCCTCGGACGTGATCCGCAGGGGGACATCGTGCTCGACGACGCCAGGGTGTCCTGGCGGCACGGCACGATCAACTGGGACGGCCGCAGCTGGGTCATCGAGGACCACGGCAGCACCAACGGCACGTTCGTGCAGGGGCAGCGGATCCATCAGATGGAGATCGGCCCCGGCTCGGCCGTGCACCTCGGCAACGCGACCGACGGACCGCGTCTGAACCTGTCCGGCGCCGCGGCCGCGGTCGCGCAGCCGCGACAGCAGCCGCTCGCCGCGCAGGGCGCGAACCCCGGCTGGGCGCAGCCGCCGCAGCAACAGGCTCCGGAGCAGAGCTGGCAGCGGCCGCAGCAGGCTGCGAACATCCCGCCGCAGCAGGGTTCCGGTGATGGCGCGGGGGCACCACCGGTCTACGGCGACCGCAGCCCGACCACGTTCCACCAGTTCTCGCTCGGCCGCGTGATGCGAATCGGCCGTGCCCTGGAGAACGAGCTGGTCGTCTCGGACCTGCAGGTCTCGCGCAATCACGCGGAGTTCCACGCGACGCCGGACGGCCGCTACGAGATCCGCGACCTCGGCTCGCACAACGGTACGTACGTCAACGGTATGCCGATCGCCAAGGGCGGCACGGCGCTGCTCGGCCCGAACGACATCGTCGGCGTCGGCCACTCGACGTTCCGCCTCGTCGGCGACCGCCTCGAGGAGTTCGTCGACACCGGTGAGATCTCCTTCTCCGCCCGCCACCTGACGGTGACGGTCGACGGTGGCAAGCAGATCCTCAAGGACGTCTCCTTCGGCGTACCCGAGAAGTCGCTCGTCGCGGTCATCGGCCCCTCGGGCTCCGGCAAGTCGACGCTCCTCAAGGCGCTCACGGGCTACCGCCCCGCCAACGAGGGCGACGTCCTCTACGACAACCGGAACCTGTACAAGCAGTTCGCCGAGCTCCGCCAGCGCATCGGTCTGGTCCCGCAGGACGACATCCTGCACAAGGAACTGACCGTCAAGAAGGCCCTCAAGTACGCGGCCAAGCTCCGCTTCCCCGCCGACACCACGGCGCAGGAGCGCGACGCCCGTATAGACGAGGTGCTCCGCGAGCTGAAGCTGGACATCCACAAGGAGAAGAAGGTCACCTCCCTCTCCGGTGGCCAGCGCAAGCGTGTCTCGGTGGCCCTGGAGCTGCTCACCAAGCCGTCGCTGATCTTCCTGGACGAGCCGACCTCAGGACTCGACCCGGGTATGGACCGCGACGTCATGCAGCTCCTGCGCGGCCTCGCCGACGACGGCCGTACGGTCCTCGTCGTCACGCACTCCGTGGCCGAACTCGCCATCTGCGACAAGCTCCTGGTGATGGCTCCGGGCGGCGCGGTCGCCTACTTCGGTCCGCCCGAGGAGGCACTCAACTTCTTCGGCTACGAGACCTGGGCCGACGTCTTCTCCTCCTTCGAGAACTACCGCGACTACGACTGGGCGGGCCGCTGGAAGGGCTCGCAGCATTACCAGATGTACGCGGCGGACATCGACGCCGTCGCCGCGCAGTCGGTACACATGCCACCGCCGCAGGCGATGCGGCCGCCGAAGCCGCAGGGCTGGCTGTCCCAGCTCTCCACGCTGATCAGACGTTATGTATCGGTGATCGCGTCGGACAAGGGCTTCCTGGCGCTGACGGTGATCCTGCCGCTCGTCCTCGGCTCGGTCAGCATCCTCATCGACCAGGGCGACAACCTGCTTCCCCGTTTCAACAAGTCGGGCGTGAACCAGGGCAACGCCACCGCTCAGACGGTCCTGCTGATCCTCGCCGTCGGCGCGTGCTTCGCCGGCGCGGCCAACTCCGTCCGAGAGCTCATCAAGGAACGGGTGATCTACGAGCGGGAGCGCGCGACGGGCCTGTCCCGCTCGGCCTACCTGATGTCCAAGGTGATCGTGCTCGGGGTGATCACCATCCTGCAGGGCGGTCTGGTCGGAGCCATCGGCTTCGCCACCCGTGAGGTCCCGAAGGAGGGTCTGTTCCTCGGCAGCATGACGAAGCTGGAACTCACCATCCCGATCATGGCGCTGGGCTTCGCCTCGATGATGTTCGGCCTGGTCATCTCCTCGCTGGTGAAGACGGCCGAGAAGACCATGCCACTGCTCGTCATGTTCGCGATCGTCCAGGTCGTGTTCACGGGCTGCCTGTTCGCCCTGAACGGCGCGATCGGCGTCAACCAGTTCTCGTACCTGATGCCGTCGCGCTGGGCGGTGGCCGCGGCGGGCGCCACGCTGGACTTCAACGTGCTCAGCCCGAACAAGGACGACCCGACCAGCACGGACCCGTTGTGGGACCACACCATGGCCACGTGGACCCTCGACATGGTCGCCCTCATCGCGCTCGCTGTGGTCTGCGGCTTCCTCGTGGCACGCTTCCTGCGCCGCCACGAGCCCGAGGTCATGCGCAAGTAAGCGCGCGGGCACGACCGAAGGGCGGCACCCCAGCCGGGGTGCCGCCCTTCGGCGTACGTGTCGCAGCTCCGCGCCCGGACTGCTCAGTACGCGCCGTTGACGTTGTCGATCGAGCCGTACTTGTCCGCCGCGTAGTTGGCGGCGGCGGTGATGTTGGCGACCGGGTCGTACTGGCTCCAGGCCGTGCCGGCGACGTGATACGCGTCGAAGGTCGGCTTGATCACCTGGAGCAGGCCGATCGACGGGGTGCCGTTCTGGGCGTTTATGTCCCAGCCGTTGATGGCGTTCGGGTTGCCCGTCGACTCGCGCATGATGTTGCGGTACAGACCGTCGTACGTACCCGGGATGCCGTTCTTCGCCATGATGTCGAGGGACTGGCGGATCCAGCCGTCGAGGTTGTTGGCGTACGTCTTCGCGGCGACGGTCTCGGCCTGGATGCGCACGGAGGAGCGGCTCGCGGCCTGCTTCTTCGCGCGTGCGTCCGCGGCCTTCTTCTTGGCGGCTGCCTCGGCGGCAGCCTTCTTCTTGGCCGCCGCGTCGGCGGCCTTCTTCGCGACGTCGGCGGCCGCCTTCTGCTTCGCGGCGATGTCCTGCGTCTTCAGGTCGGCGCCGGCCAGCTGGTCGGTGACGCTGGCCTTCACGTCCTTGATCTGCTGGTCGCTGTAGGCGACCTGGGCCGAGGAGACGGCGGCGTCGCTCGTGGTGGTCCCGGCGTTGCCCGGCACCAGCGAGAACGCGAGGGCGGCGGCACCCAGGGTCGCGACACCGGCGATCGACAGTTTGTGGGTCTTGGTCAGCTTGGGACTATGACCAGGAGTGGTGGTGTTCTTGGGCATGACTGATGGACCTCTTCGAATAGCGCGGAGGTCGCTCCCGGTCCGGGTGGGGACAGAGTGTTTCCGGAACAAACGCCGCGGGGCGGAACCCGCGGCGCTGAGCGACGGAGGCCATTCTTAGCGGCCGCAAAAACCTGTGGCAAAGGTGTGACGTACGAAGCCCGATAGTGGACCCTGGAAGGGCAAAACGGGACAGACTGTCACGCCTTTCCCGCTCACGAAGGTCCCCTTTATCTCCTATGCCCCTTCGTACGTGATGTGCGCCCTATGCGCGGGGTCACACCGGCCACCCGCCAGTCTCACCAGCAGTTGCTGGAGCAATGCCCAGAGTGAGGGCTCTTGTCCGGAAGAATGAGGTGCACGTCCCCGAACTCGTGCCAGAGGTAGAGCCCGCTCAGCGCAGCGTCGTAGCTGCGGTTCACGGCAGCCCTTCCCGCGATCGCCTCCAGCATCAGCAGATGCGAGGCCTCCGGCTCATGCAGCCCCGTCAGTAGCCCGTCGACGACCCGCACGCCCCTCTCCGGGGTCACCACGAGGTCCGTCCAGCCCTTCCGGGGCAGGACCACCCCGTCAGGCTCCGCCGCGGACTCGACGGCGCGTACGGCCGTCGTGCCGACCGCGACGACCCGGCCCTCTCCTGCTTTCGCCGCGTTGATCAGCCGGGCCGACGCCGGCGGCACCTCGTACCTCTCCGGATACGGCGGCTCGTGCGCCTCGGCCGACGCGACCCCGGTGTGCAGCGTGATCGGCGCGAACTGCACGCCCCGGCTCACCAGCTCCGCCACCAGACGCGGGGTGAAGGGCCGCGCGGCACTCGGCATCTCCGCGCTGCCGTCGCCGTCGTCGGACGGCAGCGCGAACACCGTCTGATAGACGGACAGCGGCTGGTCCCTCTCCGTATAGGAGTAGCGAACAGGACGCCCGTGCCGACGCAGCAGCCCGAGGACGTCCGCGTCAGGCACCCGCCCCCACCACAGCCGCAGACTGCGTGCGGTCAGCGGCTCCTCCAGCACCAGCCGTACGCCCCCGGGGAGGCGCACCTGCGTTCCTGCCGGCCCGCCCGCACGCGCACGCGTGGTGCCCCTTCCGTCGGGATCCCGCAGCTCGACGGCCCACCGCCCGTCATCACCGCGCGTGGAGAAATGCACCACTACGCGCGCGTGCCCGATGTTCCCGTCGACGGCCGCGGCCAGCGTCGCAGAGGTGTTGACCACGAGCAGGTCCCCGGCCCTCAGCTGCCCCGGAAGTTCCACGAACTCGTGGTGCGAGACCTCGGTGCCCCGCGAGACGAGCAGCCGCACCGAATCCCGGTCGAGCCCCGGCCCCCGCTGCTCGGCCGGCACCCGCGCCAGCCGCTCCTCCGGAACCCGCAGAGCGGTCGTCATCGGGTCTCCAGCAGAGCGGGAGCACCGTACCGACCGCTGGCCGGACGCCGGTCCAGCAGTCGCAGAAAGGCCGGAACCACACTGGCCGGCTCCGGCCGCGGACCGTCGTCGTCCGGTACGGCGGCCGCGTACAGGTCCGTGCCCATGTCGCCGGGGTCGACCGCCCAGACCCGCAGGCCGGGCTCCTCCTCGGCGAGTACCGCCGACAGATGGTCGAGCGCGGCCTTCGACGCCCCGTACCCGCCCCACGTCTCGTACGCCTCGGCGGCCGCGTCCGAGCTGATGTCGATGACCGTGCCCGTCCGCGACGCCCGTAGCAACGGCAGCGCCTCCTGGATCAGACCCAGCGCGGCGACCACGTTGACCTCCAGAGCCCGCCGCAAGCCGTCCAGCGACAGCCCCTCCAGAGGTACGAGCGGTTCCGCGCCCAGCGCGCTCGCGTTGTTCACCAGAAGGTCGACGCCTCCGAGCTTCCGGGCCGCCGCCACCAGCTCGGCGCGGTGCCCGGCATCCGTGACATCCCCGGGCAGCGCCTCCACCCGCGTCCCGTACGCGGACAGCGCCACCGCCGTCTCCTCCAGCACCCCCGCGGTCCTGGCGTCGAGCACCAGATCCCAGCCGCGCTCGGCCAGGGCCGCGCCGAGCGCCCGCCCCAACCCCTTCGAAGCCCCTGTGATGATCGCTACCGGCATGCCCCACACGTCCCCTCGTCCTCGGCCGCCTTGCGTCGGCGGTGACCTCAACGTAGGAACCGGACCGCCCCCGCCGCCTCGTACACGGGTCGCGAAGATCAGGGGTCCTTTGCCCTAGGCCCACCGGCCTAGGCAGCGGCGGCCACAGGTCGGATACGGGTTGTCACACCCCGCAGGTACGTTGGGGTCATGAGCCAAGGCCCCCGGTCCGGTCTGTACGCGGTGAGTTCCGCGCTGCTGGCCATGAGCAGGCACCTCGAGGTGCGCGACGTCCTCAAGACGATCGTCGCCTCGGCCCGCGAGCTGCTCGACGCCCAGTACGCGGCGCTCGGCGTCCCGGACGACCACGGAGGCTTCGCCCAGTTCGTCGTCGACGGCATCAGCGACGCCCAGTGGAAAGCCATCGGCCCGCTCCCGCGCCAGCACGGCATCCTCGCCGCGATGCTCCACGAGGCCCGCCCCGAGCGCCTCTCCGACGTCCGCAAGGACCCCCGCTTCGAGGGCTGGCCCGGCGCCCACCCCGACATGTCCGACTTCCTGGGCCTGCCGATCCGCGACGGCGACGAGGTCATCGGCGCCTTGTTCCTCGCCAACAAGCTCCGTCCGTCTGGAGAGCTCCCCCCAGACCCCCGGAGCCCCGAACCGGAAGGCACTTGCGGCTTCACCGAGGACGACGAGGAACTCCTCACGATCCTCGCCCAGCACGCGGCGATCGCCCTGACGAACGCCCGCCTCTACGAGCGCAGCCGCGAGCTCACCATCGCCGAGGAGCGCTCCCGGCTCGCCCACGAACTCCACGACGCCGTCAGTCAGAAGCTCTTCTCCCTGCGCCTCACCGCACAGGCCGCCGCGACGCTCGTCGACCGCGACCCCTCGCGCGCCAAGGGCGAACTGCAGCAGGTGGCCGCGCTCGCCGCGGAGGCTGCCGACGAACTGCGCGCCGCCGTCGTCGAGTTGCGCCCCGCCGCCCTGGACGAGGACGGGCTGGTCGCCACACTGAGCACCCACATCCAGGTCCTCGACCGTGCCCACTCCGCGCGCGTGACCTTCAGCAGCTGCGGTGTACGGGCGCTGCCCGCCTCCCAGGAGGAGGCCATGCTGCGCGTCGCCCAGGAAGCCCTGCACAACGCGCTGCGGCACTCGGGTGCGGCTCAGGTGGACGTCACCCTTGAGCGGGACGGACAGGGCGCAGTCCTGCGTATCACCGACGACGGCAGAGGCTTCGAGCCGACCGCGATCCGCAGTGCGGGACGCCACTTGGGCCTGGTCTCCATGCGTGACCGGTCGAGCGGGGTCGGCGGCACGCTCACGGTGAAATCGGCGCCCGGCAAGGGCACCACGATCGAGATGGAGGTTCCTGGTGGCTGACGCAATCAAGGTGCTGCTCGTCGACGACCACCAAGTGGTCCGCCGGGGCCTGCGCACGTTCCTGGAGGTTCAGGACGACATCGAGGTGGTGGGAGAGGCGTCCGACGGCGCCGAAGGAGTCGCCCGCGCCGAGGAGTTGAAGCCCGACGTCGTCCTCATGGATGTCAGGATGCCGGGCATGGACGGCGTCGAGGCGCTGCGCAAGCTCCGTGAACTCACCAACCCCGCGCGCGTGTTGATCGTCACCAGCTTCACCGAGAAGCGCACGGTGGTCCCGGCCCTGCGCGCGGGCGCCGCCGGGTATGTGTACAAGGACGTCGACCCCGACGCCCTCGCCGGCGCCATCCGCTCCGTGCACGCCGGGCACATCCTGCTCCAGCCCGAGGTGGCGGGTGTCCTGCTCTCCCAGGAGGAGGCCAACTCGGGCCAGGGAAGAGGCGGTTCGCTCACCGAGCGGGAGCGCGAGGTGCTCGGCCTGATCGCGGACGGCCGCTCCAACCGCGAGATCGCCCGCGCGCTCGTCCTCTCCGAAAAGACCGTCAAGACGCACGTTTCGAACATCCTGATGAAACTCGACCTCGCCGACCGCACCCAGGCCGCGCTGTGGGCGGTACGGCACGGTGCGGCCGGGTGACCGGCAATTCGGAAGGTCCCGCTCCGGGCTGAGATTCATACCGTCGTGTGTATGTCCCTCGGATGGCGCAACCTCTGTGGATCTCGGCCGTTCTCCAGTGCGTGCTGCGGGACTTGCCGCAGTGGTCGCTAGGAGGGCTTAGAAGTGAAGAACCTGAAGAAGGCCGCAGCTGTCACGATGGTGGCGGGTGGCCTCGTCGCCGCCGGTGCCGGTTTCGCCTCCGCCACGGACGGCGCGCAGGCGGACGGCAAGGCCCTGGGCTCGCCGGGCGTCATCTCGGGCAACGCCATCCAGGCCCCGATCCACATCCCCGTGAACGCGGTCGGCAACAGCGTGAACGTCATCGGCGTTCTCAACCCGGCATTCGGCAACCTCGGCCTCAACAACTGAGGTCCTTACCGGACCGATCATGACAACCGGCCTCCCGGGTGCCCTCGGGGGGCCGGTCGGGTTGTCCGCTCGTCGGCCCAATAGGCCGAATGGGCAGTTCGGTGAAGTCCCCCGTGTCGTAAGGGGCATTACGGGCGTTGCTCAGCGTACGACCCGCGGCCGGGTCGGATCCGCAAACGCAGGAGGAACGCTTCTCATGAACATCGCCAAGAAGGCAGCCGTGGCCCTCACCGTCGCCGGGATCGCCGCCGGTGCCTCTGCCGGTGCCGCTGTCGCCGACGCGGGTGCCGAGGCCGCAGCCGTGAAGTCGCCGGGCGTCGCCTCCGGCAACGCCGTCCAGGCCCCGATCCACATCCCTGTGAACGTGGTCGGCAACAGCGTGAACGTCATCGGCCTGCTGAACCCCGCGTTCGGCAACACAGGCGTGAACGACTGACGTCCGCCCCATTCGAGAAGAGCCCCGCGCCCGGAAACGGCATGCGGGGCTTTTTCTTTCAGCCCGTCCGGCGTGCGAGGACGAGCGCGCACCGTCCCGACCCGTGGGCATCGCGGTTTCAGCCCGTCCGGCGTTCGAGGGATCAGGGGTCTGGGAGCGGAGCCCCCAGGAACAAGGGCCGGGCCGGCCCGAAGGGGGCGAAAAACCTTCCCGCCGACCCCGCCACGGGGCAACAAAGCCCCCCGCTCAGCGAACCCCCCGCTCCCGCTCCTCCACAAACGCGTTGTACGCCGCCACCTGCGCCCGCCGCCCCGTCCGTTCCACCGGTCGCAACGCCTCCGCCCGAGCTGCCATCTCCGAAGCGCTCACCGCCCCGCCATGCCCGTTCTCCTGCGCGACCGAGATCAGCAGTCCCACCCGCTGGGCAAGCTCCAACACCCGTACCGCACGTGGCGGATACCCAGGAGCCAGTACCTCCCGCCCGCGCTCCGCCCGAGCCCGGTACGCCTCCACCGCCGCCTCGGCGACCGGCCCCGACCCCGCCACGTCCAGCCGCGAAAGCATCTCCGTGGCGTCCCGCAACGCCTCCGCCAGCTCCCGCTCGGCCTCCCCGAGGGACGGCACATCGGCCGGCGGCGCCTCCCGTACGGCGAGGCAGTGCCAGACGACCTCGACGTGCACATCGCCGTCGGGACCGGCCTCGTACACCTCGGGGACGAGCCCGAGTGCCACCCCGTGGCAGACGACGGCCTCCTCGGCGTCGAGAGCGCGCGCGTTGAAGTCCGGCGGTCCGCTGAGCCCCAGCGGGTGCCCGGGAGCGGGCAGCGCGACCCGCAGCCCGGTCACCCCGAGCGCGCGCAGCCGGCCGAGAGCGAGCGTGAGACCGACGGGCCCCACCTCGCCCGGCAGCCCCTCGACCCGGTGCACCGCGTCCTCCCCGACAATGGCGAGGACCGCGTCATCCGGTGAAACAAGTCCGGCCAAAAGGGCGTTTCCCCAGGCGGCCAGTCGTCCTGAGCGTGGTTCCGAGAGCATGCCTCCACCCTAAGGACCGGCCGATGGAATGGAGCGGCCGACCGGTGGCGTAGGTTTTCCCTGGGGGCTGCGTCCACAGACGTAAGCGACGGCCGAGACTGCAATGGGAGACAACGCGCTCATGAGCGATGTACTGGAGCTGGAGGACGTATCCGTGGTCCGCGAGGGCCGGGCTCTGGTGGACCAGGTCTCCTGGTCGGTCAAGGAGGGCGAGCGCTGGGTCATCCTCGGCCCGAACGGCGCCGGAAAAACGACCCTCCTGAACCTCGCCTCCAGCTACCTCTTTCCCAGCCAGGGCACCGCCACCATCCTCGGCGAGACCCTCGGCAAGGTCGACGTCTTCGAGCTGCGCCCGCGCATCGGCATGGCCGGTATCGCCATGGCCGAGAAGCTCCCCAAGCGCCAGACCGTCCTGCAGACCGTGCTCACGGCCGCGTACGGCATGACCGCCGGCTGGCACGAGGACTACGAGGACATCGACGAGCAGCGCGCCCGTGCCTTCCTCGACCGCCTCGGCATGAGCGACTTCCTGGACCGCAGGTTCGGCACGCTCTCCGAGGGCGAACGCAAGCGCACCCTCATCGCCCGCGCCCTGATGACCGACCCCGAGCTGCTGCTCCTGGACGAGCCCGCCGCGGGCCTCGACCTCGGCGGCCGCGAGGACCTCGTACGCCGTCTCGGCCGCCTCGCCCGCGACCCGATCGCACCGTCCATGATCATGGTCACGCACCATGTCGAGGAGATCGCCCCCGGCTTCACCCACGTCCTGATGATCCGTCAGGGCAAGGTGCTCGCCGCGGGCCCCCTGGAGCTCGAACTCACCTCGCGCAACCTCTCCCTCTGCTTCGGCCTCCCACTCGTCGTGGAACAGGTCGGCGAGCGCTGGACCGCGCAGGGCCTGCCCATGTCCTGACCGCGCAAACCCCCAAAAGCCCCCGGTAAGAAGCCTGTTCCAACCTGATCGGCGCCCTGTCCGCGGCAGGTCCCGCGGACCTACCATGACCATGTGGACGACATAGACGCATGGGTGTGGTGGCTGATCGCCGCGGCCGGACTCGGTATTCCGCTCGTCGTGACCGCGATGCCCGAGTTCGGGATGTTCGCGGTGGGCGCCGTCGCCGGCTCCGTCACAGCGGGCCTCGGAGGCGGTGTCGTACTCCAAGTCGTCGTCTTCGTCGCCGTATCGGTCGCGCTGCTCGCCGTCGTACGCCCCATCGCGGCCCGGCACCGCGCACAGCAGCCCCAACTCGCCACGGGCATAGAAGCGTTGAAGGGCAAGCAGGCGGTGGTCCTCGAGCGGGTCGACGGCTCGGGCGGCGGCCGGATCAAGCTCGCCGGGGAGATCTGGTCGGCCCGCTCCCTCGACGCCGGAGTGGCCTACGAGGTGGGCCAGGAGGTGGACGTCGTCGATATCGAAGGCGCCACGGCGATCGTCATGTGACCTCGTACGACGCAAGTGAACCGAACGCCCCACAGCACAGACAACTGTCTGTCACACTCGTCCAGCAAGATCTTCAACAACCATAAGATCTTCAGGAATTACCGAGCGGAGAAGGGTACGGGGAGCAACGATGGAACCGATCATCATCGTCCTGATCATTCTGGTGGTGTTGGTCTTCATCGCCCTGATCAAGACCATCCAGGTGATCCCACAGGCAAGCGCGGCCATCGTCGAGCGCTTCGGCCGCTACACGCGCACGCTGAACGCCGGACTGAACATCGTCGTCCCGTTCATCGACTCCATCCGCAACCGCATCGACCTGCGCGAACAGGTCGTCCCGTTCCCGCCGCAGCCGGTGATCACCCAGGACAACCTGGTCGTCAACATCGACACCGTCATCTACTACCAGGTGACCGACGCCCGCGCCGCGACGTACGAGGTCGCCAGTTACATCCAGGCGATCGAGCAGCTCACCGTCACCACCCTGCGCAACATCATCGGTGGCATGGACCTGGAACGGACCCTCACCTCCCGCGAGGAGATCAACGCGGCCCTGCGCGGCGTCCTCGACGAGGCAACCGGCAAGTGGGGCATCCGCGTCAACCGCGTCGAGCTCAAGGCGATCGAGCCGCCCACCTCCATCCAGGACTCGATGGAGAAGCAGATGCGCGCGGACCGCGACAAGCGCGCCGCGATCCTCACCGCCGAAGGTATCCGCCAGTCCGCGATCCTCACCGCCGAAGGTGAGAAGCAGTCCGCGATCCTGCGCGCCGAAGGTGAGGCCAAGGCGGCCGCCCTGCGCGCCGAGGGCGAGGCCCAGGCCATCCGTACGGTCTTCGAGTCCATCCACGCCGGAGACGCCGACCAGAAGCTCCTCGCCTACCAGTACCTCCAGATGCTCCCGAAGATCGCCGAGGGCGACGCCAACAAGCTCTGGATCGTGCCGAGCGAGATCGGCGACGCACTCAAGGGACTCAGCGGCGCCATGGGCAACTTCGGCCCGATGGGCGGGAATTCGGGCGGGAATTCGGGCGGCGGCGGCACCGAGCGCCGCGAGAAGCCGTCCGTCACCGACTGACGAACGCGCATGTACGTGACTGGGGCCCGCCTTCCGAAGAAGGCGGGCCCCAGTCACGTACGACGAACTACGCGGCCGGCTGCACAAGCCACTGCGGCAGCGCGTCGAAGTCGTCCCGGCCCAGCGCCAGCAGCATCGCGTCCGCCGGCGTCGGCTCGAACGGCTGCCGGAGCAGCGGCATACCCGCCTGGTCCGGCGTACGGGCCGCTTTGCGGTGATTGTCCTCCGCGCACGAGGCGACCGTGTTCAGCCAGGAGTCCTGACCGCCCTGCGCCCGCGGCACCACGTGGTCCACTGTTGTCGCCCGCCTGCCGCAGTAGGCGCACCTGTGCCTGTCGCGGATCAGCACACCGCGCCTCGACCACGGAGCTTGTCTTCGGAACGGCACCCGGACATAGCGGCAGAGCCTGATCACCCGGGGCACGGGTATGTCGAGCGCGGCTCCGCGCATACGCAGTTCGGGGTGGGCCTGCTCCACGACAGCCTTGTCCTGCAGCACCAGGACGACGGCTCGGTTCAACGTCACCGTCGACAGTGGCTCAAAGCTCGCATTCAGCACCAGCGTGTCCCGCATCCAGCCCACCTCCTCTGCGCACAAGCCCACTCCCCGGCGGGCTTGGATCAACTCTGGCCGGGCACGCCGAGATGGACAACGCAATAAAAAATGCCCGCCTCTGATCAATTCCAAGACCAGAGACGGGCAAACGTTCCATGAACCCTCAGCTGTCCGCGCCTGCCGCGTACTCGGCGATCAGCTGGGCTCGCGCCAGGGTGTGGAACCGCAGATTGAAGCCCACGACCGCGGGCGACGCATCCGCGTCGGGACCGAGTTTCTCCTGGTCCACGGCGTACACCGTGAAGACGTACCGGTGCGCCGGATCCCCGGGCGGCGGCGCGGCGCCACCGAAGTCCCTGGACCCGTAATCGTTGCGCACCTGGACCGCGCTCTCGGGCAACCCTTCGAACTTGCCGGTGCCCGCACCGGTCGGCAGCTCGGTGACCGAGACCGGAATGTCGAAGACGGACCAGTGCCAGAACCCGCTGCCCGTGGGGGCGTCCGGGTCGTAGCAGGTCACGGCGAAGCTCTTGGTCTCCGGTGGGAAGCCCTCCCAGCGGAGCTGCGGCGAGGTGTTCCCCGCCGCGTAGACCTGAGCGTCCTTGAGCGTCGCACCCTGTTCGGCATCATCGCTCGTGACCGTGAACGACGGCACGGGCGGATGGAAGTCGTGGGGGAGCGGCGGCCGCTTGAGTTCGGTCACCTCGGTACCTCCTGATCGGTGTGACGGTTCCCGGCCGAGCCTAGAACCAGCTGCGCTTGCTGCCGACTTCCGACAGCCACTGATTCAGGTACGCGGCCCAGTCCGTGCGCTGGTAGTCGTGCAGCCCCACCTGGAAGGAGCGGAACGAGTCGCTGCCCTCACTGAAAAGGCCCGGCTTCTTGTCCATCTCCAGGATGACGTCCATCTCGCGGTCGTCCGCGACGAAGCTCAGCTCCACCTGGTTCAGCCCGCGGTACTGCGACGGCGGGAAGAACTCGATCTCCTGGTAGAAGGGCAGCTTCTGTCGCGTACCCCGGATGTGACCGCGCTCCAGGTCCGCGTTCTTGAAACGGAATCCCAGCTGGATGAACGCGTCCAGGAGCGCCTGCTGCGCCGGCAGCGGGTGCACGCTGATCGGGTCCAGGTCGCTGGAGTCGATGGCACGCGCGATCTGCAGCTCGGTGGTCACCCCGATGTTCATCCCCCGCAACGGCTGACCGTCGATCGTCGTGATCGGCGTCTCCCACGGGATCTCGAGGCCGAACGGAACCGCGTGCACACCATTGGCCTGCAGTTCGAAGGCCCCACCGAGCCGCAGCTTGGTGAACTCGACGTCCTGCTTGTACTCCTGGTCCTGGCCCTCGACCTCGACCTTGGCCTGCAGACCGACCGAAAGACCCTCGATCGCCTGGTTCACGGACCCGCCCTGGATCCGCACCTCCCCCTGGACGACGCCGCCCGGAACAGTGTTGATCTCGGTCAGGACCGTCTCGACCGAAGCCCCACCGGCCCCCAGGCTCGCAAGCAGCCGCTTGAACCCCATGTCACTTCCTCCCCAGGCAACGCCTGTTCTGTCCTGTGTCTGCTGTTTGCTGTCTGTCTGGATTCCTTGATCCGTACAAACGCAATCCGACCGCCGCCGGTTCCGCGCCCTCACCCTTCCAAGGGAGCCGCCCCCTGACCACCCCGCCGACACGCACCCATCTGGACTACGCTCGTACGCCATGATCACGGCCCCTGACCGTACGCCCCTCACACGCGACTTCTTCGACCGACCTGTACTGGACGTAGCCCCCGACCTTCTGGGCCGCGTCCTGGTACGCAGCACGCCGGACGGCCCGATCGAGGTCCGCCTCACAGAGGTCGAGGCGTACGACGGCCCGAACGACCCCGGCTCACATGCCTATCGCGGCCGCACACTCCGCAACGACGTGATGTTCGGTCCACCCGGACACGTGTACGTCTACTTCACCTACGGCATGTGGCACTGCATGAACCTGGTGTGCGGTCCCGAGGGCAAGCCCTGTGCGGTCCTGCTGCGTGCCGGCGAGATCACAGAGGGCGCAGAACTCACCCGCAAACGTCGAATCTCGGCCCGAAATGACAAGGAACTGGCCAAAGGACCTGCCCGCCTGACCACAGCCCTGGACGTGGACCGCACCCTCGACGGCACCGACGCCTGTGCCCCCGAGGGAGGTCCCCTGACCCTCCTCACGGGCACTCCCGTCGACCCCGACCAGGTGCGCAGCGGTCCCCGCACGGGCGTGGCCGGCGACGGGAGCGTTCACCCCTGGCGCTTTTGGATCGCCAACGACCCGACGGTGAGCCCCTATCGGGCCCATGCGCCGAGGAGCCCCCGAACTTGACTCGCCCCTGGGGGGTCCGTAAGGTAGCCCGAGCCGCTTGAACCGGTTACGGCGTTCAGCCAGCAGCCGAGAGCAGCCAACCCACTATCTACGACTCCCCTCGACGGGGGCGAAATCGGCGTGCCTGCATGCCGTAATTCGAACTCGCGGAACTCGATTATGAGTTGCTGAGGGAGTCGGCTAACGTAGTGAATGTCGAAAGGCCGCGACGCGAAAGCGCCGAAAGGCTTCAGGCAAATCCCGCCGACTGGGAATCAGGCCCGAAAGGATCTGATAGAGTCGGGAATGCAAGACCGAAGGGAAACGCCCGGAGGAAAGCCTGAGAGAGTCTCTCGGGTGAGTACGAAGGAAGTGTCCGTTCCTTGAGAA